>JAZNRI010000040.1:0-2356 GCA_045590655.1 Lachnospiraceae bacterium | reverse complement strand
AGCAGGCAAAGAGCTGATTGCACGGAAATTAGGGTAGTGTTTGTAAAACAGGTAAGGCGAAGCTGCAAAAACGCAGCTTGGCCTTTATCGTTATTCCCACTGCATAGCGATATGCCATATATAAGCGCACACTTACTGCTTGGTAAATTGGAATATGCGAACTCACATTCTATAGAGTATCGCTTAACTGTCAACACTTATTAAGAATACTCTGTTCTTAAATGCGCCATTCTTTTTTTGCTTGTTTTGTTTTATTTCCATTACTTCACTGAAGGAAGAACCTTGATTATCAGCCAGCGCTTCAATCACCTCAACTATGTCGGCTAATTCTTCAATATCATTACTCATCAAGTATTCTCTAACCTCTTCTTTTAGTTTCGTATATAAAGCGGAAGTATATTCCTTGTCACCCAGAACTCTTGTTTCGGGCGTTTGTCCATTCTTTTCACAGATAAATGGAATATTATCTCTAACCAACTTATTTATTGGGTTTTTCATAATTTAGGATATCCTCCTGGCAAATTCAAGTTTGACGCTCCATCAAACTGAAAGTTATCTCTTACTTAACTGCTTATCTCTAATCTTAATACAAGCCTCGATGTGCATAATCCAATGTCTTGAAAACGGCATCTGTATCAATCCTCTTACATCTTTTCCGCACCAATAATCAATTAACCAATGAGCATTTTCATCCTCACTTACTACATTGAGCGTTTCCAACTGCTTTCTTCTTTCATCGGATATTTTTCCCTTCATATCTTTATATGTAAGTGTCTTTAAAATCCGTGTTGTAGATTCATCAACATCAACAATATAATTATATAGTTCTTCAATAGACAACTTCTTTGAGAACTCTCCGATTTCTTCTTTTTCAAGTTCATTTGCAGTCGTAATAATCGGCGATTTTATGCGACTTTGATAATCGCCTACAAACAAAATTTGCTCATCATTTGCAATAAGTGAATGCGCTACAATATCCTCTATACGAAAGATATGCCACAAGGAATATGCAATTGTTTTGCTATGATAACCTTTAGCATTTATATAAGGCATAGCACAAAAATCAGTATCCGACAGTTCATTCTTAAACTGCATAATTAGTTCCATAAGAGTTCTGCGAAGCTCTAATAATGTATCTATACCCATTGCAAAAGTATCTTTTTTCTTAATTTGCAACTGTAATGTCTTATTCATTTCTGCCCATTCTTTATTCATAAAAACCTCCGTCAGTTTCCATATTCATACCCAATTATCATTGCTAATTTTGAGTAGCATCATCTTGAAAAAGAGTAAGTCCACTGAACCTACTCTTTCCCTAACATCTCAGAATTACCTTCTTTTTACTGGAATCCAGATAGCACTGTGATAATCAGCATCTGTCGTTTCTCCATTTACACAGTCATACCATTCCACATTCGCATTACCACTTAACTCATAATCAGGATTTCCCGGTAACCATTCCTTAAATATCCTGGTATTTAGTGATTGAAGAGCCTCCGGGATTGCTCCTACACAGTCAAACACAGCCCATTCACCCTGTTCAAACTCATATAGCATCATTCCTTCCGGAACTTCTCCACCAGTATATTTACCTGCAATCAGATAGGTAAATTTACCTTTGCTCGATGCTTTTTCGTCATCAATACAAATACCGAACTCCCCTATACAGTTATCCATCAATGCTTTTTCCTGTGGATTGGCAGGTGGATTGCCTGCATATACATTAGCCGCATACTTCTCACAGATTTCATCCCAATATTTCGGAATTTCCTCATATGCCGTATCAAAAGAAAACTCTCTTGCAAAGCCTATAACTTTAAAACCAAACATCTTTGTAATCTTGTAGTCCATTTTATCTCCTCCTTGAACTGTAACTTTAACACTCAACGGAAGAAAGGTTCTAATATCACCGCCCTGTTTTACCTGCATAGGCGAAATACCATGAAATCTGGTAAATGCTTTCGCAAAGCTATCCGGTGTGTCATATCCATAATCAAGTGCCACATCTATTACTTTTCTGTCAGCCTTTTTCAGCTCAAGTGCCGCCAGATATAGCTTACGATTACGAATATACTCTGATACTGAGTAGCCGGTCATAATCAAAAAACCTCTTTGAAAATGTAGAGGGGATACATACACTTGCTCTGCCACATCCTGCGCACTGATGTTATCATTCAAATGTCCCTCTATAAAATCAATTGATTCTCTGACTGCAGTTAGCCATTCCATACATTCACTTCCTTTCTTCTGTATGGTTAAATGATACGCATCTTGAAGAATTATTTCTTGCCATTTAGAATTCAATTTTGTCCGTCCGCTAAAACTAAGTTTCGCACACGCTTATAAGTAACAGAAA
>JAZNRI010000039.1:0-4024 GCA_045590655.1 Lachnospiraceae bacterium | reverse complement strand
CCGATAGGGCAGTGAATGATGTTCTGCTTGTCAAGTCTGTATTCGATCTTACCTGCTTTGATATCAGCAATAGCCTTGGTAACATCCATTGTTACAGTACCTGCCTTGGGGTTAGGCATTAAGCCCTTAGGTCCTAAAACCTTACCAAGACGACCTACAACACCCATCATGTCGGGAGTTGCTACAACAACATCAAAATCTAACCAACCTTCGTTCTGAATCTTGGGAATGAGTTCTTCGCCGCCTACATAATCAGCACCAGCTGCTTCAGCTTCGTTTACCTTATCGCCTTTAGCGAATACGAGAACCTTAACTGTCTTACCAGTACCGTTGGGTAACACTACCGCACCACGGATCTGTTCTTCAGCGTGACGTCCGTCACAACCTGTTCTGATGTGAATTTCTACTGTTTCATCAAATTTAGCACCAGCAGTCTTCTTTACCAAAGCAACTGCATCAGCAGGATCATAGAGTGTAGCTCTATCAACAAGCTTAGCTGCTTCGTTATATTTCTTACCATGTTTCATAACTTATTTACCTCCTTGTGGTTCAATGCACACACGTGCTCCCACCTTCTAAAATTAATCTTCTACTACGATACCCATACTGCGAGCTGTACCCGCGATCATGCTCATAGCTGCTTCGATACTTGCTGCATTTAAGTCCGGCATCTTCATTTCTGCGATTTCACGAACCTTATCCTTAGAAATTGTTGCAACCTTCTGCTTGTTAGGCTTAGCAGATGCTGTCTTAAGGTTACAAGCCTTCTTTAAAAGAACTGCAGCGGGAGGAGTCTTAGTAATGAAACTAAAGCTTCTGTCTGCATAAACTGTGATAACAACAGGGATGATTAAGTCACCCTTATCTGCTGTCTTAGCGTTGAACTGCTTTGTGAATTCAACGATGTTAACGCCGTGCTGTCCAAGTGCAGGACCTACAGGCGGTGCCGGTGTTGCTTTGCCGGCAGGAATCTGTAATTTGATATAACCTGTTACTTTCTTTGCCATTTTGGCTACCTCCTAATAAATTGTGGTTCGGCGCCGTGCCCTATGCAACGGCTCCCACTGTTCATATAACAACATTACTGTTGCTAAAATAGGATAAAATCCTATGAACAAGCATTTTTACATTTTCTTGATATCTGAGAAACTAATTTCAACCGGAGTCTCACGGCCGAATACTTCAACATTAATGGTAACGGACTGCTTACCTTCATCCACACGCTTAACGATACCAGCGGTATCTTTCCAAACGCCTGCGATAACTGTAATTGCATCGCCTTCTTTTACATCGATGTGTGCTGTTGTTGTACCACCAACATTGAGCATCTTCATTTCTGCTTCCGTTAAAGGAACGGGCTTACTTCCCGGGCCTACGAAACCTGTAACACCTCTGGTATTTCTTACCACATACCATGCAACTTCATCGTCTGCATTCATATGAAGCAAAACATATCCGGGGAACAATTTCTTCTGCACTACCTTCTTAACGTTGTTCTTCATTTCAACAACTTCCTGCATCGGAACGCACACCTCTAAGATTTCATTCTCAAGGTGACGGTTCTCAATTGCCTTCTCGATGTTGGCTTTTACCTTATTCTCATATCCGGAATAGGTATGAACAACATACCAGCCCATGCCCTTGCCGCTCTTATTATCGCTCTGGCCAATGTCAAATTCTTTATTTTCTTCCATACGTCTACCCTCACCTTAAAAACTTAAATTTGTCAACCATTCCATACCAAGTTTTACCAATGCATCTACTCCGAAGATTAAAGCACCGATAAAAATGATGGATGCGAGTACAACTGCTGTCTGTTTTACAACATCATTTTTTGAGGGCCAGGTAATTTTCTTCCATTCCTGTTTTACGCCACGAAAGAAACTTGTTTTCTTAGGTTTCTCTGTGTTTGACGCATTTGCCATAATCCTAATTTCCTTTCAAATATAAAAGACAGATTATTTAGTTTCTTTGTGCAAAGTATGAGCCTTGCAGAATCTACAATACTTCTTTGTTTCCATTCTGTCAGGATGAGTCTTCTTATCCTTAGTTGTGTTGT
The DNA here is from genome assembly GCA_045590655.1 of Lachnospiraceae bacterium. Taxonomy (GTDB): domain Bacteria; phylum Bacillota; class Clostridia; order Lachnospirales; family Lachnospiraceae; genus UBA3766. The sequence continues at coordinate 1,965 of JAZNRI010000039.1, read as the reverse complement.
AATTACGCTGCTTGCATTCTGTACATGCTAAAGTAATTCTTGTACGCATTTTCCCACCTCCACGCGTAGTTATTTCTATTTTCTTAACGAATCTTTTGCTTGATTATACTAATTTTAAGCGCATAAAAAAAAGGCCTAAAAACCAATCTTGCTACGTTAGAATAGCACACGAAGGAATTTTCGTCAATGTTTTTTTGAAATTATTTTTAATTGGTCGCAGGGCGTAGGAATCCTACGCCCTGCTCGGCATTGAAAATATATATTATTATTTCTATAGAAAATATTCTCTATTCTGAATATTAATGCAGTTCTATAGTGAAGATGATATAAAATCTGCCATCTCTTCCGCTATTAATACGTATTCATGGTCGTGCACGTAATGCGAACAATTGAGTTCAACAAGTCTGCAGTCCGAAACTTCCTGAATGTAATCTTTCTGATAATTACGCCAGGCCTCTTCCTCCCAGCCGGTTCCGCTTCCGTTTGATACGAACAAAAGCATTGGCACCTGCGGAACACCTGCATCCTCTACTACCTTCGCACTCTCTTTGATACTGCCCACTTCATTCATCATGGTAGTGGTTGCCGTACGGCTAAAGAACACCGCCTTGTAAATCTCTTTTTCTTCTTCGGTTAGGGTGCCGTACTTCATTGCCTCGCTTTCCGCAACGCCCGGAAGAAGTCTTATGATCCCTACCCGCGCGGCAAACTGCGATAATTTTAACATGGGCACATTCATTTTATAATCTTCATATGCCCCGGGAACTGCCATGTCCAAACCGACAATCGCCGATACTTCCTCGGGATACTGTTGCGCCCAGTATAAAGCCTCAATGCCTGACATGGAATGCGGACATAAAATATACGGTCCTTCCACGCCTGCTGCCGCCAGTGCCTCTCTCGTATCCGCAAGCACGGACACAATATCTCTCTCTTTATCCACCACATCGCTGAAACCGTAGCCGAACTTTTCCACCACGACCACCTTATAGTCGTCACTCAGCAAAGAATACAACGACTTAAAATCCAAGACCGGCGAACAGGTTCCGCCTCCGGAAAGGAATACAATGGTCTGTTCTCCTTCACCTTCTATATATATGTTCATTTTATGGCCGTCCACTTCCACGAGTTGCCCGATGGGTGTTAAAAGCTTTGCTTCCTTTTTCAGCCTGATTTGATGATTGATAAAAATTGCGAGAAATAAAAGGATTACCACTCCCAAAATAATCAGCGTTATTTTTATCCCTTTCTTCATACACAGCCTCCTATGATTTTACTCCTACAATTCTCTATAGTACGGACAGATATCTTCGTATCGTCCGTCTTTCATACGAAATCCGCCGGGAATCGTACCCAATTGGACAAAACCCAGTCTTTCATATAAATGTCTGGCATGAATGTTGGTTGCCACAACGGCGTTGAATTGCAACACCTTAAAGCCATGCATTTTGCCTTGGGCCATACAATCTTTTACCAACTTCTCACCGATATGCAAACCGCGGCTGTCTGCTGCCACCGCATAACTTGCGTTACAGATGTGTCCGCATCTTCCTATATTATTAGGGTGTAAAATATACAGTCCATAGATTTGCCCCGTTTCGGAATCCACCGCCACGCCTGTATAAGTCTGGGACGCAAAAAATTCTCTTCCGGTTTCAACTGTTAAAAGTTCTTCCTGCGGGAAAGCGATGCCTTCCTCCACGATTTCGTTCCAGATTTGAATCATCCGGGGAAGATCGTCTTCGGTGTATTTACGCATTGCTAAGTTCATGATTTCATTCTCACTTTACCATATTATTTCGTTTGCTAGTCATATTCAAATTCTTGCGTGCTTTCAATTCCTCTATGAAACTGAAAGTTTCACCTTAGATTGGCAAGCCAAAAATACAGAATCTAATCCAATCAACAATTCCGTGTGCTATCATTGCAGATGTAACATCTCTCTTTTTCTGTAAAAAAGCAAAA
>JAZNRI010000038.1:0-5935 GCA_045590655.1 Lachnospiraceae bacterium | reverse complement strand
ACCTTTTGCAAGTTTTAATACTCTATTATGTTTTTTCTTAGCATTTAAGCCGCCTTTAATTCTAGCCATTTCTTATCTTCCTCCTACTTAGATATAAGGTAAAATCTTCTTCATATTCTTAACGTTTGTTGCATCTGTAATCGCAGACTGTCTTAAATTACGTTTTCTCTTTGTAGACTTCTTTGTTAAGATATGACTCTTATAAGCTTTACTTCTCTTTAATTTACCGGTTCCTGTCACTTTAAAGCGCTTTGCAGCTGCTCTGCTTGTTTTCATTTTAGGCATTTTTCGTTCCTCCTGATTAAAATCTTTCTATTTTAACTGTGCCTTAGCGTTTCTCAGTTAAAAACATTGTCATGCTCTTGCCTTCCACCTTAGGCTCTTTGTCCACTACTGCCACATCAGCAAGTCCTGTTGCAAAATCATCTAAAATATGCTTACTGCTTGCCATATGTGCCATTTCACGACCACGGAAACGTAAGGTAACTTTTACCTTATCGCCCTTGGATAAGAACTTTCTTGCAGAATTCATCTTGGTATTTAAGTCATTCGTATCAATGTTGGGTGAAAGACGAATTTCCTTAACTTCCACAACCTTCTGCTTCTTCTTGGCATCCTTTTCTTTACGTGCCTGCTCATAACGAAATTTACCGTAATCTGCAATTTTGCATACAGGGGGCTTCGCAGTAGGAGCAATCTTAATAAGATCCAATCCCGCATCTTCCGCCATCTTCATTGCTTCCTTGGCAGACATAACACCAATCTGTTCTCCGTCCGCTCCGATTACACGTACTTCTTTGTCTCTGATTTGTTCGTTAATAAAAAAATCGTTAATGACCTTGCACCTCCATAAAAGAATCATATAGTTTATAAGAACTAAAAAAGTGGATAGCATAAACTATCCACTCAATACTACAAAATCAGGGCTTGCGCCTTATTTTATAAAATCATGAACACCTGAAACGCAATTGTCGCAGGGTGAGAGTGGATAACTCTGCTTGCTATTGGTCTACTGACCGTATGTAAATGTAACATAGTTTTGGGGAGAAGTCAAGAATATTTTTTCTATTCTTGCACAGATCCAACGATAGCGCTTTCCTGTGATGATTCTGAAGCCTTCTTATCCGCTTTCTTTCTTATAATCATGACAGCGGATGAAATCGCAATGATACTGATGCTGAAAATAAGAAAAACATCAATAAACATAAATTCTATCGGTTCCAAAAGAGAAATAGAATTAAAACTGCCCGCTTCAAAATACCGCGTTAACATATATTTGATATTGCGGAAAAAATATGTTAAATAGGAAATCCTTTCTGTCAAAGAATAATGCATACTATTTCTTATATTCAACAAAATAATATCAATAAAGCCGGTGATAACAATATTCAATGTTGCCAGAGCCGCTAATACGGAACCAAGAATTTGGGCCCACTTTTTTTTCGCATTGGCAGTTCTCATAATAAGAAGAATTACTACAAACAATATGGAAAATCCAATTAATAATACCGCAAAAAAATTGGTCTGTCTTAAATAATCCTGTGGGGAAGTATAAGAAAACACCCTAAACAAATCCCCAAAATCCACACAAAATCTTATCCAGTCCGCACTCGCAATAAAATCCGAAAAATAATCAAATAATCTTGCCGGAATATAAGCGCCTCCGAACAAAACAAGTCCAATTGCGGAAACAATATTATTCCTGCAAAATCCTCCGATTGCCATAAGCAAAAAAGATATATCAATCAAGAAAATTGCAATCAGATGCGGCGCAATGATGCTCAAACCGGCTAACATCCTAAAATTAGTAGTTATATATCCAAAATCTCCGCTTCCCGTAAAAAACATTATTGTATTTTTCGTACATTGTACCAAAGGACATAAGCCAAGTAAAAAATTTAACATGGCCAATATTCCTACAATGATAAGCATATTATTCTTTTTATTAATTTTACTACTCTTTTCTTTATTCATTCGAATTTCACCCATCCTTATCTTATATTCTGAAATATGAATTACAGTGCCACATCAATCTAATTATCTTCTTCTCAACACCGAAATGGTTTGTGCCATAATATCTTTCAACTTTTTATACCCCTATCGGATATTATAGACTTTAATCCTTTCCGGTGTCAATTATCAGATTAGTATTCGATGGACAATTAAATTCAACTTGTTGTTCAATTGTTAAAGATGGCTTTTCTTTTGCCATATCCGAACACCTCCCCCATAAAAATAAAAAGCCCACAAGTGTGCATGTCTTACGACAGAGGCCTGTGGGAATGGTTGTTTGTAGCATAACATTTTAAAAATAGGTGGTCAATATATTTATTATTCTTTGTTTTAATTATTCTCTTATGATTTTTTCTCCGCAATCAAAATATCCATACAGTGCTTATGCGGAATTCCACCACTGTTACAATCAAAAATCACTTCTTCCCTATTCTGAAAATACCAATCATGATAATACAAATCCAGTTCTCCGGAACGCCATGGTTCATTTATACTCCGTTCACTTTCCTCTAAATCCGGTGCGATATCAATAAAAGGCTTTTGTACGAAAACATTCATTACATGCAAACCATTAGGTTTTGTATGTTGTTTTAAATGTTCAATAAAATCTTTCCTGTATTCTTTTTCCAGATAATGAAGTACTCCGCTGCAAAAGATAATATCATAATTATCCCTTAACACATAGTCTCTGATATCTGCTTTAAAAAAGTCAACTTCTACCCCACTATATTCCGCCAATTCCTTTGCCTTTTTCAATCCATTTTCAGCCAGGTCAAACGCCGTTACACAATATCCGTTTCTCGCAAGAAATACCGCATCCTTTCCCTCTCCGCAACCAATATCCAGAACTTTATAAGGTTTTATAGGTGGCTTTAATTTCATAATCTCATAGCATAATGTATTAGGCTCAATTCCCCAATAATACATGTCACCCTCATACTTCTCTTCGTATTTGGTTGCAATACCAGCTTCATAACCTAATAATGCGTCCACTGAAGTTTGAAGCATATAGGCCAATTGTGGTAACATATGTATAGCCGGTGCAGATGTACCATTTTCCCATTTCGAAACGGATTGAAATGAAATGTGTAACATATCCGCTAAATTCTGTTGCGTATAGCCCAATTCTTTTCTTTTTTTCGTTATCATATTTCCCAGATAGTTGTCCATGAGCATAATACCTTTCGTTTTTATGATTTTATTATAATTTTATAAAAACGACAATTCAATAACAGATTCATTGAATGTAAAGTGCAAATTCAACTGGCGGTTGAAATTTATACTGTAGAAATACATGATAAGTATATCATTTTATTATTTTTTGCCCGTTTTCTTAAATATTTAAGGGACTGAACACATTAACTGAACAACAGTTAACATGTCAATCCCTTTGTATGTCCTACAGTATTGCGCCAAAAGGCTCGAAGGACCGTCTTTATTATTTATGTACGATATAAACAAAAATATTACACAATCTCTATCCAATTATCCGGAAATCCATAGTATTTCATATCTACAAATGGATACTTTGATGTCAACTCCGACAAATGCTCTTTTAATAAATCAAAATCCTCCGGTAACGATAAAGCTTTTATTACAAGAATATAACTAAATAATCTGTCATAAATCACCTTACCCTCCTCAATGCGAAGTAATTGTTTCTGCTTGCCGGATAACTTAGGCTTACGTATAAAATTTCTGTTATATAGCCTACCGCCGTGCGCACATATATTCCTAACAATGGTTATATTGTGAAGAAGTTGTGCAAGCAATTCGTGGCCGGTATTATGACAATATCCAAATTCCTTTGCAATAGCTTTTTGAATATCAATATCAAGAATGCCATACATTTTAGAAATATCCGATATTGTGAGTACTTCCACATATACCCAAATCGGAAGTTCTCCGCCATTCTTCTCTTTAAAATGTTTTAAAAACAATTCTGTTTCAGACATTCTGTCTTGTTGTTGCATTGCTTTCTTCTGTACTGTTAAAAAATTAGAAATCGCTTCCGCATTTACTCTATTCCCATCCGCACAATGAAATGTATTGACATCTTTATAACCCATTGGTCCGTATTTTTGCGAATGATAATAGGCCAACATTGATTTGACGCGTACTTCAATTTCCTCTGTCAGTGACAAGATGCTATGGCGCAATCTTTTATCAAATTGATAAATTTGCTTTATATTATCAAACGACGCATTTGGATAAAATTTATCATTTTGCCGCAAAGTAAGTGTATAACCACTTATCCTATAATAATTGTTATTTAGCAAAAATTTCTTTAGTTCTTCTATTTGATTCTTGGGTATATTAAGGTTTCTCTTTTGCAACAATTCAACTTGTTGTTCAATTGTTAAAGATGGCTTTTCTTTTGCCATATCCGAACACCTCCCCATAAAAATAAAAAGCCCACAAGTGTGCATGTCTTACGACAGAGGCCTGTGGGAATGGTTGTTTGTAGTATAACACCTAAAAAAATAGTGGTCAACATATTTTCACTTAAATTATAAAATTTAATCTTTATTTATTGCTTATAACAAACTTCTATCCAAAGAACATTTACTACAGTGCCACATCAATCTTCACTGTCTTCTTTTCTTCGCCAAAATGTTTTTTCTCAAGTTCATACATCTCTTCCAGAATCTTTTTATTAGACGCCGAAATATCCGTAGCAACATCGCCTTGTTCCTTCATTTCGTCCTCAGCATTACTGTCAAAGGAAACCTTCTCTTCATTGTACTCAGCTTCTGCCTGCTTTGCTTTCATAATCTCTTCTACCGTAGGCAGCTCTTTAAACTCAGCACTTTGGGCAAATTCCTGAAATACCTGAACTGTTTTATTTGTATCACCCAATATACGCTGTGCTTCCTTTAGCTTCTCACTTTTGGGTATATTGGGATTATTCACAATGGATTTTAACTCCGAAAGCTTACCGTTCATCCTATTCACATGAAGTTTCTGCGCTTCTTCCTTGGTACGACAGTTTTTCAGCTTCTTCTCATAAGCTTCCTGTTCCATTTTATCTGCCTTATATTCCATATACAATTTAGGATCTCTTGCGCGCAGTTTATCTTCTTCCGCCGGAGTCAACTCCCGACCGCTTTGAATCTTGGCATAAATCGCACTGTATTCATTGCCCTCGCGCATTTTCTCCAGTTCTTCCTGATAATTTTGCAACTGCCGCTCTTCCGGAGTTAATTCTTTTTTCTGAATTATGTTGCCGGAATTTTTCTTCTGCTCCCATTTCTGCGTCAATTCCAGCATTTTACCCGCTTCATATATGGTTCCGGTTATCATAATATACCTCCCTGTATTCCTAACGGTAAATCCTTTTACCTAAATGTTCTTATCGTATATATCGGCAAAAAAATTGAAATCATTAAGATGAAATATTCTCCTTGCCCATACTCTCCGCCTTTTTTAAGTTTTCCTCTTCTGTAGCATTTTCAACACGTTTCTGATGCTCTTCCCTCATCGCTTCGCGTATTTCATCCATAATGTCATCCACTTTCGAAAGCAACTTATCCCATTCTTTCTCCGTAAAAGAACTGCCGCCTATCTGAAATGTTTCTTCCGTATCACCATTCTTTACCTTCTCATAGATTTCATTTTTTCTGTCGCTGATTATTTTCCAGTAATCGTCAGTTTTCGTTTCTTCGCCGGACGCATAAGAAGCCACACTCCACTTTCCTAAATTATCAATGATGTTTTCGCACTCTATACCTTGTTTATAAGTCTGCGGATTACGCATAAAACTTCCTTTCGCGTTTTCCAAGATTCCTGTCCAGTCCCGCTTCGTTGTCCATGCCGCATTTTCGTCATAAATACCATTGCAATATCCATTGTATTCTGCCTGCGAAGCATACGCTGTCATCTTGTTAAAGGACTTCATTCCCCTATTTTGAATGAGTCCTTT
>JAZNRI010000037.1:0-2437 GCA_045590655.1 Lachnospiraceae bacterium | reverse complement strand
ACCTTTTGCAAGTTTTAATACTCTATTATGTTTTTTCTTAGCATTTAAGCCGCCTTTAATTCTAGCCATTTCTTATCTTCCTCCTACTTAGATATAAGGTAAAATCTTCTTCATATTCTTAACGTTTGTTGCATCTGTAATAGCAGACTGTCTTAAGTTACGTTTTCTCTTTGTAGACTTCTTTGTTAAGATATGACTCTTATAAGCTTTGCTTCTCTTTAATTTACCGGTTCCTGTCACTTTAAAGCGCTTTGCAGCTGCTCTGCTTGTTTTCATTTTAGGCATTGTTCGTTCCTCCTGATTAAAATCTTTCTATTTTAACTGTGCCTTAGCGTTTCTCAGTTAAAAACATTGTCATGCTCTTGCCTTCCACTTTAGGCTCTTTGTCCACAACTGCCACATCGGCAAGTCCTGCTGCGAAATCATCCAAAATATGCTTGCTGTTAGCCATATGTGCCATTTCACGTCCGCGGAAACGTAAGGTAACCTTCACCTTGTCGCCCTTGGATAAGAACTTTCTTGCAGAATTCATCTTGGTATTCAAGTCATTCGTATCAATGTTGGGTGAAAGACGAATTTCTTTGACTTCAACAACCTTCTGCTTCTTCTTGGCATCCTTTTCTTTACGTGCCTGCTCATAACGAAATTTACCGTAATCTGCAATTTTACATACAGGGGGCTTCGCTGTAGGGGCAATCTTGATAAGATCCAATCCTGCATCTTCTGCCATCTTCATTGCTTCTTTCGCAGACATAACACCAACCTGTTCACCATCTGCACCGATTACACGTACTTCTTTGTCTCTGATCTGTTCGTTAATAAAAAAATCGTTAATGACCTTGCACCTCCATAAAAGAATTCGTTGTTTCAAATCACTAAAAAAGTGGATAGCATAAACTATCCACTCGAAAATACAAAATTAGGGCTTGCGCCTTATTTTATAAAAATCATGAACGCCTGAAACGCAATTGTCGCAGGGTGAGAGTGGATAACTCTGCTTGCTATGGTCTACTGACCGTAAATAAATTTAGCATAGTTTGGGGAAGAAGTCAACTACTTTTTCTATATTTTCCGCAACTACAGTGCCACATCAATCTTCACTGTCTTTTTTTCCTCGCCAAAATGTTTTTTCTCAAGTTCATACATTTCTTCCAGAATCTTTTTATCAGACGCCGAAATATCCGTAGCAACATCGCCTTGTTTCTTCATTTCGCCCTCAGCATTACTGTCAAAGGAAACCTTCTCTTCATTGTACTCAGCTTCAGCCTGCTTTGCTTTCATAATCTCTTCTTCCGTAGGCAGCTCTTTAAACTCAGCACTTTTAGCAAATTCCTGAAATGCCTGAACTGTTTTATTTGTATCACCCAGTATACGCTGTGCTTCCTTTATCTTCTCACTTTTGGGTATGTTCGGATTATTCACAATGGATTTTAACTCTGAAAGTTTACCGTTCATACGGTTCACGTGAAGTTTCTGCGCTTCTTCCTTTGTACGGCAATTTTTCAGCCTTTTCTCGTAGGCCTCCTGCTCCATTTTATCGGCCTTATATTCCATATACAATTTAGGGTCTCTTGCACGCAGTTTCTCTTCCTCAGCCGGACTCAAATCCTGCCCGCTCTGAATTTTGGCATAAATAGCACTGTATTCATTGCCCTCGCGCATTCTCTCCAGTTCTTCCTGATAATTTTGCAACTGACGCTCTTCCGGAGTCAATTCTTTCTCTTGTCTTTTAACAATATTGCCGGAATTTTTCTTCTGCTCCCATTTCTGAGTTAGTTCAAGCATTTTACCTGCTTCATATATGGTTCCGGTTATCATAATATACCTCCCTGTATTCCTAACGGTAAATCCTTTTACCTAAATGTTCTTATCGTATATATCGGTAAAAATATTGAAATCATTAAGATACAATATCCGCCTCAACTATACCTTCCGCCCTTTTTGCATTTTCTTCCTCTGTATCCTCTTCAACACGCTTCTGATGTTCTTCCCGCATCGCCTCGCGCACTTCTTTCATAATGTCATCTACTTCCGAAAGCAACTTATCCCATTCTTTCTCCGTAAAAGAACTGCCACCAATCTGAAATGTTTCTTCCGTGTCACCGTTCTTTACCTTCTCATAGATTTCATTTTTTCTGTCGCTGATTATTTTCCAGTAATCGTCAGTTTTCGTTTCTTCGTCGGACGCATAAGAAGCCACACTCCACTTTCCTAAATTATCAATGATGTTTTCGCACTCCAAACCTTGTTTATAAGTCTGCGGATTACGCATAAAACTTCCTTTCGCGTTTTCCAGGATTCCTGTCCAGTCCCGCTTCGTTGTCCATGCCGCATTTTCGTCATAAATACCATTGCAATATCCATTGTATTCTGCCTGCGAAGCATACGCTGTCATCTTGTTAAAGGACTTCATTCCCCTATTTTGAATGAGTCCTTT
>JAZNRI010000036.1:0-7718 GCA_045590655.1 Lachnospiraceae bacterium | reverse complement strand
TTCCGTCCAAAACAATCAGATTCTCTCTGTGAGCATTCGGAAACTCTCTTTCAATAATTCGGTTAATCTTTTTCAATTCTTCCATCAGATTCTTTTTATTGTGAAGACGACCGGCAGTATCACAAATTAAAACATCCACATTACGGGATTTTGCTGCACTTACCGCATCAAAAATAACACTGGCAGGATCTGAGCCTGTATTTGCCTTGATAATTTCAACGCCTGCCCTGTTGGACCATTCTTCCAACTGCTCTACAGCTGCCGCACGAAATGTATCCGCAGCCGCAATCAGCACACGCTTACCGTTATCCTTTAACTTTCCTGCAAGTTTGCCCACGGAAGTCGTTTTTCCAACACCGTTTACACCGATTACAAGAATCACTGACTGAGTGTTTTCGAACTCATATGCAGTTTCGCCGACTTTCATCTGTTCTTTGATATTTTCAATCAAAAGTTCCCTGCATTCATGAGGTTCTTTTATCTTCTGTTCTTTTACCTGCTGACGAAGACGTTCCATAATTTCACCGGTAGCATTTACTCCGATGTCGCCCATAATGCGCACTTCTTCCAGTTCCTCATAAAAATCTTCATCAATATGTGAGTACCCCTTAAAAACAGAGTCCATACCGTGTACAATATTGTTTCTTGTCTTTGTAAGCCCCTGCTTTAACCGGCTAAAAAATCCTTTTTTCTCCTCACTCATAAAAGACCAACCTTTCCGAAACACCATCTCGATGGTAATTTTTATAAAAGATTATCATTCTGCATAAAAGCAAACACTTTTACGCCTCGTTCTTCTGCAAATCTACGCTGACCAGAGTCGATACGCCCTTCTCCTGCATTGTAATACCATAAAGCTGGTTTGCCTGATCCATGGTACCGCGTCTGTGGGTAATAACAATAAACTGTGTAGACTTTGTCATCTTGTGTAAATACTTGGCAAAGCGGTCTACGTTGCTTTCATCCAGCGCCGCCTCAATTTCGTCCAAAAGACAGAAAGGCGAAGGTTTTAAATTCTGGATTGCAAATAAAAGCGAAATCGCCGTCAATGCCTTCTCACCACCGGATAACTGCATCATATTCTGCAATTTCTTTCCGGGGGGCTGTGCAATAATCTTAATACCTGCTTCCAGAATATCATCGTCATCCATAAGCTCCAAGTTTGCCTGACCGCCGCCAAAGAGTTCCTTGAACACTTTATCAAACTCGTGATCAATCTCCGCAAAACGTTCCCTGAACTGCTTACGCATCAATTCATCCAAGTCCACAATAATCTTCTGAAGACTCTTCTCTGCCTCAATCAAATCTTCGTGCTGCTTATGTAAGAAGGTATAACGTTCCATTACATTCTTGTAATCTTCAATTGCATTAACATTGACATCACCAAGACGCTTAATCTTATCCTTCAAAGAAGAAACTTCCTTCTTCATTGCCGGCAAATCATTCATTTCCTCATTGCGAAGTCCCTGGGCATCATGAAGGGTAATTTCATACTCCTGCCACATATAACTGCTCTGAGACGCCATAGACTCTTCAGCGCGTTCCTTCTGAGACTTCAATCGGAAGATTTCCTTGTCCAAATCATTGATTTGCTTACTTAACTTATCTCTTTCTTCAAAGAAACTCTTCTGTTTTGCATTTAATTCATCGCGCTTTGCAATCGCCGCATCCAATTTAATCTGGGTATCAGACTTTGCGGTATGGGAAGCTGCAATGGTTTTCTCAATTTCTTCAATACTTTCGGTCTTAAACTGAATATCACTGGTACCGGAATTAATGCCTTCCACGATTTCTTTCTTCTCTTCTTCGTGACGGGCAATTTCACCATCCACACGATTCAAATTCTGCTGTTCAAAGCCCTGCCTCTGCAATAACTTCTCAACTTCCACGTCCAGTTCGGCAACCTTATTTAACTTCTCAGTTTCTTCCGCTCTTGCTTCTTCCAGTTTCTTCTGGTTTACGCTGATTGCTTCTGTTTCCTTCTGTTCCAACGCCTGGGAATCCGCGAATTCCTTCTGGATAGCATCTTTTTCTTCCGTAATGTGCTGTAAGGACTCTCTCAAATCCTCTTCTTCCAGCTTTAATTCATCGAAGCCCTTCTGTACGTCCCCCTTCTTTTCCTGGGCCTGCATTACATTCAGGCGGGCGGTATTCTGACGGATAAAAGCACCCTGTAAGTTATCTTTGGCATCCGCCATATTTTTACGAAGTTCATTACGTTCTTTCTTTAAGTTCTCGATATCATCCAAAATACCGTCGATTTCTTTTAAAAGTGTCTTAACCTTCTTCTCAAGTTCGTCCATTTCACGACGACGTCCAAGGAGGTTGCTGTTGTTTCTAAACGCACCACCGCTGATGGCACCGCCGGGCACCAAAAGCTCACCTTCCAAAGTAACCATACGAATGCCGTAATCAAACTTCTTGGCAATTTTTAATGCATTATCTACGGTATCAACCACAACAATACGGCCAAGCATTGCCTTGGCAACATCCTTGTATTTCGATTCAAGATTAACCAATGCGTCTGCCATTCCGATTACTCCCGGCTCATTTAACGCCTCCGGGTTCTTGAATTCCTGGGGATTGGTAATGCTTGTCAACGGTAAAAAGGTCGCTCTACCGTGCTTATTGTCCTTTAAGAACTGAATCATCTTCTTAGCGGTAGCTTCATTGTCGGTAACAATGTTCTGGATATTACCGCCAAGTGCAGTTTCAATTGCAGTCTCGTACTTCGCGTCCACCTTGATAATATCTGCAACAACACCGCAGATTCCGGGATTGGACGCTTTCTGTTCCATTACCTTCTTAACACTGCTTCCGTAGCCTTCGTAACGTTCCGTCAAGTTGGTAATCGCTTCTAACTTAGACTTTTCCTGATGATAAAGCACCTGAGTGTCACGAAGTTTCTTATCCATCTCGCCCAAATCATCATGGATTTTGCCGGCACGTTCTTCCATTACTCGAATTTCATGATTGCGGTCCTCGATTTCCTTGGTTACAGCCTGGAACGCCTCTTCCAATTTGGCAATTACATCATCCTGTTCTGCCTCTTCTGTCTTTGCCTTTAAAATGCGGGCATTTAATTCAGACAAACGGATATTATTCTGCTCTGTCATAGAATCCAAACGGCTTATTTTTGCCTTAATGGTAGCGCGCTCATTTAAAAGCTCGATAATGCAGTTTTTACTCTTTTCAACGCTGAAATTTAAGGTTTCAATATTGGTCTGGCAGGCAAGCAATTCTTCTCTTGCCGCATCTCTTAATGCAACACCTTCTGCAGTCTTAGCATCAATCTCATTTTTAGACTCTAAAATAACTGCCTTCTCAGCTTCCTTCGCCGCCAATTGCTCGTCCACGGAAGACAGGCGTGCATTCATATGCTCCTTATTGCCTTCCGCTGAGTGAATCTGCTCTTTTAAAAGCTTAATTTCACCCTCTAATTTTTCACGCATAACATCGGTATTTGCAAGGCTGGAACGGGACTCTTCAATCTCTTTTTCAAGCTCTGCTAAAATACCTTCTATTTCATCATATTCTGCTTTTAACTTTTCATTCGCTTCATTTGCAATATTGAAGTCATTTTCTGCAATAATTGCCTTTTTATCCAGTTCTTCCAACTGCTCGCGGACACGCTTGCTCTCTAAAAGAAAAACATTTACGTCCAATGTTTTTAACTCTTCTTTGTGCTTTAAGTAAATCTTCGCCTTCTCAGACTGTTTCTCCAAAGGCCCGATCTGCTTTTCAAGTTCAGATAAAATATCACTGACACGTACTAAGTTCTGCTGTTCTGCCTCTAATTTACGGCAGGCTTCCACCTTGCGTCTTTTATACTTAACAATACCTGCGGCCTCATCAAAAAGCTCACGACGGTCTTCAGGCTTGGAACTTAAAATTTTGTCAATCTGGCCCTGACCGATGATGGAATAGCCTTCCTTACCGATACCGGTATCATAAAAGAGTTCATTCACGTCTTTCAAACGGCAAACCGTACCGTTAATTAAGTACTCACTTTCACCGGAACGGTAGATACGTCTTGCAACGGTTACTTCATCGTAATCAATCGCAAGGGAATGATCGGAGTTGTCCAAGGTAATGGCAACATAAGCAGAACCCACAGGCTTACGCATCTGGGTACCCGAAAAAATAACATCCTGCATAGACGCACCACGCAACTGCTTAATTCTCTGCTCACCAAGAACCCAGCGCACCGCATCGGCTACGTTACTTTTACCGCTACCATTTGGTCCGACAATACCGGTAATACCGTTTGTGAACTTGAACACTATTTTATTTGCAAAGGACTTAAAGCCCTGTACTTCGATACTTTTTAAATACATATTACTACCCTTCGTATGAACGCAACGTTCATTTTCATAATTTATACTGCCATCAAAACTATGACTGCATCTTCTTTAACACCTGATAAGCTGCCTGTTGTTCCGCTTCTTTCTTGTTATGCCCCACTGCCGTAGCCATACATTCATCATTAATGTAAACCGCCACTTCAAAAACCTTGTCGTGTTCAGGCCCGCTCTCGCTAATCAGCTTATAGCAAAGTGTTTTATCCGTTTCCGCCTGGATTCTTTCCTGCAGAATACTCTTGCTGTCAACAAACAACTGCGCTTCTTCCACATCATCCAAAACAAACTTGTGAATGAATTTTCTTGCCTCTTCCAAACCACCATCCTGGTACATTGCACCGATAATTGCCTCGAAGACGTCAGAAAGAATGGAATTACGTTCCCGTCCGCCGCCGGCCTCTTCACCCTTACCAAGCAGAATCAGCTCGCCAAGGTTCATCTTTCTTGCACAAAATGCTAACGCCGGTTCACATACCATAGAAGCTCTCACCTTGGACATTTTACCTTCAGACATAACAGAATTACCTTCATAAAGAAATTCACTGCTGACAAGTTCCAACACTGCATCTCCAAGGAATTCAAGACGCTGGTAATTCTCCCATTTATTGATTTTTAACTCGTTTGTAAAAGAACTGTGTGTTAACGCACACTTAATCAGTTCCTTATTCTTAAAAGTATAAGAAATGCGTTTCTCAACTTCTGCGATATTCGCATCTACGTTCATATCATCTCTCCGTTACCGCTGTTTTCCTCATAAAAGAACTCATTGCGGTCATTCTATACATAATTCATAGAAAAAGCCCGAATCGGGCTTTGGCAGATTAAGAATTCTTCTCTGCTTTCATAATTACCTCAACCGCCTCTTTGACATTGGTAATCTGCTCCACATCCTCGGCAGTAATGGTAATGTTTAATTCTTCTTCCACTCCGCTTACAATCTGGTAAACATCAAGGGAATCCGCACCCAAATCTCCCAGAAAAGTGGTATCTTCCGTAATTTCGTTCGGATCCACCTTAAGAATATTTGATATTGCAGTTTTCAGTACTTCAAGTTCCATTTTTCCGTTTTTCCTTTTACTTCTGTTTCTTAACCAGGCGCTTTTACTTACGCTTTCGTTTATGCAAACTGATTTTCCGATATCACTCTGCACTTTCTTCCGTCTTGCTTAAACTTTCACTGATTTTACGGTTAATATCCTGCTCCTTAAAATCAATACACTGCAGAATGGAATTCTTCACTTCTTCCGCTTTGGAACTGCCGTGTGACTTAACAACCAGGCCTTTCAAGCCAAGCAAAGGCGCTCCGCCGTATTCATCGGTAGAGAACTTCTTCAACACCTGCTTCATGCTGGGTTTTACAAGTGCACCGCCGATTTTGCCTCTGGTAGAGGACATCATGGCATCCTTAATCATTTTAACAAGGGTCATACCAACGCCCTCGTATAACTTAAGAATAACGTTACCAACGAACGCATCACAAACAATAACGTCTACATCGCCGTTGGGAATATCTCTTGCTTCCACGCTGCCGACAAAATTGATATCGGGACATGCTTTTAACAAGGGGAAGGTTTCTTTCACAAGGGCATTTCCCTTCTCTTCCTCTGCGCCGTTGTTTACGATACCGACTCTGGGGTTCTCGATTCCCATAATATTCTTCATATAAACAGTACCCATCTTAGCAAACTGCACAAGATAAGCAGGCTTCGCATCTACATTAGCGCCGCAATCAATCAAAAGTGCCATACCCTTTGCTGTAGGCAAAAGCGGTGCCAAAGGCGGTCTCTGTACGCCGGGAAGACGTCCTATTAAAACCTGTCCGCCAACCAAAACCGCACCGGTACTTCCGCAGGATACAAACGCATCTGCCTGTCCTTCTTTTACAAGGCCCATACCTTTTACAATGGAAGAATCCTTCTTGGTACGGATTGCGTTTACGGGTGGTTCTGCCATTTCAATTACTTCTCTGGCGTCCACGATTTCAACCTGATCCTTATTGTATTCATACTGTTTTAATTCTTCTTCGATTACTTCCTGTTTACCGGTAAGAAGCACCTTAACCGTTTCGTTGGCATTGATTGCACCAACAGCACCTTTTATAATTTCTACAGGGGCATTGTCGCCACCCATAGCATCAACGACAACTTTAACATACTCTGCCATAATCATTCTCCATTCTCTTCGCAGGTTTTCACACATCCGTTATACTATGTATAAAAGTCCGTTTTCTGTATAAGGACACAAACCCACACTCGTCTACTACTATACTAAAATTGCAAGTAAAAATCAAGATTTCATATAAAAAAGAACTTTAATAGCAATTCCTGCAGAAACAGGCAATCTTCCGCCATTTTCGACCCAAAAATAAAATGATAAAATTTTAGTTGACAAAGTCCCCTCCTGCTTGTATAATTCATAAAGTACGAATATTTCCGGCATCGGTTTATGATATGGAGGTGTAACACAATGTCTATTTGTCCTAAGAATAAATCTTCCAAAGGTAGAAGAGATAAAAGACGCGCAAACTGGAAAATGAGCGCTCCTACATTAGTAAAGTGCAGCAAGTGTGGTGCTTTAACAGTTCCTCACAGAGTTTGTAAGGCTTGCGGTTCTTATAACAAAAAAGAAATCGTTAAAGTTGAAGATTAATTTTAGAGCAAAAGGGCTTTCGGTTACCGAAGGTCTTTTTTATTGCTCTTCTGCTTTAATAACAAATTTTCTTCCGAATATCAGGTATAGAAAGTGTAAATACATAATATTCCAACAGAACACGCTCTCGCTCGATTGATACGTAACAGTACTAAACTCAAATTGAACCATGTTCAATTTATCGTTAAGTGCTGACGTATCAAAACGATTCTTTATGAAATATTATGTATTTACACTTTTAACTTCTAGTATTGTTCGGAAGTAAATTTGAAATATATCAACACAATGAGCAAATTGTTTCTATAAATTTACACAATCCTGAACAGTGCAAAAACCGCCATTCGTGATATTCCCACGGATGGCGGTTAGTTTTTATAAATATTTCATGTTTTACTCAAGTAACGTATCACATGAGAACTTCTATCTTTAGTTCAGCTGTGCCTGTGCTACTGTAATTGCAATAACACCAACGATATCTTCTGCTGAACATCCTCTTGATAAATCGTTTACAGGCTTTGCAATACCCTGAAGGATAGGGCCGTATGCATCTGCCTTAGCAAGTCTCTGTACAATCTTGTAAGAGATATTACCTGCATCAAGGTTGGGGAAAATAAGTACGTTTGCTTTACCTGCAACATCGCTGTCCGGTGCCTTGGAAGCTGCTACGGAAGGAACGATTGCTGCGTCTAACTGGAATTCACCGTCTAC
>JAZNRI010000035.1:0-12673 GCA_045590655.1 Lachnospiraceae bacterium | reverse complement strand
TCCTGAGGACCAACACCCTTGGCAGGTGCACCTGTCATGTATACTGCCACTACGCCGGGCATGTTAATGTCGTATGTCTGGTTAAGAAGCTGCTTAACAAGCTCGGGACCGCCTTCACCCATAGCCATGGTACCCAATGCACCGTAACGGGTATGAGAGTCGGAACCAAGAATCATCTTGCCGCCGCCTGCCATCATTTCACGGGCAAACTGGTGAATAACCGCCTGATGAGGGGGTACATATACACCGCCGTATTTTTTTGCACAAGACAAACCAAACATGTGGTCATCCTCGTTGATGGTGCCGCCTACCGCACACAAAGAGTTGTGGCAATTGGTAAGTACATAGGGAATGGGGAACTTCTCAAGTCCTGAAGCTCTGGCTGTCTGAATAATTCCTACGAAAGTAATGTCGTGGGAAGTTAACTTATCGAATTTGATTTTTAACTTGTCCATACTACCTGAGGTATTATGGCTTTCTAAAATTCCATATGCGATGGTTTCTTTTCTTGCGTCTGCTTCGCTTACATTCTTGCCGGTTTTCTGCGCGATAATTGCCTGCGCGTCTGCGTTGCCATATACAAGCTCGGTACCGTTAATAAGATAAGCGCCGCTGTTACTTAACTGAATCATTATTCTTCCTCCTCGTTTATGTTCTCGCCGGTTATATGAAGAAGTATGGCACTTCGTTCAAAACCTGCGTCTCCTACAATTTGTACGACTTTTTTATCGCCATCAATATAATCTTTATCATAAAAGTGAACATGCCCGGCCAAAACCGCTATTACCGGACTGTCCTCTGCCGTTGTCTCTTTTATAAATTGTTCCGATGCCTCGGACGGGCTGATTCCGCCATAATTTCCCCCACCGATAATCATGGGAGAACTCCACACCTGTTTTGCCTTGGTTAATACGGACTGGGTTAAAAAAGGCACATGAGCCATTACAATCACCGGCTTATCCCCTTCCAAAAGTTCAAGATAAGTATCCATAATCTCCGGAGGTACCTGATTGTCATAGCTGTTGTCTATGGACACCACTATAAAATCTTCCATTTCCAACACCTGAATGGTATCGTCCCCTTTTATAAAAGGAGTCAGTAGCGGGCGATACTCATCTATGGCAGTCTCGGTCATGTACTCCCAAGGGTAGGTCCAGTCATGGTTCCCCATGGTGTATAAATAAGGCATTTCCAGCTTGGCAAGATTTTCATTCAGGTAATCGATGTTGGTGGCAGAAGGATAATCTATGATATCTCCGCCAAAAAGCACCGCATCCACACCTTTGGCATTGGCATACTCCATCCAATAAGGGAACTGTTCCACGGAAGACACGCCTTGTGCGTCCATAAAAGCAGGCCCACGCTCATTGGCGTTGGCAATTACACGGTCACTGTCTGTTTCCGAAGTAAGCACCATGTGAGTATCCGTAAGGAAAAGCAAGGTATATTCTTTTTCCAAGCCTCCTATAACCAGATATTCCTCGATGATATTCTCATCCCGAATGAATTCTTCACCGCTATTTGTTTTATTTTTAAAATGCTTTGCCATGAATAAGCAAAGCAATATGCACATTACTGCAATGCCCAGTAATATGCATATTGTCTTTGATTTGTTTTTCATTATTTCTTTAATACAACCTTATCAAGCTTCCAGATTTCATCAACATACTGCTGAATGGTTCTGTCTGAAGTAAACTTACCTGAGCATGCAACATTTAAAATTGCGCTTTCTGCCCAACGAGCTTCATCCTGATATGCTTCTTCTACTTTCTTCTGAGCTGCCGCATAAGACTTGAAATCCTTCAAAATGAAGTATGTATCAGCCTTAGATGTACTCTCTGTGTTAAGAAGTGAGTTGTAAAGGTGACGGAATCTCTCAGGGTCGTCCTGTGAGTATGTTCCGTTGATTAACTGCATCAATACCTTGCGAACATCCTGGTCATTGTTGAAAATTTCCATAGGATTGTAGCCGCCGTTATTTTCGTAGTTAATAACCTCATCAGATGAAAGACCGAAGATAAATGCATGGTCTTCACCAACTTCTTCTACGATTTCCACATTTGCACCGTCCATGGTTCCCAATGTAAGGGCACCGTTTAACATGAACTTCATGTTACCTGTACCGGATGCTTCCTTGGAAGCAGTAGAAATCTGCTCAGATACATCTGCTGCCGCAAAAATCCACTCTGCGTTGGATACGCGGTAGTTTTCAATAAATACAACCTTAATCTTGCCGTTGATTGATGCGTCGTTGTTGATTACATCTGCAACTGCGTTGATTAACTTAATGGTAAGCTTAGCATTGCGGTAACCTGCTGCTGCCTTAGCACCGAAAATGAAAGTTCTGGGATAGAATTCCATATCGGGATGTTCTTTTAATTCATTGTAAAGGTACATTACATGAAGGATGTTGAGCAACTGTCTCTTGTACTCATGCAATCTCTTAACCTGAACATCGAAGATAGAACGAGGATCTACTTCAATACCGTTGTGCTCTAAAATGTATTTTGCAAGGCGAACTTTGTTCTGATACTTAATGTTCATGAACTCAGCCTGAGCCTTTTTATCCTTGGCATATACTTTAAGGCCTTCCATCTTGGGAAGATCAACGATCCACTCGTCTCCGATGTGGTCGGTTACCCAATCTGCAAGAAGGGGATTACCATGAAGAAGGAATCTTCTCTGGGTAATACCGTTGGTCTTGTTGTTGAACTTCTCGGGCATCATCTCATAGAAATCTCTTAATTCCTGATTCTTTAAGATTTCGGTATGAAGTCTTGCAACACCGTTTACAGAGTAGCCTGCAACGATAGCAAGGTGAGCCATTTTAACCTGACCGTCATATACGATAGCCATTTTACGAATCTTATCCTGATTTCCGGGATATTTTGATTCGATTTCACAGATAAATCTGCGGTTGATTTCTTCTACAATCTGGTAGATTCTGGGAAGAAGACGGCTAAATAATTCGATAGGCCATTTCTCCAAAGCTTCTGACATGATTGTATGGTTGGTGTAAGCACAGGTATTGGTTGTTACATACCATGCTTCATCCCAAGTAAGATAATATTCATCCATAAGAATACGCATTAATTCAGCGATTGCTACGGTAGGATGTGTATCGTTTAACTGGAAAGTTACCTTTTCATGCAACTTCTTAATATCGTCATGATTTCTCATGTACTTCGCTACTGCTTCCTGAACAGATGCAGAGATGAAGAAGTACTGCTGTTTTAATCTTAATTCCTTACCTGCATAATGGTTATCGTTGGGATAAAGTACTTCAACGATGTTTCTTGCAAGGTTTTCCTGCTCAACAGCTTTCTGATAATCACCCTTGTCAAAAGAGTCAAGACGGAAGCAGTCGATAGGCTGAGCATCCCAGATACGAAGAGTATTTACGATGCCGTTTCCGTAACCTACGATGGGAAGGTCGTAAGGAACAGCCTTAACAGCCTGATAGCCTTCCTGGTAGTAGTTGTTTCTGCCATTTTCATCTACTCTTACATTTACATATCCGCCGAAACGAACTTCCTTGGTATATTCGGGACGACGAAGTTCAAAAGGATTACCGTCAGCAAGCCAGTTATCGGGAACCTCTACCTGATATCCGTCTCTGATTTCCTGCTTGAACATACCGTAACGGTAACGAATACCGCAACCGTATGCAGAGTATCCTAAAGTTGCAAGAGAATCAAGGAAACATGCTGCCAAACGGCCCAAACCACCATTACCGAGCGCTGCATCAGGTTCCTGATCTTCCACGATATTGATATCAACACCAAGCTCTTCCAAAGCATCCTTAGCATCCTTGTATGCCATAAGGTTAATCATGTTGTTACCCAAAGCACGACCCATTAAGAATTCCATTGACAGGTAGTAAACTGTCTTAGGATCTTCTTTTTCGTATGCTTCCTGAGTCTTTAACCAGTTGTCAACAATCTGGTCCTTGATTGCGTAAGATACAGCCTGGAAAATCTGCTGTTCTGTCGCTTCATCCATGTTCTTACGGTACAATGTTTTCACGTTGTATAAAACGCTGCGCTTGAACAATTCTTTGTCAAACTTAAACACTGCATTTGTTGCTTTTGTTTCTTTCTTTGCAGGTGCTGTTTTCTTTGCTGCTGCCATTTTCTTTCCTCCATTGTTTTGATAGAGAATGTGCTTGCCACATTCTTAAAATGTTTTCCCCAAAACATCGCTATATTTATTTTACTGCTTCTGCACGCCGATAGTTACGTCTTCTCCGTTGACGTTCCAATTCTTAGCGCCGTCGCAGCTTGCACCGTAGACGATTTCGTCTGCCAGTACTTTTACAGAGATTGCATGTTCGTTCTTCTTTACAACGTCAGCTACTCTGTCATTTCCGCTAATGTAGACCTTGATGTGGTCCATAACTTCAAATCCGGAATCCTTACGCATGGTCTGAACCTTGCTGATTACCTCATACATAAAGCCTTCCTCGATTAACTCATCAGTAAGGTTAGTATCAAGAATTACGGTTACTGTATTATCCGCTTCTGTTACATAACCTTCCTTCTGCTTCATATCGATAAGAAGATCTTCTTCTGCAAGAGATACTTCGGTTCCGTCTACATCAAAGGTTAATGCACCCTTTTCTTTTAAAATATCCATTGCATCATTGCCGTCAACACTGCCGAGGTACTTCTGGATGCCACCTAACTGCTTACCGTACTTAGGTCCTACGGTACGAAGCTGAGGCTTAAAAGTATAGGTGGTAAAATCTCTTACCTCATCGGTAAAGACAACCTTTTTCACATTCAATTCGTCTTCAATGATTTCTTGATAAAATTCGCCCAAGCTAAAAGGAGCTTTTACAAACATGGTAGCAATAGGCTGGCGGTTCTTGATGTTTGCGGTATTTCTGCAGGCACGACCTAAAACTACGGTCTTTAATACTGCTTCCATATCCTCTTCCAGCTTCTTGTCAATCATAGACTCATCCGCAACAGGGAAATCACATAAGTGAACGCTCTCCGGTGCGTTTGCATCGATGCTGCATACCAAGTTGCGATAAATCTGCTCTGTCATAAAAGGAATCATAGGCGCTGCAACCTTAGAGATGGTTACAAGGGCTGTGTAAAGTGTCATGTATGCATTGATTTTATCCTGCTCCATGCCCTTTGCCCAGAAACGCTCACGGCCGCGACGCACGTACCAGTTACTCATTTCATCCACGAACTCCTGAAGTGCTCTTGCAGCTTCGGGAATGCGGTAATTCGCCAAGTCATCATCCACTTCCTTGATTACGGAATTCATCTTGGAAAGAAGCCACTTGTCCATAACCGGTAACTTATCGTATTCCAATGTATATTTGGTTGCATCAAAATTGTCAATGTTCGCATACAGAACGAAGAATGCATAGGTATTCCAAAGAGTACCCATAAACTTACGCTGGCCTTCCTGTACTGCCTTGCCGTGGAAACGGTTAGGTAACCAAGGAGCAGAGTTAATGTAGAAGTACCAACGGATTGCATCTGCGCCGTAAGTCTCCAATGCGTCGAAAGGATCTACCGCATTACCCTTAGACTTACTCATCTTCTGTCCGTTTTCATCCTGTACGTGGCCCAAAACGATTACATTCTCGTAAGGTGCCTTATTAAATAAAAGTGTAGATTCTGCTAAAAGTGAGTAGAACCAGCCTCTTGTCTGGTCAACTGCCTCAGAAATAAACTGTGCCGGGAACTGTGCCTCAAACTTATCCTTGTTTTCAAACGGATAGTGGTGCTGTGCAAAAGGCATTGCACCTGAGTCAAACCAGCAGTCAATTACTTCAGAAACACGCTTCATTGTACCGCCACACTTCTCACAGGGGAAGGTCACTTCATCAATGAAGGGTCTGTGCAATTCCACACCGCCCTCGGGATAATTGTCGCTTAATTCCTGTAATTCAGCGCGACTTCCGATGGAGTGCATATGTCCGCATTCGCTACATTCCCAAATGTTAAGCGGTGTACCCCAGTAACGGTTACGAGAAATACCCCAATCCTGGATGTTTTCCAACCAGTCACCGAAACGTCCCTTACCGATAGACTCGGGAATCCAGTTAATGGTGTTGTTGTTACGGATTAAGTCCTCTTTTACGGCGGTCATCTTGATAAACCAAGACTCACGTGCGTAGTAAATCAGCGGAGTATCACATCTCCAGCAGTGAGGATAGCTATGTTCGAATTTCGGTGCATCATAAAGAAGACCGTTCTTTTCAAGTTCAACAAGTACGTGCTTGTCCGCATCCTTACAGAAGGTTCCTGCCCAAGGTGTTTCCTTGGTCATTTCACCCTTAGAGTCTACAAGCTGTACAAAAGGTAAGTCGTAATTACGTCCTACGTTGGCATCGTCTTCACCGAATGCAGGTGCGATATGAACCACACCGGTACCGTCTGTCAATGTAACGTATGTGTCACAGGTTACAAAGTATGCCTTCTTGTTCTGCTTTGCGCAGATTTCTACCGCGTGGTCGAACAAAGGCTCGTATTCCTTGTATTCCAAATCTTTACCAATGTATGTTTCAAGGATTTCATAAGCAGGCTTGCCTTCTTCTGCCAATCTTCCGAGAACGGTGTCAAGAAGGGCTTTGGCCATATAGTACACGTTGCCGTCGGCTGCTTTTACCTTACAATATTCTTCGTTAGGGTTTACACAAAGTGCCACGTTAGAAGGCAAAGTCCAGGGTGTGGTTGTCCATGCAAGAATATATGCATCCTCACCTTTTACTTTAAAACGTGCGATAGCTGAACGTTCTTTGACATCCTTATAGCCCTGTGCTACTTCGTGAGATGAAAGGGAAGTTCCGCAACGGGGGCAGTAGGGCACAATTTTAAAACCTTTGTATAAAAGGCCCTTATTCCAGATTTCCTTCAATGCCCACCATTCAGACTCGATGAAGTCATCATGATATGTTACATAAGGGTCGTCCATGTCAGCCCAGAATCCAACGGTACCGGAGAAATCCTCCCACATTCCTTTGTATTTCCAAACGCTTTCCTTACACTTGCCGATAAAAGGCTCCAGACCGTATTCTTCAATCTGCTCCTTACCGTCAAGGCCAAGAAGCTTCTCTACTTCAATTTCAACAGGAAGTCCATGAGTATCCCAACCTGCCTTACGGGGAACCATATAACCCTTCATGGTTCTGTAGCGGGGAATCATGTCCTTGATAACACGTGTTAAAACGTGACCGATGTGAGGCTTTCCGTTTGCGGTAGGCGGTCCGTCATAAAAGGTATAGGTTTCGCCTTCCTTACGGTTTTCCATACTTTTACGGAAAATATCCTGCTCTTTCCAGAAGTTCTCTACTTCTTTTTCACGCTGTACGAAATTCAAATCCGTTGCAACTTTGTTGTACATGATATGTACTCCTTTCTATAAATAAAAGACAAATACTGCAAATCTTCATTTCAAAAACTGATCCGGCCCCCAAAAGCTCCAAAAAACAACTTTTGAACCGAAAAATGGGCGCAACTATCCCAAGGATAGACGCAGTCCAAGCCTATTTTAGCCTTGATGTGCGGGGTTGTCAAGATAAAACAAAAGAAAAGGGAGTCTTACGACTCCCCACATACCATTCTTTCCAGCTCTTCTATGCTCTCTGCCTCGTTAATCCTTCGTCTCAGCGCTGCGGAATTGTGATAGCCGCTTGTATACCAGGCCACGTGCTGACGCATTTCCCGAACTGCGGTATATTCGCCCTTGCACTCGAGAAGCATTTTACTGTGGCGAAGAATCATCTGTTGCATCTCTTCCATAGGCGGTTTACCAATCACTTCGCCAGTCTCAAAATATTTTATGATATTCTGAAAAATCCACGGATTCCCTCTGGCGGCACGCCCAATCATCACGCCGTCGCAGCCGGTTTCTTTCATCAACCTTTCTGCCGAAGGTCCGTCCACCACGTCCCCGTTACCGATTACCGGAATGGTTAAAGCATCTTTAAC
Source organism: Lachnospiraceae bacterium (assembly GCA_045590655.1). GTDB lineage: Bacteria > Bacillota > Clostridia > Lachnospirales > Lachnospiraceae > UBA3766. The sequence continues at coordinate 4,718 of JAZNRI010000035.1, read as the reverse complement.
GCGGGCGATAATTTCCCAGTCTGCAGTTCCGGAATAAAATTGCTGTCTGGTGCGTCCATGGACCGCCACAGCTTTCGCCCCGCTCTCCTGGGCAATGCGGGCAATCTCTACTGCGTTGATAGAATCCTCATCAAAGCCGGCGCGGATTTTTACCGTAAGAGGCTTACTTATGGCTCCTGCCACCGCCTCCACAATCTGTCCCACGAGAAGCGGATTTTTCATCAGGGCACTTCCTTCACCGTTGTTTACCACCTTCGGCACAGGACACCCCATATTAATGTCCATAATTTGAAAAGGCAGTTCCTCTATCCTTTTGGCCGCTTCCGCCATTACATCCGGTTCGGAACCGAATAACTGCAGGGATACACAAGTTTCCCGCGGGTCAATCTTCATCATATCCCATGTTGCCTTATTGTTATAGGTAATTGCCTTGGCACTGACCATCTCCATACAATTCATTCCCGCACCCATTTCACTGCATAAAACACGAAATGGCAGGTCTGTTACTCCTGCCATGGGTGCCAAGATAAAAGGATTATTTAAGTTTACATCTCCAATCCTTAAGGTGTTCACCTAATTCTTTCCTCCGCTCTTTCTGTTCTTCTCATAAATCAAACGCAAGCCTTCCAAGGTAAGCTGTCTGTCGTATACATCAATGGCATCGGTCTCGTCACTGATGATACTGCCCAGGCCGCCGGTTGCCACAACTTTCAAATCCGCAAGGCCACTCTCTTCTTTTACTTTTTTAACAATATACTCTGTCTGTCCAATCTGACCGTACACAAGTCCTGCCTGCATACTGCTGATGGTTTCCTGGGCCAGAATCGATGCCGGCTTCTTAATTTCAATCTTAGGTAACTTCGCAGTATCTTCCCACAAAGCTCTTGCTGAAATCTTAATACCGGGCGCTGTAATACCTGCCGCAAAAGAACCGTCCGCTGTTACCAAATCGTAAGTAGTCGCTGTTCCGAAGTCCATAACCAGAACCGGTCCGCCGTATTTTTCGTATGCCGCTACTGCATCTACAATACGGTCCGCACCTACTTCACGGGGATTCTCGGTAATGATTTTAATCCCGGTTTTGATTCCCGGGCCCACAATCAAAGGCTTGGTTTCGATATAGCGCTCAATTGCGCCCACCAACGCATGCATCACATTGGGCACTACGCTGGCAATAATGGCACCGTCAATCTGCTTTTTATCAATGTTATTTAACTTCAGCAAATCACAAATTGCCATACCAAACTCATCCGAAGTTCTCTCAAGTTTGGACATCAATTTAAATTTGACAAGAAGTTCCTCTCCGTCGTATACACCGAAATTCGTATTGGTATTTCCTACATCTACAACCAGAAGCATGTTGCTACCTCTTTCTTTTACCTATTCTTCAACCTCTTTTAGCAATTCCTCAATAGATTCACCCTGTATAAAAACACGATAATAAATCTTTAAGGATTCAAAGAAGTCCTGACGGTTTCTTCGGATTTCCTGCACCAAAAGGCCACTGGAAATCTCATCATAGTAAATATCTGTTTCTTCCGCCACGGTTTCCAAAGAGAGACTTCCGTCCTCCTCAAACACCATAGTGAAAACGCCGCCCACTTCCTCGGTAAAAAGCACACAGATAATCTGAAGCTCATCTTTTACCGCCTGGGGAAGCTTGGCAAACTGCTCATTTAAATAGTACTTCTGCTCATAGGCATTAGCGCCGCAGAGCACAACTCTTTTATCATTCATTCTCAAATGCCCCCAGTGTTGCCGCCATCATAGCCTTGATGGTGTGCATTCTGTTCTCAGCCTCTTCAAACACTCTTGAATAAGAAGACTCAAATACTTCGTCGGTTACTTCCAACTCGCTTAAGCCGTATTTCTCGCCAATCTGCTTACCAATTGTGGTTTTATGATCGTGATAAGAAGGCAGGCAATGTAAAAAGATTGCATTTTCACCGGCATTCTTCATAACATCCATAGTCACGCGGTAAGGTGTCAAATCCTTGATACGCTCAACCCATACGTTGTCGGGTTCGCCCATAGATACCCATACGTCAGTATAGATTACATCTGCCCCCTTTGTACCTTCTTCCACATCCTCGGTAAAACGCAAGGTCGCGCCGCTTTCCTTGGCATATTCTTCACACTGCTTAATCAAGGCTTCGTCCGGGAAATATCTCTTCGGTGCACATGCTGTAAAATGCATACCCATCTTTGCGCAGGCAATCATAAGGGAGTTACCCATGTTGTAGCGGGCATCACCCATATAAGTTAATTTTACGCCTTTTAAGCGACCAAGCTGTTCCTGAATGGTAAGCATATCCGCAAGCATCTGTGTGGGGTGATATTCGTTAGTTAAACCATTCCATACAGGCACATCGGAATATTTTGCAAGTTCTTCCACAATAGACTGTCCATAACCTCGGTATTCAATACCGTCATACATACGGCTCAATACCCTTGCGGTATCCGCAATACTTTCCTTCTTACCAATCTGACTTACGGAAGGATCCAAGTATGTAACGCCCATGCCTAAGTCGAACGCTGCTACTTCAAATGAGCATCTGGTTCTGGTACTGGTCTTCTCGAAAATCAAAACAATATTTTTTCCTCGAAGGACGTCCATAGGAACGCCCTTCTTCTTTTTGTCTTTTAAATCTGCGGATAATTTCAAGAAATAGTCAATTTCCTCCGCTGTAAAATCTTTTAAGGTTAAAAAATCGCGACCTTTTAACTGCACGCTCATTTTAATTTCCTCCATAAATATCTTTCTAAAACATAATATCTTTCCGCTGCGTTTTCTCTCTAAAACCACCGCATCTTAGCTGATTTATTTATCTAAAATTTCCTTCGCGCTTGCAGCAAGACCTGCAATACCCTGAATCTCAGAAGGGATAATAATCTTGGTAGCCTGACCGTTGGCAGCTGCCGCAAAAGCTTCCAAGCTCTTAATCTTAAGAACTGCCTCGTCAGCTCCGGCTTCACGAATCATACGGATACCTTCCGCATTAGCTTCCTGCACTTTTCTGATAGCCTCAGCCTGACCTTCTGCTTCTTTAATCTTCTTCTCTTTCTCAGCTTCTGCACGAAGAATTGCAGACTCCTTCTCAGCTTCAGCAGTAAGAATAGCCGCTGCTTTCTTACCTTCTGCTTCAAGGATAGATGCCTTCTTCTCACCTTCAGCCTTGGTTACGGCTTCACGACGTTCACGCTCTGCCTTCATCTGCTTCTCCATCGCATCCTGAATCGCTGCGGGAGGCATAATGTTCTTTAACTCAACACGGTTAACCTTAATACCCCAGGGGTCTGTTGCTACATCCAAAGACGCACGCATCTTGGTGTTGATAATTTCACGTGAAGTAAGTGTCTGGTCAAGTTCCATTTCACCGATAATGTTACGCAAGGTGGTTGCTGTTAAGTTTTCAATCGCCATAAGGGGATTCTCTACACCGTATACAAACAACTTCGGATCTGTAATCTGATAAAATACTACAGTGTCGATACGCATAGTAACGTTATCTCTGGTAATAACGGGCTGAGGAGGGAAATCCACAACCTGCTCTTTTAAAATTACTCTCTTGGCAATTCTGTCGATAATGGGAAACTTAAAATGAAAACCTACAGACCAGGTTCCCTGATAAGCACCAAGACGTTCCACAACATAAGCGTTTGCCTGGGGAACAATCTTGAAACAAGACAGTGCCACTGTTACCAAAACAATTAAAACTACAACAAGTACGCACAATAATGCGCCTAAGCCTTCTGCTACTAAAAACATTCCATTCATCCTTTTACCCTCTTTTCTTTTATTTCTATAATGAAATCGATGTATTTACATCTTTCATCATTATTTCCGTTTTCACCTATTTATACTGAAAAATTTCTTTCTCATCTGCGTCATGTTCCTGGGGACACTTCACAAGAATCAGTTTCACGCCCTCGATTGCATGCACCAGGGCGAATTCGCCCTTCATAAAAGTAACGCCATCCTCTTTGGCACGGGCCGTCCATTCCAGGCCGGAAGCCACTGCCACGCCGGTTGCCCGGACATTATCTACGTCTTCCGTCACCATCACCTTCTTGCCAATCAAATCCTCGGAATTGGTCTTTTGTATTTTATCCGTAAAATACTTCTTTGCAATAGGTTTTGTAAAAATAAGTGTAACCGCCGAAACCACAACAAAGGCAATCAACTGTAACCACCAAGGTCCGCCAAACACCGCTACAATCGCAGCAAAAAGCGCACCGATTGCAAACCAAATGCAAACAAGACCCAAAGTTGCTACTTCCACAACCACCAAGGCAATCATCAAAACAAGCCATACTATAGCCATAATCAGTGACATTTTTGCACCTCCTTTGCAAATTACTTTCATCATACAACAAAGTATTTTAAGACGCAAGATAAAAACACCCCGGAATACCTTATCGGTATCCGGAGTGTCTTGTTAATTAACCCATGGCATATCCCGTAAACTGAGGACACTTAAAGGTTCCGTCTACTCCCATCTCTACATTGTTGATGGTACTATCCTTTGCACTAAAGGTTACGGTTCCGTTATTTAAATAAAGTGTGTAAAGTTCCGTTGCTCTTGCTGCAGTGATTCCGCCATTGTTATCTACATATAATTCATAGTCATTTGCATAAATGGTTTTCTTAGCTGCAGAAAGATTTACACCATCCAACACAAGATTGGTTGAAAGGGTTACGTCAAGGCTTGTGGTAA
>JAZNRI010000034.1:0-2311 GCA_045590655.1 Lachnospiraceae bacterium | reverse complement strand
GCCCGCGTTACAAAAGGCAGACACCGCATTAAACAAGGAAATCCAGATACCTTTTGCGCCGAATTCCGGTATAAAAACCGTCATATATAACAGAGCACCGACACCTTCTACAATAAAAGTACCGATTAACACCTTCTTAAGAAACTGTACAATTCCTGACAGCGAATTCAGATTAAATGCATCCTGAATCAGCATACGGTCTCCTAAGCCCATTCTTTTATGCAGACTGATCATTAACCCTGATATAATCGTAATAATACCCAGGCCACCGATTTGAATTAAAAACAATATCACAATTTGTCCGAATACGCTCCATGCAGAAACCGTAGGCAAGGTCACCAAACCGGTCACACAAACGGACGTGGTTGCCGTAAACAATGCATCGATATAGGAAACCGACTTCCCGTCTGCCGAAGCAAACGGTAAAAACAATAACAGGCTTCCCACCAATATTGCCAATAGGAAGCTTAATAAAATCATTTGTGTTGTGGACAATGAAATTCTTTTTTTCATATCAATTCTATTCCCTCTTATCCGATTACTCATACCTGCTTCAGTTTCGGAATCATCCAAAGCTTACGATGCAAAAATCAAACCTAATTTACATATGTTGATTATACCATTTGTTCCGGTATTCTACAAGTACTACATTCCCAACATCAGAATCAATTCGTAGGCTGCACTGACTACGGGCGGACGCTTTACATCTACAAACGTTGCTATACCCTCCATCGAGGCTGCCAGCTTTTTCTGATACCCCAATTCGTTATAATAATGCCGCAGTTCCCGCCGATATTTCGCATAGGCTTCCAAAGCTTCTTTCATACGTTCTTTATGTTTTCTTCGCTCTTCCAGTTCCCGTTCTTCCCGTTTTTTTTGAAGCTTTCGCATTTTTTTATCATACTCACGGGATGCTGCTGTACTTGTCGCGTACTGTATTATATTAGCACTAAAATTCACACTGATTGCCGGTATCTCCATATCATACTTCTCCTTTCTGAGCCTTTTTCTCCGTCCCCAAAATATAAAGCGCCTGTTTCCAATCAATCCCTTGAAAACAGGCGCTCTCCGTAGCTCATATACCATATTATTTCACATTTTCTTAATTGCAGAACCTAGGCAAAGCCGTGAAATCTTATCCTTTAAAATCAATCACCGACCCGAGCCCCTTTTCGGCCTCGGTCATTGTGGTATCCGACACAAATTGATAATTGAAATCCTCCACCATCTTTACCAATTCCCCTATCGACTCCGCAGAAAAGACCTCTTCTTCCGCTTCCTTGGCCTCAAGCCGGTGTTCTTCCCGCTTTTCCTCCAGTTTCTCCTGCCGTTCCTTTTTCTCCGCTTTCTTTTCGGCTTCTTTCTTCTCCGCCTTTTTCTCAATTCTACGCTTTTCCAGACGAGCTGCCTGGTCGTTAAAGGACTTGCTCATCACCGCAAAGAAGGAGGTCACTCCGTTGTCCTTTACCTGTACCCCAAAGCCTTTCACATTGGAGAAGCGCCCAAGCGCCTGCTGTAACTGCGGCAACTGCTTCTGCGCGGACGCAATCACGCCCTCATACTGCTTACGGAACTTCTCGTCCTCCGCCATCCGTTCAACCTTTTCCTCATCAATCAAAACCACCATTTTCTGAGGATTCGCAAAACTTCCGGCATTAGCCTTCGCCATTTCTTTCATATCCTTACTCACCAGAATAAAATCCATATTTTTATACTTGGACTTCAACTCCTCGTAATACTTCGCAGCCTTTTCACTCAGCTTCGGCTGACCAATAGTCTTGCCCTTGACATCCACCTTTTTACCGGCTGTGGTCTGATTTGCCGCACTTGTCTCTTTTGACTCTTTCGCTTCTTTACTTTCCTTTGTATCCTTCGTGCCATACGTATTGTTCGCAATATGCATGTTACTGATGATTGATTCAATTCCCATAACACTACCTCCTTGTAGTCTGCGCCGTAAATCCGTTTACGTGCTTCTCTATTAAACTATATCGGCATAGTGCCGTAAATTAATAAGCTTTTCTTCTATTCCACAGATAATGAGGATTTCTTTTGCATCTCTATTCCGTACCTTCCACATACATTTGAGCCACAAAGCCATCCAAACAAAAAAAGGCTGCCGCAAAGCGACAGCCTCTGGATTAACTTAGACAGGATATGCATGGTTCTTGGTATCAGCCGCATTCACATCAACTTTCGTCTGCTGTGCCTGACGGTGCTTGAAGAACTCCATAGCAACCTGCGGGAACAGTGCGTAGGATAAAACGTCTTCATCCTGCTGCTTCCATTCCTTGATTTCCTCCTCAAACTT
>JAZNRI010000033.1:0-9823 GCA_045590655.1 Lachnospiraceae bacterium | reverse complement strand
TAGATGAAAAAAGTTTTTATGCGATATATTTTACCGGTGCTTGGCGTGATTGCCATTGTGTTGTTGGACCAGTGGGTAAAAGAGTTATGCCTCGATAAAATCGGTATGTATAACACAATTGTTTTGTTGGAAGGTGTTTTTGAACTCCACGTAATTCCCAACAAAGGAATGGCTTGGGGGATGCTTCAGAACTGCCAGTGGCTGTTTATCGCAATTACCCCGGTTGTTTTATTCCTATTAGGGTTGTTTTACGTGAAGCTTCCCAAGGAAAAGAAATTCAACGCCATGCGTGTGCTTTCGGTTATGCTTGCCGGTGGTGCAGTGGGCAATCTTTTGGACAGAATGTTCCGTGGCGAATTCGGTCAGGGATATGTTGTAGATATGTTTTATGTAAAAGCAATAAACTTCCCGATTTTTAATGTAGCGGATTGCTTTGTATCCGTGGCATTTGTTACGCTTGTAATTTTGGTGTTGTTTGTATATTCGGAAGAGGAATTTGACAGGATGTTCCACCTGAACAGAAAGAAGAATAAAACAAAAAGCCAAGAGAAAGCTGAAGAAAAAATAGAAAAAACTGAGGAGAATACCGAGAAATAATAGCGATCGGTAGCATAGATGAAATGAAGATTATAGATGCACATGCACATATATTTCCGGATAAAATTGCGGTAAAAGCGTCAGAGTCCATCGGGCATTTTTATGATATTCCCATGTATTCCGATGCATCAAGCCACAGCCTTTTGGAAAAAGAAGAGCAAATCGGAAGCGAAAGAATTTTGGTGTGCTCATCGGCGTTAAGTCCCGCACAGGTAATCAGTATCAATGATTTTATTGCGGCAGAATGTAAGGCACATCCGAAGTTTATTGGTTTTGGCGGAATGCACAAGGATTTCGAAGATTATGATGCGGAGCTTGACCGCATGAAAGCGATGGGTATCGTAGGTGTGAAGTTTCACAACGATATGCAGCAGTATGATATTGATGACCCGAAGATGTACCCTATTTATAAGGCTATGAGCGATAAGGGGTTAAAACTTCTTTTACATATGGGAGACGATCGTTACGATTATTCCGCACCCCAAAGAATGGCGAGAATTGCCCGGGAGTTTCCGGAATTGATTATTCTGGCGTCACATTTTGGCGGGTATCACAGATGGGAAGATGCGTATCGCAATCCCAAGTTTGAGAATGTTTTTTATGATACTTCAAGTTCCCTGCCTTTTATCGACAGGAATACAGCACTTCGCTTGATTGAGCGTTTCGGCGAGGACCATTTCTTCTTCGGTACCGACTTCCCTATGTGGAAACCCAAGACTGAGCTTGAGAGATTCCTTAACTTGAAGCTTGGCGATGAGAGCAACGAGAAGATTTTATATAAGAATTTTGTTAGAGTATTTGGATTGGAGGAAGCATAGGCCTTCCTTTTATACAGGAAACAGCATGCACCTCATATATTGCAACTTGCTTTATAGGGGTGCTTTTTGTAAAATTAGAGTAGATTGACAAATTAGGAGAAAAGATATGCATCAGGAACACGAAAAATATTTATCCTTACTGGCAAAGCAGTACCCTACCGAGAATGCGGCAGCAGTGGAAATCATTAACCTGCAGGCGATTCTTGCATTACCGAAGGGGACCGAGCATTTCCTTACGGATATTCACGGCGAGTATGAGCAGTTTGTTCACGTGCTGAAGAACGGTTCAGGTTCCGTGCGCCGTAAAATAGATGAAGTTATGGGAAAAACCGTCAGCAACAGTTATAAAAGACAGCTGGCAACTTTGATTTACTATCCCAAGGAGAAGTTGGAGATTGTAAAAGCCAAGGAAGAGGATATTGAAGACTGGTATATGATGACATTGCATCATCTTGTGCAGGTGGTAAAATGTGTATCTTCCAAGTACACCCGTTCTAAGGTGCGTAAGGCAATTCCGAAGGGATTTGTTTACGTTATAGAAGAATTGATTACCGAAAAGGAAGAGGTTTACGACAAGGAGCAGTATTACAACAGTATTTTGCAGACTATCGTGCGTATCGGTCAGGCGGATGCGGTTATTGTAACCTTGTGTGAATTGATTCAGAGAATGGTTGTGGACCACTTACACGTAATCGGTGATATTTATGACAGAGGCCCCGGCCCCCATATCATTATGGATACTCTTTGCAGATACCATTCACTGGATTTTGTCTGGGGGAATCACGACGTGGTTTGGATGGGAGCGGCAGGCGGCAATGCAGCTTGTATTGCTAACGTAATCCGTATGTCGGCACGTTACGGCAATTTGTCTGTTTTGGAAGACGGATACGGCATTAACCTTTTGCCGTTGGCAAGTTTTGCCCTGCACTTTTATAAGGATGCGGATTGTTCCTGCTTTGGTTTGAAAGAGGACAGCAAGGGTCAGTTTACCAACGCTTCCGAAGTGGAAATGCGTATGTACAAAGCGATTACCATGTTACAGTTTAAGCTGGAAGGGCGCCTGATACAGCGTAATCCTGAGTTTGGAATGGAAGGTAATCTTTTACTCGATAAAATCAATTATGAGAATAAGACGGTTTGCATTGACGGCGTGGAATATCCGTTAAAGGATTGCGATTTCCCTACCGTAGACCCTGCAAATCCGTATGAGTTGACAGAGGATGAGTGGAAGCTTGTAAATCATTTGAAGAAGGCTTTTATGAATTGCGAGAAGCTTCAGAAGCACATCAGACTTCTGTATCAGAAGGGAAGTCTGTACCGCGTATCCAATGGCAATCTTTTGTACCACGGTTGCGTGCCCATGGATGAAAACGGTGAGTTCAGCAAAACTTTTATCGGTGATGAGGAAGTCAGCGGTAAGGCTATGTATGATGTGTTGGAAGCCCATGCGCGTAAAGGTTTCTTTGGAACGCCGGGAACTGCCGAACATCAGAAGGGCGGTGACATTCTTTGGTACTTGTGGAACGGGCCTAAGTCACCGGCTTACGGTCGTGCCAAAATGGCAACTTTTGAGCGGTTGTTTGTGTCAGATAAGACTACACATAAAGAGGAGAAGGATCCTTACTATAATTTAATTGAGAATGTAGCTACCGCAGATAAAATCCTTGCGGAATTCGGTGCGGATGTGGCTGGTGGTCACATCATCAACGGTCACGTTCCCGTGGAAATTAAAAAGGGTGAGACGCCCATTAAGTGCGGTGGCAAGGTATTAATGATTGACGGCGGTTTCTCAAAGGCATACCACGATAAAACCGGTATTGCGGGATATACTTTGGTATCCAATTCTCACGGTATGCGCCTGGTTGCCCACGAGCAGTTTGAGACAACGGAGAAAGCAATCACCGAAGAAACAGATATTATTTCCGATACTTTGGAAGTGGAAAAATTTGTCCGCAGAATGTATATTGCGGATACCGATATCGGTAAGCGCTTAAAGAGCAGCATTCAGGATTTGGAGCAGTTGCTGAAGGCTTATCAGCAGGGCAATATCGGAAACAGGATGTAATTAGGAGATTTTATGACAGATATAAAATACAAGAGTTTAAGTGCCGAACTTCAGGAGAGAATTAAAGAAGACAGGGCGAATCATGCGGTGAATCCTTACGCGTGTAAAGATGAGGATATTATCCGCCGTGACCCGTCTCACGATAAGGCTAATATCTGGCGTCCTGCGTTTGTCAGGGATGTGGAGAAGATTATGCATATTCCCTACTACAGCCGTTATATGGACAAGACCCAGGTGTTTTCGTTGTACCATAATGACGATATTACCCGTCGTGCCCAGCATGTGCAGTTGGTGGCAAGAATTGCGCGCAATATTGGTTCGGTGCTGAATCTGAACACGGATTTGATTGAAGCGGCGGCGTTGGGGCATGATATCGGACATACACCTTTTGGACATCCCGGTGAGTATAAGTTAAGCGAGATGTACTATGCAAACACGGGAAGACTTTTTAACCATAATATTCAAAGCGCCAGAGTGCTGGATGTGATTTTTCCTTTAAATCTGAGTTTGCAGACCTTAGATGGAATTATTTGTCACAACGGTGAAATGGAGTGTAAAAATTACAAGCCGAAGCACTATGAGGATTTTGCGGAATTTGATGCGAAGATGGAAGAATGTTACTTGGACCAGAGTGCGATTAAGCGACTTGTGCCTTCGACCCTGGAAGCCTGCGTGGTGCGTGTTTCGGATATTATTGCATACCTTGGTAAGGACAGACAGGATGCGAAACGCCTTGGGATTTATGAAGACAGTGATGCCTTTAGCGGTGGTATCATCGGTAAGACCAATGCGGAAATCATTAACAATATGATTGTGAATATCATTGAAAACAGTTACGGCAAGGACCACTTGGAAATGGACGATGCCTATTATGAGGCATTTTCGCTGGCGAAGAAAGAGAATTACCAGCGCATCTATAAGCAAAAAGATTTGGAAAAGGTGTACGAGGAATCCATCTATCCTATGATTGCGAAGATGTATGAGTACCTTTTAAAAGAGGCGAAGTCTTTAACGAAGGACAGTATGCTGTACAAGCATCACATTTCTTACATTGAAGAAATTACGAAAACCTACAGACGAGGCCCTGCATACAGTGAGATTGGGGCGGATGAACTGGTGGTGGATTATATCGCAAGTATGACGGATGATTATTTTGTGGAATTGTTCCGTTACCTGTTCCCGGACAGTACTTTGAAGGTAGAGTACAAGGGATACTTCGAGGAGGATTAAAATGCGAAAAGCATATAAAAGATTCGCTTGGTTTGGAGCTTTTATCATAAGCTTGGTGTTGCTTGGCGGATGCGTGCCGCAGAACTTGTGGCAGGAAGAGTATGATACTACGCTGGTGGAAATCAGCGAGTATGAAGTGATAGAGGATGAAGATTCTGCAACAGACGATGTGAGCTTAGAGAATGAGAGCGGCGTTTCTTCGGAGGATAGCGTTTCGGAGAGTGATGAATTGAATGCTGAGGCTGGTGCTGCGGCGTCAGATGGAGGTGGCACTGAAGATGGTGATGTTGCGCAGGCGGACGGCGCAGAAGCGGCGTCGGACAATGGGGAAGAGACGCCAAGCGAACCTATAAGTCAACCGGTGGCCAATACCGGTGGCGGACGCGTGGTGGTTATAGATGCCGGCCATCAGCTGAAAGGTAATAGTGAGCATGAGCCTATCGGTCCCGGTGCGACTACAACCAAGCCAAAAGTATCAAGCGGTACGACGGGTTGTGTGACCGGACTTAAGGAATATGAATTAAATCTTGCGGTATCCCTTTTATTAAGAGATGAACTTGAGGCAAGAGGATATACTGTAATTATGGTGCGTGAGACACACGATGTGAATATGAGCAATGCGGAACGCGCGGCGGTGGCCAATGAGGCGAATGCGGAGGCTTTTATCAGGATTCATGCTAACGGTTCGGAGGATTCAAGTGTGCACGGGGCATTGACGATGTGTCAGACGCCGTCGAATCCGTATAACGGATATTTGCACGACCAAAGCCGTGATTTGTCGGAGTGTGTGTTGAACGGGCTGGTGAATAATACAGGTTGTAAAATGCGCAGTATCATTGAGACGGACACTATGAGCGGAATTAACTGGTGTACGGTGCCTACCACAATTGTGGAGATGGGTTTTATGTCCAATCCGGAGGAAGATGCCCTGATGGCGACGGCGGAGTATCAGCAGAAAATGGCGGTTGGAATTGCTAACGGTATTGATGAGTATTTTGCGCAGTAAATAAGATGCATGCTTTGCAATAAAATATATTATAGGGGTCTATGAAGACCTTTGTATGAAAGAGGAAGAAAACAATGGAAATGGTTTTACTTACGGCTCTTGGCGTAGGCGGTGCGACCATCTTTGGGTCCTGCATCGGTTTTATGTTTAAAGGGCTGTCACATAAATTTGCGGACATTGTATTGTCCTTTGCGGCAGGTGTTATGCTGGCTGCAGCAGTGCTTGGACTGATTGTTCCTTCGCTGGACTACGGCACAGGCAAGGTCGGTCTTCTGATTACGGTGGCGGGAATTTTTGTTGGTGCGTTGTGCTTAAACCTGATTGATAAGCTTGTACCGCACTTGCATAAAATTGTAGGTTCGCCGGCAGAGGAAGAAGAACATCGAAATGCTAATTTAAGCAAGGTGCTTTTATTCGTAATGGCGATAGCCATTCATAATTTGCCGGAAGGAATTGCGGCGGGCGTAGGCTTTGGTTCCGAAGATGTGGCGCAGGCTTTCTTAATTGCGGGCGGTATTGCGCTACAGAATATCCCCGAGGGTATGGTTATCATCGGGCCGATGCTGGCAGCAGGCGTAACCCCAAAGAAAACTTTTCTTTGTGCGGCCCTGACCGGTGTTGTGGAAATCGTGGGTACCTTAATCGGATATTTTGCGGTAAGCATTTCGACTGCGATTCTGCCCTTTGCGTTGGCGTTTGCCGGGGGAACAATGCTTTATATTATCAGCGATGAAATGATTCCGGAAACGCATGCGCATGGAAATCAGCGAGGTGCAACCTATGCGTTGCTGGTTGGATTCTGTGTGATGCTGGTGACGGATTATTTGCTGGGATAGGAGGATTTTATGAAATTTTATTTTCATACGCATTATGCCAAGGAGTTGTGTCTGCAGTATATGCAGAATAAAAATGTGAATGATATTTTCGAATATAAGTGGGAGTATAAGTACGGACAGTGGTTTATTACTTTTATCGAATATGCAAGAAGTATGCGAAGCCTTGGGAATTCCCCGAAACCGACTTTTATGGTGATTTTTAAGGAAACAGCGGTAGGAACGGATATTGAGGTCGAATATATAGAAGACATACCGATTATGTTTGTGGATTATAAGGAGGTTCACCAATTTTGGGAGACGAAATTGGATGCGGTGCTGATAAGAGAAGATACTTGGTAAAAAAGTTTTCCAACCATTAAAAAAAATATTGTGCTGAAAAAAAGATGGGTGTATAATTCTTTTGTAAAAAATCTAACGTAAAGGGGCTTGACAAATCATGGTGATGGCAATAGGCTTACACAGCACAGCACAGCACAGCACAGCACAGCACAGCACAGCACAGCACAGCACAGCACAGCACAGCACAGCACAGGCTGTTCTCTTGTTATGTCATAATGTAACCCTTAAGCGTATAATATTGTATAGAAACACCTTTTAACGACGGGATGAGTTCTGTTGTTAAAAGGTGTTTTTTGCGTAATTTTTAAAGGAGGAAAACAAAATGAAAAAAAATGCTTTTAAGCGAATTACGGCCATGGTACTTGTTTTTGTAATATGCGTCTTTTTGATGCCTACAAACAGCCTTGGTGTAAAAGCGGTAGCAGCAGATGATGTACTTGTGGAAGAATCCCAGATATCATCAGAAATTAGTGCAGAGAATCCTGCTTCAGAGGTGGAAGTGATTACATCGGAAGCGGTAGAGAATATGGAGGATGTATTTTCAGAAGAGAAACTGAATGTGGAAGAAGTTGCTTCGAGTGAAACAGAGGAATACTCTCTTTTATATGGTGATACATCAGAAGAATATGGATTTATATTAAGTTATGGCGATGTTGATATTAAATTTCAAACTTATCAGGAAGTAATAAATAAGATAGAAGAGTTGGACGAAACATATTCAAGTTTCGAAATTTTAATTGCGAAGGAACAGTTGTCATCAGCTAGTACACCGTCAGAACCAACTTTTGAAGAAGGACTTCCTGATACCGTAGCGGAGCTTGTATTTAAAGTGGAAGATTCGGAATCTGGTTCCAGATTAGTATTTGTAGATGAAAACGTTTCTTGTACATTGAAATTTCCTGATACCAGTGTGCAATTTGTTAATTGTAATCTTGAGGAAGTTACTGTTGGTGGAGAGTATGCAATAACTGACGCAAATCGACAGGTTGTTTCGTTTGAAGGTGATTGTAGTGTTACGGATTTGACACTTGATGTTGCAACAAATATTTCGCTTTATGGCAGTCGTGCAACAGTGGAAAATTTGGTTTATATAGGAGAATATAGAGCGGAATCTTCATGTTTGTATATATGTCCAACATATGAGTATGATGGCACATTGGCTGAGTATACATCAAGAACAGATGCGTATTTAAAAGTGACTAATATAACAAAGGCATATGAACAGCAAAGTTTTGCTATGTATTGTGTGGCAAATAATTATCAATCCAGCACGAATCCGGATATTAATAATTTAGAAGGCATAGTGATTTTTGAACTGGTTAATTATTCGACAATGTTAGAGAATATTTTCTTTTCAACAAATGCTAATGTGCCTTATAAATTGGTTCAGACAAATGGTATTGATGGAAACTATGTTGTAGAATGGACTAAAACAGCAGATACAGTTATTGAACTTGTTTATGGAAATAGCACAGAGAAATTTTATTCATTAGATAAAGTTGTCGCGCGCATTAATGCAATTAACGATGAGAATATTGATTATAACATTAATATCGTAAAAGGAAGTCCGGCTTCACTTCAAATTAATGATTTTCCGGAAAAAGCAAGAAGCATTACTTTTGAAAGTAAGATAAATCAGGTGGTAGGATTGGATATTAATGATACAGATGGTCAAATCAATATACCTGTCAAATGTATTAAAATAAATCCAAGTTTTTACAGTGATTTAAAAGTAAAAGATCTTACGGTAATGGATTTGGGAATTTATACAGTTGGAAGATATGTTACACTTACTGTTGATGGTACGTTGACATTGCAAAACATTCCTAATATACAAGTGTTCGGAAATCTGACAGCAGATACATTGAGCTTGAAGCCGGCCACATCGGATGCTTTTGTATGCGTATATTCATCGGTAACGGTAGACAATCTTGATATTGCGAGCGGAAGTCGTATGCAGATGAGGCTGGAGGGTGGCGAAGCATCAAAAGCTATTGTAACGGTAAATAACTGTTCTGAGGACTGCGATAGATTGGATTTAAAATGCTTAACAGCAGGTTATGAGACTGTTCTGACGGTTGATGATTCTAATGTATGTACTATTTATACGAAGGTGCAGGAAGCATATTATTATGTAACAGATTCTGACGGAAATGTTTTTGTTGCCAGCCGTAGTTGGCTTGATGTAGAGAAAGCATTTGAATTATCCGGAGATAAAAGCAAAACATATACCATTAAGGTAGCAAATGAAAAGACAATTAAAGCATTACCTACAAATGCGGATAAAATTATTCTTGTGGGTGATGACGAAACAGCGAAGCCCGTAATCAGAGTTTCAAGCGCGACATTGGATGCAAAAGTAAAACTCGAGATTCAGAATGCGAGACTGGTTTACGGAACAAACAATGCACCGGTTAATATTAAGATGAGCAAGAAAGTGCTGGCTTTAGACAATGTTTCCAATATAGGCACGATTAGCGGTAACAGCGGCTTCTTAGATGTATACGGAACTGTAGAAGCGGTAAAAATCGATAAAGCAATGGGTATGTACGTTGCAAATGATGCTACTTTGACCGTGACCGGTAATGTAACCAATATTACAGATCTTAGCTTAAATAGTGATATGTATGTTATGGGAGATATTTCGGTAACAAATATTCTTACTGACGGCGAAGGCGCCTTGTACTATAACATTGGAAAGAAGTTAAGTGTAAAAGGTGTAGTGATCTTCTATGAAGGAGCGGTGAGAGAAGAGCTTGCATTATATCCTCAGTTAGCAGACGGAAATCCAGCTATTTTATCTGCGGAAACCGTTGTTATTGACGAATGTAAACTTGCTGATGTATCTGATTTTGCCGTAAACGGACTTGCAGATACACAGGTGCTTTACAGAAGCGGAAGTGCAGTTAAGGTGGGCACTCCGACGATTACC
>JAZNRI010000032.1:0-31112 GCA_045590655.1 Lachnospiraceae bacterium | reverse complement strand
AGGATCAAACTCTCTAAAAAAATTTAAATCATTTGTCCGTTCAAAATCAACATCTAGCTAATTTTTCCGTTTTACTTTGTTTAGGTTTCTTTCTCTGAATTAATTCTCTTGCAGTTGTTCGCTGTGCAACTTAGTCACAGTGCGTTCGCACTATCAATCCGGAAGCCATGTCACAATTTCGTGCAAGCACGATTGTGCCCTGTCTTCCGGCTTGGCACCGCTCACTGCTTCTTGAACTTTCAGGGTTGGATTGCTGTTTATTTGTCAAGGTACTTTGCCATGTTCAACTTCCATGACCGCAACATCTTTCGATGTAACGGAGAAGGAGGGATTTGAACCCTCGCGCCGCTATTAACGACCTACTCCCTTTCCAGGGGAGCCCCTTCAGCCTCTTGGGTACTTCTCCAAACAAGCTAAATCATAATCATTAACTTTATTGACTGCGAGGTGCAAACGGAGAGGGTGGGATTCGAACCCACGTGCCCTTGCGGACAAACGGTTTTCAAGACCGCCTCGTTATGACCACTTCGATACCTCTCCATGCGCGCTAATTTTGTCAGCGCAAGATGTATTCTAACAAATATAATTTGGGATGTCAACCGATTTTTTTAATTTTTTACTTTTTTTCTTATCACTTTTTTGAATATGCCCATATACATATAATAATATACACTATTTATCCCAAAATCGCTTCTGCCAGCACCATATCTTCCGGCGTGGTAATCTTTACATTATTGTAACTGCCTTCCACAAGCTTCACTTTTAAACCGCCAAAAAGTTCTGCCACCATTGCATCATCTGTTACGTTATATGACTTACAATTCACTTCTTCATTATTTAAGAAAGTGTCATACGCATTCCTAATCAAATCGTAACGGAAAGTCTGCGGTGTCTGTATGGCCCAAATCAAATCGCGTCTCGGTGTTTCTTGCACAAAGCCTTCCGTATCAGCGATTTTAATCGTATCCTTAACCGGCATACCTGTAACACAGGCACCGTATTCTTTTACCATATTAATATTGCGGGCAATGATTGCATCATCCACAAAAGGTCTTGCACCGTCATGAATCAATACGATGTCGGCATCTTCGCAAGCCTTAAGACCGTTGTGTACAGAGTGATAGCGTTCCTTTCCGCCGGCAACGACTTGGGATACTTTCGAGAATGCGTACTTCTCAACAATCTCATCCTTACAATATGCAATTTCGCTTTCCGCAGTCACGAGTATAATCTCATCTACCAAACTGTCTTGAAATGCTTTCAGCGAATAATATAAGACCGGTTTGTTTCGGACCAGCAAATACTGCTTTGCTACATCGGACTGCATTCTTTTTCCACGACCTGCCGCCAACACAATTGCAACTGTTTTACCCATACAATCTTTCCTTTCCAAATTAAGATATAAAAGGGATATAAAAGCATGTCGGCCTGCACCTGACATGCTTTCTTTTGTTCAATGTAAAATATGAAACGTTATAATCTTTCGCCTAACTTCAAGTTCGGCACCGCATTCAAATCATATCCGTGGCGCACGCCCTTGATATATTCGTAATATGCCGCCGCGCCAATCATCGCCGCATTGTCCGTACATAAAACAGGGGGCGGTAAAAAGAACTCAACACCTTTTTTCGCACAAGCCTCTTCAAAAGCCTGACGTAAAGAAGCATTGGACGCAACACCGCCTGCAATGGCAAACTTGTCCAATTCATACTTCTCAATTGCATCCATGGAATGTCCTACCAACACATCAATTACTGACTGCTGGAACGAAGCAGCCACATCCGCGGTATTGATTTCTTCGCCTTTCATTTGGCAACCGTTTAGGTAATTTAAAACCGCTGATTTCAAACCACTGAAACTGAAATCATATTCTCCGTCACCCACTTTGGCTCTGGGAAAACGAATCGCCTCCGGATTGCCTTCTTTGGAAATTTTATCAATTTTAGGACCGCCTGGATAACCCAAACCAATGGCACGCGCAACCTTATCAAAAGCTTCGCCTGCAGCATCATCCCTGGTTCGTCCGAGAATTTCGTACTCGCCGTAATCTTTGACGGATACCAAATGGGTATGTCCGCCGGAAACCACCAAGCATACAAAAGGAGGTTCCAACGTAGGATTCGCAATATAATTTGCCGAAATATGTCCTTCGATATGATGCACGCCAATCAACGGTAAACCTGTCGCAAACGCGATTGCCTTTGCCGCAGATACACCTACCAGAAGCGCTCCCACCAAACCGGGACCGTAAGTAACCGCAATTGCAGACAAATCATCCAAAGTCACGCCTGCTTTTTGCAATGCTTCCTCGATGACCTGATTTATTTTATCAATATGTTTACGGGAGGCAATTTCGGGGACAACGCCACCATAAACCGTATGTAAATCAATCTGTGAAAAAATGACATTCGAAAGAACCTCTCTGCCGTTTTTGACCACTGCTGCCGCAGTCTCATCGCAGGAACTTTCGATTGCCAGTATTAAAACATCTTTCTCCATTTTATTTTTCTACCTTTTATATAAAACAAATATGTATAAATTGCTTCTACTCTTCTTCAGAAGTACCCATTGTTTCCTGAAGTGATTCCACTTCCTCTTCTTCCAGCAATTCCCAACCAAGAATTTTCCAATGACCGTCCTCATCCTTACGCATGATAAAAACTTCGTTGGAATAAATATATTCCGTTCCCTGGCGTAAGCGATAGGTTACATACAAGCGCGCACACTCGCGTCCGTCCACTACAAATTCTTCAACATCCGTACTGGCAGACACCGTATATCCCGATACCACAATCCCCAGGGAATTAAACTCAAGGATATCTTCACGAAGACTTGCAAGGTACTCTTCTTCCGTTACGTCTGCACACAATTCCGCATCGTATAACTTTCTTGCAGTCTGCGCAAGTCTCACCAAATCCTCTTCGCTTAAATTCTCTTCATAAAAGCACATCGTGATTTCACTGTAGTATTTCAGAACTTCCTTCGGCGTAGGGGGATAATTAATATCAAGGTTACGAAGAACCACATTGTCTACATTGGAAATCACAACATCGTCTTCCACGCTTCCGCTTTGCGGCTTATTGTTTACATAGATAAACAGGCCCAAAATCGCGGACACAAATAAAACAACAATTAAAATCACAAGAATTTTACGGCTGTTCTTCATCTTATCCCTCCTTTCCGAATTTAGTCTTCAAACATCAAATCAACACTTTTACCGTCTTTTCCCGCATGTGAGTTCGGGAAAATTTTACGTACCTTTTTCATATAATCTTCCGGGCGAACCAGCGACGGGCTGTAATGCGTAAGCCACATCTCGCCTACATTACTGCGTTTGGCAAGCTCCGCCGCCTCATAAAAGGTCATATGCTTATATTCTCTGGCTTTCACCAGCTTCTCTTCTTCGCCATACATGCCTTCGCAAATAAACAAATCCGAATCCTTGGCATTCTCCACAATACTTTCGCAAGGTCTGGTATCCGTGGTGTAGGTCACCTTCAATCCCTTACGGGGTGCACCAAGCACCATATCCGGCGTGTAAGTAACACCATCCGATTCTATGGTTTCGCCCTTCTGCAAACGGCTCCAAAGTTTCTGCGGAATCTCCTGCGCCTTGGCACGTTCCACATCAAACATACCCGCACGTTCCACTTCCAAGCTATAGCCGTAGCAAGTGATATTATGGTTCACCTTAAAAGCATTCAGCTTTAGACCGCCCAAGTCAATGGTCTGTTGCGGCGCTGTAAGTTCCATATATTTTATCTCAAAAGGCAATTCCGGCGCAATAGTCCGAAGCGCTGTTACCACTCTTTCCAGTCCTTTCGGTCCGATCAAAAGCAAAGGCTCCGTTCTCTCTGCATTTCCCATGGTCAGAAACATTCCCGGCAGACCGCTGATATGGTCCGCATGAAAATGGGTAAAACAAATCACATCGATAGGTTTCGGACTCCAACCTTTCTCCTTCATTGCAATCTGCGTTCCTTCGCCACAATCAATCAATATGCTTTTTCCGTTATAGCGAACCATCAAAGAGGTGAGCCACCTGTAAGGCAGGGGCATCATTCCTCCGGTTCCCAAAAGACATACATCTAACATAAAACACCTTCGCTTCTATTTTATAAAAGCTCCGTCACCACCGTCACAGTCGGCGGTACCGCAAACTCCTTCGTTATTCTTTCATAACAGTCTTCGCACAAATCAAAATCGTGCTTCTCACGGTCTCTTTTGGAAAAATATCCGAACATCCAGTCCGAATGAAAACACCCTTCCATTAAAATACCGTTCTCTACTTCCATATCTTTACCACAGCCGTTACATACGACTCTGAATAACTTCTGCTGTTCTTCATTATATTCCCGCATTGGTACTCCTCCACTCTATCTGTTTCTGATATTTTGTCACCGAAACAATCCATCAGTATGTAAAATTATACAGAACCCCAAGGTACTTTCCTAGTGGGAAATATTAGGAACATTTATTCCTGATGCAACCAGTAAATCGCTGCATTCTCGGTAGGATTTCGATAAAAATTCGGGCGTATGCCTTCGCACACAAATCCAAGTTTCTCATAGAGTGTTCTTGCCGGCACATTGCCTTCTCTGACTTCCAGCGTAAAATGCCTAATCCCTTTTATCTTAGCTTCTTCCAGCAGATACTGTAACATCTGTAACGCGATTCCCTGTTTTCGGTATTCTTTCTTAACAGACACGTTCAGCACTTCGCCTTCGTCAAAAGATGCAATCAGTCCGCAGGTTCCGACCAGCATCTCACTTTCATAGGCAACTATGTATAGGGAAGAATCCTTCTTGATTTCTTCCATAAAAGAATTCGCCGACCAGGGTTCGCTAAAATTCTCTGCCTCCAAAGCCGCTGCTGCCACAACATCTTCCATTTGCATCCTACGAATGATCATAAAAGTCCGGCTTCCTTTCTTTCACGCTCCGCCTGCGAAAGTCGAAGATACTCCGGCGAATGCATTGCCGCATCCTCATAAATTCCGTTGCGAAACTTCTCCATACCAAGGCTTGCCACACAACCGGCCTTCTGCAACGCCAAATGCGCAGGCGCAAAAGAGTACGATACCTGCATTAATTCTTTTAACTGCTCCGCAAATACAGGCACACCGTCACCAAGGAAAATTACTTTTCTTCCGGCTTCATTTAATACTTGTGTAATCTCTTCGATGGGTACCGCGCAAGCTTCTTTTATCACCTTTAACTGATACTTGCAAAACGCTACCGAAGCATTCTTATCAGCTTCGTCACCTTGCACATCCTCTTTCACAAATTCATAAATACCCGTATACACCTGATTGCGTCTCGCATCCATAATGGGGCAAACCAGACAATCCGTGCCGAACATATTATATGCCAGGGCATCTACCGTAGACACCGGAACGATGGGTTTCTTTAATGCAAGTCCAAGTCCCTTTGCTGTCGCCGAACCGATACGCAATCCGGTAAAAGACCCGGGGCCTGCCGCAATTGCAATGGCATCGACTTCTTTCAAATCCAGCCCTGTGGATTGTACAATCTCTTCCAACATAGGAAGCAAGGTCTGGGAATGTGTCTTCTTATTATTTACTGTATATTCTGCTACCAGTTTGTCATCTTCCATAATTGCCACGGAAGCCACAAGTCCTGAGCTGTCAATTCCAATCAGTTTCATTTTTAACCTCTATCTGTGAAATCTTTACCTTATTCTATCGTAATCTTACGATAATCAAACCCCTTCTCGGGATTCTTCTCAATCGTAACGGTTACGGTATGCTCAGGCATTAATTCCTCAATCAAATTCGCCCACTCCACAAAGCAAACGCCTTCTCCGTAGAAATAATCCTCATATCCGATTTCTTCCATTTCTTCCGGATCACCGATGCGATATACATCGAAGTGATAAAAAGGAAGTCTTCCTTCTTCATACACCTGTACAATGGTAAAAGTCGGACTGTTAATATGTTCTTTGATTTCAAGTCCTGCTGCCACACCCTGGGTAAAAACCGTTTTTCCAACGCCCAAGTCCCCAATCAGCGCATACACGCTGCCGGGCTTTGCGTTCTGTCCGAGTTCCTTGCCCAATTCATAGGTTTCTTCGGCACTAAAAGTTTCATATATCATAATTTTATATCCTTAAAAACGAATCTTCATAATCTCCGGAGATACATGCTTTGCAATGTACTCAATCACATCCTCCGTCTGATTCCCCAAATCGGTACGCGGAAAAATAAAAGCGTTTACCTTAGACGTATACACAAAAATGCTCTTTCTTGTATTGCAAGCCTTAACGCATTGCTCCCACTTCGCCATTTGCGTCTCACCGTTTTGGCTGACTTCGATGCCCTCTTCACAGAATCTGTAATGCAAGGGTTGCTGAAACGCCGGTGTAAGTTTGGCCTGAAGAAAAGAGTGATATATTGCCGTGAGAGGCTCGTACACGATAAAAAGGATTCCCAAAAACAAAAGAAGGAACCGAGTATTGTCTTCTCTCACAAAAAACAAATAAATGGAAACAAATCCTAACGCCGTTGCCAAAATGGTAATCGGCTTCTTGTAGGTATGCTGAATTTTAAAATCATACAAAACCCCGGGGGTTACTTTTACATCAAATTCCAAATCCAAAATCAGCACCTCGACTTTCTGTGCATTCTTAATCCAGAATAGCATAACACAAAACCAAAACTTTTGAAAGAGAAAAGAAAAAAACCTGTATCTTTTCACTTTTTTATCATAAAAAAATACAGGTTTATTATTTCGTTTGCGATTTAGTTTGTTATTTACTTTCTGCGCAAGGCCTCAATCGGAGTAAGCTTCGCAGCTTTTCGCGCCGGATATAATCCAAAAAATACGCCAATTCCGCTTGAAAACAGCGCAACCGCAAGAATAAAGAAGGGATTGTAATCTGCTACAATAGACATCTGTGCAAGACTTCCTGCCAGCGAACAGATTAACGTAGAACCGCCGATACCAACCAGAATACCTATAATACCGCCAAGCAACGATATCGTGCCCGCTTCTACCAGGAACTGAAACAGGATACTTCCCGTTCTTGCGCCAAGCGCTTTACGGATACCGATTTCCTTGGTACGCTCCGTTACGGACACCAGCATAATGTTCATAATACCGATACCGCCTACCAACAATGAAATCATGGCAATCATTACGATAAAAACCGTAATAACGTTTAAAATCGCGCTAAATCCTTCCAATACCGAATCAAAACGCAACACTTCAAATTTACCTTCACC
Organism: Lachnospiraceae bacterium; assembly: GCA_045590655.1. Taxonomy (GTDB): domain Bacteria; phylum Bacillota; class Clostridia; order Lachnospirales; family Lachnospiraceae; genus UBA3766. The sequence goes on along the minus strand of JAZNRI010000032.1, from coordinate 23,869 downwards.
ACGCACGTCATGTCTTGCTGTAACAAGATTTACCGAATCATTCGCCACCTGTGCAACATTCTCCTGGGAATCCGCCAGAATATAAACCATAAAATGGTCCAAACTGATGCCGTAAGCACCAATACTTTCGCTAATAAGCGAATGCGGTACTTCTATTGTGTATTTTCCCGTTCCGTATAATAACTGTGTTGCGGAAGATTCACTGTCTTCCCTGACTCCGATAATTTTTAAATTGTAATAACTGCCGTATAATTCAATTTCCAGGGTCTCACCTAGTACATCCGTAGACCCAAAGAATGCTTTGGCCGTAGCTTCCGGCACTACACAAACCGGCTCACAATTATCATATTCTTCCTGGGTAAAATAACGTCCGCGCACCAGCGGTTCTTTATACAGGTATTGAAGAGACGGCGTTCCGAATCTGGCACTCACTTCGCTTGGTGCGAAGCGGCTTTCGCTTTCCACCTCCACCCAGGTTGTTACATCCATGGTGACGCCCTTGACATTTTTGACCTTCTCTTCTATCGCCTTAATATCCGCATCGGTAATATAGTAATTCTCATCAGCCGCCAATAAATAAATACTGTTTCCCACCATATCGTTTAAGGTATTGTAAATACTGTCACGAAAACCGTTACCTGTAGATATGGTCAATACCACCGAAGAAATACCGATGACAAGGCCAAGCATGGTCAATGCCGAACGGACTTTATTCATTTTGATATTTGCAAATGCAATTTTGATATAATCTAAAAACTTACTCATGTCTTAACGCCTCAATCGGACTTAAATTTGCTGCTTTTTTTGCCGGATATATTCCGAAGAAAATACCGATAATGCTTGAAAAAGCCGCAACACCAAATACGGTGCCAGCATTAATATATGCAATAATGTCCATATCCAACAGGAGGGATGCGATTTTACAAACCACTGCTGCACCGCCCCAGCCAAACAACATGCCCAGCACACCGCCAAGCAAGGTAATCATGGCAGCTTCCGCAAGAAACTGAATCATAATGGAACCGGTTCTGGCACCAAGAGCCTTACGGATACCGATTTCCGAAGTACGTTCCGTTACGGATACCAGCATAATGTTCATAACGCCGATACCGCCTACCACCAGTGAAATGGCCGCTACCAGGGATATAAAAATCGTAATATAATTGATAATACTATTAATCTGTTTGGTAACAGATGCAAATTCATCCGTTGTAATTACCTGTTGCCCACGCACGTCTTTTCTGGCTTCCATCAACTGGATACAGTCCTGGGCAACCTGAGAGGAATGTTCCGGCGTTTCCGCAATAACAAGGAAGTTATCAAATTCCTCACCCAGCCCCCAACCGGTCAAGTTATCCATTGTGGTAACGGGCATCTCAATTTCTACTTCATCATAATAATACATCAGTGTTTTGACTGCATTATCTGACTTGGCTCTTACACCTACAATTCGCAAATCCACAATCGCATCGCCGATGGTTACTTCAATACTTTCACCCACCACGTCGGCACTACCGAACAGATTAATGGCGCTTTCTTCCAAAATAACGCAGACCGGACTGGCGTCCTCATATTCTTCCCAACTGAAATACCTTCCGTGCAAAATCGGTTCCGGCATAGCATACATATAATCCGGAGATGATGCCGTAATCCATGTAGTATAATCTCTTTTCCAGTTTGCGGTGACACCATACTGACTTGCTACCGGCATAACCGCTTTGACATTTTCTACCTTATCACGAACCGCTTCCACATCTTCCGGCGTGAACCAGATATACTCTCCGGATTCACTTTCTTCCCAGGCCATAATGTATAACTGGCCTGCAAACATTCCGTTGATACCATCCAATACGGACGTTTTAACGCCGTTTCCGATGGCAACAATCAGAATAACCGAAGAAATACCGATGATAATACCAATCATAGTAAGAAAAGAACGGCCTTTGTTATTGCGAATAGATAGCCAGGCAATTTTAATATATTCCATTAACTGAGACATATTAATTCCTCTTTTCCTAACAATTTACATTCCTTCCATCATCATTTCCATATCTTCCATATTCATTTCAGGCATTGCCATTACAGGCATACCTTCTTCCAATTCAGAAGATACCATAGAAATTACCTGGTCAGTTTCTTCCAAACCTTCCACAACTTCTACATACTCATCGGAAGAAATGCCGAGAGTGATATATCTCTTTTCTACAATTCCGTCTACTACAAGATAAACAAATTCACCTTCTTTATCCGCACTTACGGATTCTACCGGAAGCATCACTACGTCTGTTTTGGCAGCCGTAGTTAACTTAACCTTTGCATCCAAACCAAGATAAATATCATTATCAGGATTATCGATGCTGACTTCCACCAAAATGCTTGCGCTTCCGTTGGTACCTGCAGTTGCGATACTGTTAATTCTGGTAACGGTTGCATTGTATTCCTTATCAAGAATTTCTACAATTGCTTTCTGGCCCAATTCCACTTCTTTCAAGCCACTCTTTGTAATACTGAAAGTTACTTTTACATCTTCAAGACTTGCTAATGTAACCATAACAGTGCCGGCAGTAGTCTTGGTTCCAGCTTCAATATTACAAGCTGTGATAACACCGTCAAATTCAGCTTCAACACCATCCTTGCACTCCAACATATTTTCGTATGTTTCACCGGTACGCATAGTAGATAATTCACCGTTTAATACGATATTTTCCGCATCATACTTGTTACCAAGAGCTGCCTGATAGCTTTCCACTTTAGCCTGTGCTTCTGCCAATTCTGCCTTATACTCTGCCAAAACAGTCTGGTTATCCGTTAATTCTTTTTGCTGATAATAAGCATTTACACCACCGGAAATCTGACTGATTTCATAATTCCATCCGCTTATCTTCTGTTCCTTTTCCTGGATTGCTTTCAAACACTTCGCAATCTCTTCATCCGATAATCCTAAGGCTTCTGCATTTTCTACCTTACTTGTATACTTTGCCAATTCTTTCTGTTCCTGATAGATTTTACTCTCTAATGTAGCAATATTAATTGCATTGGCATCAGTTACTTTTTTCGTTAAATCATCCACAACAACCTGCTGTACAATTACTAATTCTGCATATTTTTCCACATCAGCAATTGCTTGCGCGAGCTTTGCCTTAGTTTCGTTGTAATCCGTAAGATTACTCTGATATGTATTATTAGTAATCTTGTCTTCCAGTTCCACTTCTCTCAAGGCAAACTCATAATCTTCTGCATTAAATACTATAATGCTGTCGCCGGCGTTAATTTTATCACCCAACTGTGCATTTTCTTCCACCAAAATATTTCCGGGCGCATAGTAATTTACAACCTGCCCACTCTCAATAGTTCCGCTCGCATTGATGACCGATTCCAAATCACCTCTTGTAGGATTTGTAGTAAAAACAGTCATTGGCATATTTTTACTGATTGTTGAAAGAATAACCGACACAATAACAATTAACAAAACAATCGCAGCGGCACCGCCAATCAAAAACCATTTTCTTCTCTTTTGCTTCTTTAACTTCTTCTGTCTTTCTTCCTTCGCACGCTGTAACTGTGCCTCTACACTTCTATCCTGATTTAAAACAATTCCGTCCTTATTTCCCGCACTCATTTTATGAATTCTCCTTTACTTCATCGTAATCGATTTTACCATCTTTTATATGAATGATACGCTTTGCTTCCATTGCGATATCACTGTCATGAGTAATCAAAATAACCGTTCGCCCTTCACTATGTAACGACTTCAAAATCGTCATAATTTCCTTACTGGAGTTAGAATCCAAATTACCCGTAGGTTCGTCCGCAAGAATAATGGGCGGTGCCTGGGCAATGGCTCTTGCAATCGCCACACGCTGTTGCTGTCCGCCGGACATCTCCGCCGGTTTATGCGTCATACGATTCGCCAAACCAACTTTCTCCAAAGCAGCCTCTGCCAACTCCCTGCGCTGTTTCTTTCCAACACCTCTGTAAATCAACGGCAATTCTACATTTTCTAACGCCGTCAAATTAGCAATCAAGTTAAAGCCCTGAAAAATAAAACCAATTTCTTTATTTCTGATATCCGACAGCTCATCATCTGTCAACTCCGAAACATCTGCGCCGTGAAGCAAATAGATGCCTGCCGTCGGCACATCAAGACACCCCAACATATTCATCAGGGTGGATTTACCGGAACCGGACTGACCGATAATGGCCACAAATTCATTCTCTCCTATGCTTAGATCCACGTGGTTAAGTGCCCACACTTCATTTTCACCGGGATTATATACCTTACACATATCCCGAATTTCAATTAATTGCGACAAGAACTTCCCCTCCTCATCTTTTTATTCAAGGTGTAGTATAACATCATTCTCTTTCTTTGAAAATATTGCATATAAAATCTATGTTATTTCAACTATACAAATCTGATATATCCTTTATGTATCCTTTTGAAACTTTTTATTTAAGACTCATATAAGAATTATTTTCGCCCTTTCGATAAACAGTATAAAACAGCATATAACAGTTGTCAACCATTATATGCTGCCAAATTATAAAAATTATTTTTATTTCTCTTCTTTATCAGAGTTACCGCTCTGTTCCTTCTTTGCTTTTTTCCTGCTTTTAAAAGGATTACTGTCCTTTAAAAACGGTCGCAAAGGCTTATACAATAACATCGATAAAATTCCCACGGCAATACTTTTCAGAAGGTTCATGGGAAGTGCAGCAAACACTACAAAAGTAGGAATGTTTGTAATCAAAGGGTTGGTTGCGCCTCCGATGGAAATCAAAGTTTCCAAATCGCCACCGAAAAACATTCGGACAAAGGTCGGCAACAAATAAAAACCGTTCAAAAGCGAACCAACGATACACATACACAATCCGCCGATTACCAAAGCAAGGACTGCGCCCTTCTTGGTCTTTTTGTTCCAATATACAATAGTCGCCGGCAACACCAACGAACAACCGATGACGAAATTGGCAAGTTCACCCACAAAAGCTGTGCTGGTCGGTCTAAAAATCAATACTTTAATCAAGACCTTAAACATTTCCACCAAAACACCCGCAACCGGTCCGTAAGCAAAGCCGCAAATAATACCGGGCAAATCACCGATTTCAAACTTGTAGAAGTCCGGAATCAATCCCGGAAGCGGAACTTCCACCGCCATTAATACGCCTGCAATGGCTGAAAACATACCCACTACCGCAATTTTACGGGTGTTAAGTATTTTTTCCCTGCTGCCGATTCGCTTCATAATCATTTTTTCAGCGATAAAAGCAACCAAAAAGATCGCAAGCATCACCCCGAGAAACTCCAATGCAAACAAGGCATTGTCCTTCACCGAATCGATAAACTTAGTTAAATTGTTCATAAAATCCTCCTTTTTCCCTCAGAAATATGGTATTCAAGGATTGTTTTGGAATATTTCTATACAATGAAGTTGGATTTCCATCCTATTTACAACTTAAAAAGCCCTGAGCATAGAAACACTCAGGGCATAAATATTCCAAAACATCGCTCTTCTTCCATCCAGACTTTACTGTCGGTTTCGGATTCTCACCGAATCGGCCGTTTGCACGGGTCGCGGACTTAAGTTGCCTATCACCGCCGGTAGGGAATTTCACCCAACCCTGAAGATCTATTTTATTTTCTACCTTATAATACTACTGTCCTTTTCAGAATGCAACCATATATTAAACATTATTTTCCGTTGTCTTTCGGTGCGGATATTTATATCCAATCACAAAAGGAAATAATATTCTGATTATCAAAATCACCGGAATTTCCAATAACATAGTGCAAACAATTGAACTGATAATAAACTGCAAACCATCCGGTCCGGGCAAAGGCACAAAAAGATCACGCCCCATAATCATGCCTGTATTTAACACGTAGAAATTCAAATGCGTACACATTACAATCAACGAATTCTGTCCGTAAAACGTAATCAAAGGAACATTCGGAATACTCTTACATATTAAAAGTAACCCAAGACTGCCACAAATTCCCAACCCGAAATATACAAATAAATTATATAAATTAACATTGTTAAAATCCATAATTTCAATATATGGTGCTACTATATAGTTAACCGCGAACAAAATTACACCAATAATAAGTCCTACAATATCAAATTGCATAATCCAAGCCCGGAATCCTTTGTCTTCGCTCTTTCGACGTTCTTTTATTCTAGCAAAAACAAATCCTGCCAAATAACCCGCGATAATAAACACCGTAGCTATGACCGATTTGGTCAAAACTCTGATTTCTCCCACAACAAAAACATTTAATGATTGTACAACCAACCATTGATAACCATAAAAGGCCACGGTTGCCAGTCCTGTCAAAATTCCAATCGCTATAAGAATTGCCGGCAGTGATTTATTTATTGTTTTCTTTATTGCTTTTAACAAAACCAAAACAATAATTTCTCCCAGTAAAAGAACGGGAAGAAACCACAATACCGAATAGCCTTGCAAACCAATACTTTGCACCAACAAATCTTTGGGTACATTCCAAGCAAGCTTCCCCCTCCAAGCCTGTATCAATACAACCAATAAAGACCCGATAGAAAACCATATATACGGAAGCATAATTCCTTTGATTTTATGTATAAGGATTTTACGCAAAGGCGCTTCGTCTTCCGCCTTCATCTGCATCAATAAACCTGACACAACAAAAAACGCCGGCAGATGAAACGTAGATAACCATATATTACGCTCATGTCCTATCAAACCGCTGTGCCCTGCCACAACAAGAAATATTGCTATTCCTCTTACCATATCTAAATATGTAACACGCTTCCCATTCCGGGATTGCGCTTTTGTACTATATAATAATGACAATTCTTCTTGTATTTTTTTTATCATTAATAATGCTCCTTCTCAAATTCCGTCTTCATTATAACAGAGATATTCGTAGATTACTAACTTTTTTTATCGTTTACTTTTTCTTCCATTGTATCTTCTTTTTTTATGCGTTATAATAGTACTCGTGTAAAAACGAAAGGGGAAATATCCGTACATGACGGATAAGGAGAAACATGGAAAAAGAAAAAAGAAAATCCCGCATTAATCCGCTTCTGATAACAGCAAATGTTACCGGCCTGCTGTGTTTGATCTGTTGTATTGCAACTTTATTTATTATCATTACCGGAAATGAATCCGATGAACCGGAGCAGGAAGTTATGATGAATCTTGAACCGGGACGAACTTATACCGCTGAAGAAGTAGAATCTATGGTTGCCGAAGCAAAAATAGAAGGCGGCGAAGAAGGAAAAGAGGAACTTAAGGAACACATAAAAGACGCCTATATGAACGGAACCGGTATTGTTCACGAATTAAGACTGCTCTTTCCAGACGATATTGTTTTTTATAATAACGGAAAATATCAGTTTGTTCCTATTTCAAATACTATTCCTGCGCGAACCTACGATCCGGCAGGCCTTATTGCCAACGAACGCGGCGAAATGGAATATATGACAGACGGAAAAGTACAATCCCTAAAAGGAATTGACCTGTCCCGCTATCAAGGCGAAGTTGACTGGAATTTGGTGGCTGCCGATGGTGTTGATTATGCTATGATTCGTGTCGGCATCCGCGGCTACGGCACCGGAGAAATTGTAATCGATGATACTTTAGATGCAAATATGATGGGAGCAACATATAATGATATCAAAGTCGGAGCCTATTTCTTCACGCAGGCCACCAGCGAGGAAGAAGCAATTGAAGAAGCCGATGCAGTAATTGAAGCACTTGCTCCCTACAATGTAACATACCCTGTCGCTATTGATGTAGAGGATGTAAATGACAGCAGTGCCAGAACTGCAAATTTAACCGCAGAGCAAAGAACTGACTATGTTATCGCTTTTTGCGAGCGTATCGAATCAGCCGGATACACTCCAATGATTTATGGCAACTTAAAAACATATTGCGATATGCTCGACATGGAACGTTTAAATGAATATGATAAATGGTTTGCATTTTATGACACATATGTATACTTTCCTTACGAGATTACAATGTGGCAATATACCGACAGCGGTGTCGTTAATGGTATTGAGGGACAGGTTGATTTGAATATTACCTTTACTGACAAATATGAATAATTTACACATTAAAAAGAACCCCTTATGTCATGCATAAGGGGCTCTTTTTAATCGTACGTAAAATGCAAATCCAACATTTCTGCTTATTTTTCTTTTTCATCCAAGCGCATAGTTAAACTAATTCGCTTCTTCGTCAAATCCACTTCCAATACTTTTACATCGACAACATCACCAACACTTACTGCCTCTAACGGATGTTTGATAAAACGATTAGTAATTCTTGAAATATGAACCAAACCATCCTGGTGCACACCAATATCCACAAACGCACCGAAATCGATTACGTTACGCACAGTTCCCTTCAAAACCATACCAGGCTTTAAATCCTCCATATCCAAGACATCACTTCTTAAAATAGGCGCCGGCATACTCTCTCTGGGATCACGGGCAGGTTTTTCCAATTCATTTAAAATATCTGTTAAAGTAATTTCACCGATGCCCAGCTCTTCAGCGAGTTTCTTCTTATCACGTACTTTGGAAGCAAGTCCGCTCACTTCTTTTACCTCTTTTACAGGTTCTACAATCTCTGTTACATTAGCTTTTTCCATAGCCTTAGCCATAGCAAGTCCCATTGCAGTATTCGTATTGCGGATTACGACCTTACGCTCTTTCGGCTTTGCTACCTTCTTCGCCGGCTCCTTCTTACCCTTGTTTGCTGCAGCCTTTTTCTGCGCTTCCTTCACATCTTCCATTGTCAGACCAAGCTTATCAAGAAGCTTCATAGTCGCATCATAAGACTCAGGATGAACACTGGTAGCATCCAAAGGATTGTCGCCATCTGTAATTCTCATAAAACCGGCACACTGCTCATATGCCTTCGGTCCGAGTTTTGCTACCTTTAATAACTGTGTACGATTTGTAAAACGGCCGTTTGTCTCACGATAATCCACAATATTTTTTGCAATTACCTTGGTGATACCTGAAATATATTCTAAAAGAGGTGCTGAGGCGGTATTCAAATCCACGCCTACCTTATTTACACTATCTTCAACAACACCGCTTAACGCTTCACCCAACTTCTTCTGATTCATATCATGCTGATACTGACCGACACCAATGGATTTGGGATCAATTTTAACAAGTTCCGCCAAAGGATCCTGCAATCTTCTTGCAATCGAAGTTGCACTTCTTTGTCCAACGTCGAAATTAGGGAACTCTTCTGTTGCAAGTTTACTTGCAGAATATACCGACGCACCGGCCTCATTTACGATTACATATTGAACAGGTCGGTCAATTTCCTTTAGCAATTCTACAATTACCTGCTCAGATTCCCTTGAAGCCGTGCCGTTTCCAACAGAAATTAAATCTACATTATATTTTTTAATTATCTGTTTTAAGATTTTCTTGGATTCTTCCACTTTATTCTGCGGTGCAGTAGGGAAAATAACCGTAGTTGTAAGAACCTTTCCTGTAGGATCTACAACCGCAAGTTTACATCCTGTGCGGAATGCAGGGTCCCAACCAAGCACTACTTTGCCAAGAATAGGAGGCTGTAAAAGTAACTGCTCTAAGTTTTTACCGAATACGCTGATAGCACCGTCTTCCGCCTTCTCAGTTAATTCATTACGGATTTCTCTTTCAATTGCCGGAGCAATCAAACGATCATATGCATCTTCTACTGCTTCTTTAATGACCGGCGATGTATTGGGATTTTCATTCTTTAAGGTCTTCTTATTTAAATATTGTAAAATTCTCTCCTTTGGAGCCTCAATTTTTACTTTTAAAACATCTTTATCTTCGCCACGGTTCAATGCAAGCACACGATGTCCTGCTACCTTTTTCACCGATTCGGAGTATTCGTAATACATCTCGAAGATTTTTTCTTTCTCTTCTTTCTTAAGGCTACTCATAATAATACCTTCGTCCATAGTAGCTTCTCTGATGTATGTTCTGTGAGCCGCATCATCGGAAATCATTTCCGCAATGATATCTCTTGCACCTGCAATCGCTTCCTCTACGGTTGCCACACCCTTTTCTTCCGAAATGTAGCTTTCAGCACATTTCTCTAAAGGTTCTATGGTTTCCTGGGCAAGAATTAACTCTGCCAAACCTTCCAAGCCTTTTTCCTTTGCGATACCCGCTCTGGTTTTACGCTTCGGTCTGTAAGGACGATATAAGTCCTCTACTGCAACCAGGGTTGTTGCTTCCAGAATCTGTTTACGCAGTTCTTCCGTCATTTTACCCTGTTCTTCTATGCTGGAAATTACCTGTTCCTGCTTCTCTGTAAGATTGCGCAAATACGTAAGTCTTTCGTTTAAATTACGAAGCACTTCATCGTTTAAGTTCCCTGTAACATCCTTACGATATCTCGCAATAAATGGAATGGTATTCCCTTCATCAATTAATTTGATGGTTACGTCCACCTGTTCTTTTTTGATTTGCAATTCTTTTGCAAGTTGTAATGCAATATCCATTTTTTCCTCCTGAAACTTCGGGACCTTTTGTCCGTATTCCTATCCAAGTATACTCGATTTTGCCCCCTTTTCGCAACTAAATTAGAGTAAAACTCTTACTTTTCTTCTTTTCATTCTGCACTCTGCGTGTTATACTGTAAAAAAGTAGACTTTTTTATAAAATAGAGGAAAAATATGAACTCTACAGAACCGAATTACCGTCATTTTACAATGGCAAAAACCGCCGGAACCTTTGCTTTTATCGCTGTAATAACTGCTTTGTTCGGCACAATGATTTTACCGTTTATTTTCGGCGGGTTATCAATTATTTTTGCCGTTTTATCGAAGGGCAATACTACAGCTTATCGTTTGAACGCCAAACTTGCAATTATCATTTCCTGCCTCACCTTAGTAGGAAATACGGCATTTACAACATTTGCTTTCTATAATGTATTTTTTAATGAGGAATATCGTCAGCAGTTAGATGAGACATTTGAGCAGATTTACGGAATGAGTATGGAAGAATATACTTCATATATGCTCTCATTACCCGAGAATCCCACCTCTGAACAGTAGGATTCATAAGACAATTTGCAGAAAGGAGAAGCCCATGAACGGAATCGCATATGCAGGTGCTATGAATTATCAATTTATGAATCCCGGCGTGACCAACGTTTCGCCTACAGGTGCCAATACCGGTGTTGATGCTGCCGGCAAGGTTGAAACTTCAGGCGGTGCCAAAGGTGCTACCGAATGCCAGACTTGTGAAAACCGCAAATACCAGGATGGTTCCAATGAAATGGTTTCTTTTAAGTCTGCACAACATATATCGCCGATGGCTTCTGCAAGCCGCGTGCGCGCACATGAGCAGGAACACGTATCCAACGCCTTTACCAAGGCAGCCCAGGATAATGGTAAGGTATTACAGGCAAGTGTTACCTTGAAAACAGCCATTTGTCCCGAATGCGGACGCACTTATGTGGCAGGTGGCGAAACCACAACCAAAATAAAATATGAAAACGAAAAAAACCCTTATGTTGAACAACTGAAAAAAATCCAGGGTGATGCCGTAAGAGGCCAAAACTTCGATGTTTCAATCAAATAAAGGAATTTAGAATTCAAATGTATTTAAGAATCAAAGAAATCAAATCATACGCAAGAGAACAACTGCTGTCACATATGTGGACAGCAGTCTTCTTTACTTTTTTACACATAATGCTGACAAATCTATGTACCTTCTGTCTGATGGTTTTCCCCGGTGGCGGAAGCATAGTGGAAATGTTTATCTACGAATTTACCACCCTCATGATCGATATTTTCGCCGGTCTTTTACAGGTGGGTGTTGCATGCTTTTATTTAAATGTTGCCACGGATAAAAGTCAGACTTCTGTTTACAATCTCTTCCATGCCTTTGGGCACACTCCGGATAAGGCAATTAAAATAACCACCATATTTTCACTGATTCATATGGTATGCACGCTTCCTTATGTGGTGTATACGCTTTTTATTATGCCTGTTTTCTCAATGGAAGATTTGATGAATATGGAACCCGAAGTTTTAAAGTATATGGGACTTGCTTATTTGATTTTAGGTGCAGGGGAACTTTTATACTTCTTGATTCGTTTATTCTTTGAACCTGTTTATTATATGCTGGTAGATATGCCTACGCTCTCTGTGGCCAAGGCATTGAAAATGAGTATATGGTTAATGAAAGGAAGCAAAGTTCGTCTTCTCGGACTACACTTAAGCTTCCTTCCCTTACAATTTGTTTCTTTATTAACTTTCGGCATCGGTAATCTTTGGGTAATCCCTTATATGAATACCGCATCAGCCGTCTTTTATAATGATTTGACAACAAAACGATTAAATCAATAATAGTTTCGTATATTTCACACACTATGCCGGATACATCAATCCGGTATAAAACTTACAACTTAATCTATTGTATCATCACCGACGGCTTTACCTCCGAGACTTTTCCACTTCAGGTAGGCCGTCATCATTTTATCCAAATCACCATCCAAAATTGCATCTACATTGCCTGTTTCTTCGCCGGTTCTGGTATCTTTGACCAAAGTATAGGGCTGCATTACGTAAGAACGAATCTGACTGCCCCAACCGATTTCTTTGATTTCTCCACGGATATCGGATAACTTCTCTGCATTGGCCTCCTGCTTAAGCATCAACAATTTGGCACGAAGCATCTGCATTGCCTTATCCTTATTGCTGTGCTGGGAACGCTCATTCTGGCACTGCACCACAACACCCGTAGGAATATGGGTAATTCTTACAGCCGATGAAGTCTTGTTAATGTGCTGACCACCGGCACCACTGCTTCGGTAGGTATCAATACGCAAATCATCCGGATTGATATCCAGTTCCACATCTTCCGGCAACTCCGGCATAACATCCAAGGATACAAAAGAAGTCTGACGTTTTCCCTGGGCATTAAAAGGTGAAATACGAACCAGACGGTGCACACCCTTTTCTGACTTTAAATATCCGTAGGCATTCAAGCCGTTTACCTGCCACGATACCGACTTGATTCCGGCCTCATCACCATCCTGATAATCCAATACTTCTACGGTATATCCTTTGCGTTCCGCCCAGCGCACATACATACGATAAAGCATTGCCGCCCAGTCGCAGCTTTCCGTTCCGCCAGCTCCTGCATTCAGACGTAAAATCGCATTATTGGTATCATATTCCTCCGATAAAAGTGTGGAAATACGGATTTTCTCAAATTCCTCCACAAACTCATCCAATTCGGCACGAATATCCGCTACCAGTTCTTCATCATTTTCTTCATAAGCCATCTGAATCAACATACCCAGGTCTTCCACCTGACTCTCCAAATGGTTATACATATCAATGGTATCCTGAAGATTCTTCATTTCCTTCATTTTACGATTGGAAATCTCAGGATTGTCCCAGAATCCGGGTTCCTGACTTTCTCTCTCTAATTCTTTCACTCGCTCAGTCTTATTCACTAAGTCAAAGTGAATCCCTCACTTCCGCTAATGGACTTACATAGGTCTGCAATTCGCTTTTCATTGCATCTAATTCAACCACTTACGTCACCACCTTTACTTATATTTTTCTAATCAATCCGCAAACTGATTGCATGCTGATTATTTTTATAAAAGACACCCGGCAATATGATGTTTTCCAAACAAACTTACCGGGTGTAAATTCTTTCTGTTTTTATGCGTTACGTCCGCAACACTGTTTATACTTTTTGCCTGATCCGCAAGGGCAGGGTGAATTAGGATAAATCTTCTCATTCTCACGCTTTACAGGTCCCTTAGATACCGAATCATCCTTGTTCGTACCTGTCACCTTAGCCACCTGCTCACGCTCTAACTTCTGTTCAACACGTACATGCATAATCAAACGCACGGTTTCTTCACGAATTCCGTCGGTCATTGCATCAAACATATCGTATCCGCTCATCTTATATTCCACAAGGGGATCCTTCTGTCCGTAAGCAACCATATGGATACCCTGCTGCAACTGTGCCATATCATCAATATGTGCCATCCACTTATGGTCAATTGCTTTTAACAATACCACTCGTTCCACTTCGCGGATTGCATCCGCCTGAGAGAATTCAGCTTCTTTCTCTTCATAAAGCTTAACTGCCTCTTCTTTTAACTGCTGCTTTAAAGCATTCTTCTTAGGCTTCTCCACTCTTTCCGGGGTAACAGGCTCTAAAGGCACAATAGGAAGTAATGCATTGTTTAATTCTGCAAAATCCCACTCATCTATGGAAGCATCATCACTGATACAATTGTCTACAATATTTTCTACAATATCTGTAATCATCTTGTAAACCACATCACGCATACTCTCGCCGCTCAAGACGCGAAGACGTTCTGCATAAATGATTTCTCTCTGTTCATTCATTACCTGGTCGTAATCCAACAAATTCTTACGGATACCATAGTTATTGCTTTCGATACGTTTCTGTGCATTCTCAATGGTTTTACTTAACATGGAATGCTGAATTTCCTGGGTTTCTTCCACACCAAGAGAATTAAATACTGCCATCAGACGATCCGAACCGAACAAACGCATCAAATCATCTTCCAACGAAATATAAAATCTGGATTCACCGGGGTCACCCTGACGTCCGGCACGACCACGAAGCTGGTTATCAATACGTCTTGATTCGTGACGTTCGGTACCGATAATCTTAAGTCCGCCTGCCTCTCTCGACTTCTCGTCAAGCTTAATGTCCGTACCACGGCCTGCCATATTGGTAGCGATAGTTACCGCACCAAACTGACCGGCTTTGGCCACAATTTCTGCTTCCATTTCATGAAACTTCGCATTCAATACCTGGTGAGGGATACCGCGCTTACGGAGCATACGGCTGATTTCTTCCGAAGACTCAATTGTAATGGTACCTACCAAAACAGGCTGACCTGTTTTATGCGCCGCCTCCACTTCATTACAAATAGCCAACAACTTACCACGCTTGGTCTTATACACCGCATCATCATGATCAACACGGGCAACAGGGCGGTTGGTAGGAATTTCAATAACATCCATTCCATAGATATTACGGAATTCCTTTTCCTCTGTTAACGCAGTACCTGTCATACCTGCCTTTTTATCAAATTTATTAAAGAAATTCTGGAATGTAATAGTCGCAAGAGTTTTGCTTTCTCTCTTAACCTTAACATGTTCCTTCGCTTCAATTGCCTGATGCAAACCGTCCGAGAAACGACGTCCCGGCATAATACGTCCGGTAAATTCATCAACAATCATAACCTTATCTTCTTTTACAACGTAGTTCTGATCACGGAACATTAAATTATGTGCACGTAAAGCCAAAATAATGTTATGCTGTATTTCAAGATTCTCAGGATCCGCAAGATTCTCAATACGGAAGAAATTCTCTACTTTCTCAACACCGGCTGCAGTAAGGTTAACGGCCTTGTCTTTTTCATTCACAATAAAATCACCGTCTTCGACCTGCTCCACACGAAGTAAAATATCCATTTTTGACTGTTCTTCCATATCTTTACCACGCTTCATCTGACGGGCAAGAATATCACATGCTTCATATAATCTGGTTGATTTGCCGCTTTGTCCCGAAATAATAAGCGGTGTTCTTGCTTCATCAATCAAAACAGAGTCAACTTCATCAATGATTGCAAAATGCAAAGGACGAAGAACAAGTTGTTCTTTATAAATAACCATATTATCACGCAGATAATCGAAACCAAGTTCATTATTGGTAACATACGTAATATCACAGTTGTATGCTTCACGACGTTCTTCCGCTTTCATACTGTTCAAAACCACGCCGACTTTCAAACCTAAGAATTCATGAATCTGCCCCATCCACTCAGCATCACGCTTTGCAAGATAATCATTTACAGTAACGATGTAAACACCCTTACCTTCTAACGCATTCAAATATGCAGGCAGGGTAGACACAAGAGTTTTACCTTCACCGGTTCTCATTTCCGCGATGCGTCCCTGATGAAGGATAATACCACCAATTAACTGTACGCGATAATGTTCCATATTAAGCACACGCTTACCCGCTTCGCGCACAACCGCATATGCTTCCGGCAATAACTGATCCAAAGTTTCTCCCTGCTCAAAACGCTCCCTGAATTCAGTTGTCTTCCCACGTAATTCTTCATCTGAGAGTGCCTGCATGGAAGGTCTTAATTCTTCGATTTTATCTACGATTTTATTAATTCTTTTCAGTTCTCTTTCACTATGCGTTCCGAAAACCTTTTCAAATACGCCCATTTTATTCTCCAATCATTCCCAGATAATATGCATCCGGACTCAAAAGCCCACACTTTCCATATTACCATTTGTAATTTACATCTTGACTATTCTAACAGATTTAAAAAAAGGATTCAACCACTTATATGTAAACAAAGTGTGAATCCTTTTGATTTCTTTTATGAAATTTTTGTCTCACCAAAGTTCTCCAGGAATGTGGGGTCTTTCGCTTTACGCCAGAACAGGTAACACACAACCACTGCAAAAATCGCATGCACGAACAACTCAAACCACGCCGGTCCCTTGGTTAAAATCTTGATTACCCTCTTCTGCGAACGACGACTGGATTTCAAGAATTTTTTGACCATTTTATTGATTTTTTTCTCACGTTTCTTCGTCGCTGCCTGCAACTTCTGGCTGAAAGTTTTCTTCTTACCGAACATAGGCGTTCCTCCCACATATATCTTGGAATATATTATACCCCCGATTACCTTATCTTACAACCGATTTTTGACAACTTACCCGGAACATTTTATGGTTTTTATTGAGTTTAATCCGACTTTCTGTTATTATTTTTTTGACAAATACTAATCTAAAAAGTGTATTATGCACTGAAATAAATTCGACATAATGAAAATAGGGGGCTTTTATGGATTGGTTAAAATTAGTGAACCTTTTAAAAGGTCATGTAGTATATTTACAGACTCACAACTTCCCGGATCCGGACGCGCTGGCATCTGCCTTTGGTATGCAGGTATTCTTACGCGCTCACGGTGTAGAATCTACCATCTGCTACTCCGGCGAAGTAGAAACCAACAGCACTAAGAAAATGTTGGATATATTTCATATTGAAGCTTATGAAATCAATGAAATCACAGACATGTCACCGGAAGATTATATCGTTACCATCGACGGCCAGAAATATAATTCAAACCTGACCGATTTCCCCGGAAATGAGGTAGCTTGCATCGACCATCATCCGACCATGATTCCCTGTGCCTATGAATACAGTGATTTACGCATCTGCGGTGCCTGCGCTTCCATCGTAGCTAACTATTTTAAGGAAAGCGAAACCACCTTGGATACCAACACCGCGACAGCACTTTTATACGGAATCAAAATGGATACCGACTCCTTCAACCGCGGGGTTACGGATTTCGACATTGAAATGTTCTCCTATCTTCATAAGAAAGCAGATAATCAGACCATTATTTCGTTATCTCACAGCAATTATGAAATTCAGGATTTGTACGCATATGGCGAAGCGATCCGCAACATTAAAATATACGAAAACGTAGGCTTTGCTTCCATTTCCTTCGATTGTCCCGATGCCTTGGTTGCAATGATTTCCGATTTTATTTTAGGTCTGGATATTGTTGAATTTGCAGTTGTTTATGCCACTAGAAACGGCGGGTTCAAATTCTCCGTGCGTAACGAAACCAAGCACTATCATGCAGGTACCGTAACCGCCAAAGCATTAAAAGATATTGGCGACGGTGGCGGACACTTCGCAATGGCCGGCGGAATTGTGACCGCAGACCAAATTCCTGCCCTTGGCGAAAATCCCCACTTCGAAATCCAGCAGCGTTTTATGAATATTTTATATGCCATCGACGAAGAAGTGGCCCAACAAGAATCCGAAGAATAATTTGTACCTGGTTTGCAATGCAGGCCGGGTATTTTTATTGAAATCTATTAATTATAAAAGATGCTTTTATTCATCTCTGAGCTTTTATAAAACTTTTATATTCAAACTAATTGCACGAACCGTCAAACTATGTTATAGTGTAAATAGTTTTAATTTAAAGATTTTTAAAATACAAAGTTTTTACAAAAGGAAGGACGATTATGAGAGCATATTGTATCACAACCGATTCTAACTCTGATTTACCGCAGGAATACATTGAGAAATTTGGCACCACCATCATCCCCCAGTACTACTCTTTCGGCGATGTGGTTTACGGCGACGAACTTCATATGTCACCGAAGGAATTTTATGAGAAAATGAAGGAAGGCGCACTTCCCCAGTCTCAGGCAAATAATCCTGCAGTAATCGAAGATAAATTCCGCGACATTCTCGACAAGGGAATGGACATCATTCACATTGCATTCTCTTCTGCGCTGAGCGGAAGTTACAGCAATGTCTGTATGGTAGCAAGCGAATTAATGGAAGAATATCCCGACGCTAAAATCACAGTCATCGATACCTTAAATGTATCTTTGGGCGAAACCATTATGGTAATTCACGCAGAGAATTTGAAAGCCAATGACGTGGCTTACGAAGACGTTGTTGCGGAATTAAACGAGTTCCGCAATCACATCAACGTACAGTTTACCGTTGATGACTTATTCCACTTACAGCGCGGCGGACGTGTGAGCAAGGCAACCGCCGTTTTGGGAAGCACCTTAAACTTAAAGCCTTTTCTTTATGTTAATAGAGATGGCGGACTTACTTCCGACGGAACCGTACGCGGACGTAAAAAATCCATCAGCAAATTAGTAGACCGTATGATTGAGACCATGGCGGAGAATACAGATTTCTCACTTCCCGTAGGTATCGTTCACGGCAACTGTATTGAAGAAGCCGAAACTCTAGCTTCCATCGTAAAAGAAAAGACACAGTTTACCAACGTAATCATCAACGATATCAGCCCCAGTATCGGTGCACATGCAGGCCCGGGCGCATTAGGACTTTTATATTATGGCGGTATTAAGGCACCTGCGAAGGAAGCGAAATAATGTAAGGTATGCATAAATAAAAAAAAGAGGCTTAGCATTTTATCTAAGCTTCTCTTTTTGTACTAGAATTTCAATTTGTTATTAATTTTTTCAATTTGTTTTTCTGCTTTCTTGATTATACTTTGATTATTTTCTTTCTTTGCAAGTTCAAGTACTTCTTCCCAGTTCTCTAAATCTTCAAGAAGCATTCCTTTGTACTGATTGTCTGTCATTCCCATTTCTTCCATAACCCACACCTCCTCTTAAGAGAATTATAGGCTTCCCCTCCTTTCCTGTCAATTTGTACATTTTGCTAAAATTTTGAAATTTTCGTCGATTTGACCGGATAAAAGATAGCTTAGAATGTAGGTTTATTATAGCAATTTTAAATTAATGAAATCAAGAAAAAGACGTCGACAAATTGTGACATTTATGAGGACGCAAGGGGCGGGGGCGGGTGACAAATATTCTTTTCAAAGTTTGAAACAAATAAAAAACTCCCACAAAAGAATATTTGTCCCCACCGATATTTTTTCATATAATAATAAAAATTATCATAGACTTTTATCAGAAAAAATTATATAATAGAAGCGAAGTGTATACACACTTCCTTTTACATACGCAAATAATCAAAAAGTAATAGACTTTTAGGAGGAAAATGTAAAATGGGATTAATTAAATCAACTTTAAGTTCAATGGGCCAATCAGTAAAAGGCACTTTTGGCAACGTATTAGGCGGTGTCAGCAGCGGTGTTAACACAGTATTAGGCGATGTTGCTGCAAGAGAGTTCTTCTACTGCGACGCATTCCCCAACGATATCTTAATTCAGAAGGGTCGCAAGCGTGACCAGAAAGGTAACAACAAGGGTAGCGACAACATTATCTCTAATGGTTCTGTTGTAATCGTTAACGAAGGCCAGTGTATGATTCTCGTAGATCAGGGTAAAATTACCGAAGTCTGCGCAGAACCCGGTGAATTCGTATATGATGCTTCTACCGAACCTTCTATCTTCTACGGAAACTTAGGCGAGAACATTAAGAACTCTTTCATTCAGCTTGGAAAGCGTATTTCTTTTGGTGGTGAAATCCCCAAGGATCAGCGTGTTTACTACGTAAACTTACTTGAAATCCGTAACAACCTTTGGGGTACAGCAGGAACCTTCCCCTTCTTCATTCATGATAAGGTAACAGGTTTCCAGGGCGATATCAACATTATGTGTAACGGTGAATTTACATATACAATCGTTGACCCTGTTCGTTTCTATACCTTCCATGCAGGTAACGTAAGAGACGAATTCAATAAGAAGGAAATTCACAGCATTCTTCGCTCTGAATTTATGACAGCGTTCCAGCCTGCTTTGGGAACTTTCTCAGAAGTTGGTTTACGTTACAGCCAGATTACTACTCTTACAGATAAATTAACAGACCAGTTAAACGTTCAGTTGTCTGAAAAATGGGGTGAGCTTCGTGGTATTAAGGTAGCTTCCGTTACCATCAACACCATCAAGGCTACTCCCGAAGACGAAGAAAGAATCAAGAAGTTCCAGGATGTTGCTGTTTACACCAACGTAAACATGGCAGCTGCTCGTATGGCTACTGCTCAGGCTAACGCTATGGAAGCTGCAGCAAGCAACGAAGCAACCGGACCTATGATGGCTTTCGCAGGCATGAACATGGCACAGATGACAGGCGGTATGAATGCTAACAGCTTGTTTGCTATGGGTCAGCAGCAGGCTCCTCAGGCACCCGCACAGCCCGCAGGCGCAGTTGTTGGTGCAGCAGCCCCCGCAGGTTGGGCTTGCTCTTGCGGTACAGCAGGCAACACAGGTAAGTTCTGTATGAACTGTGGCCAGGCAAGACCTGTTCCTTCAGAAGGATGGACTTGTGCATGTGGTGCAGTAAATCAGGGTAAGTTCTGTCAGGAATGCGGTGCTAAGAAACCCGCAGGTGCTCCTCTTTACAAGTGTGACAAGTGTGGTTGGACACCCGAGGATCCTACAAATCCTCCTAAGTTCTGTCCTGAGTGTGGCGACGTATTTGATGACAATGATGTTCAGAAATAATATTAGCCGAATCGTTGTATTCGATTAAAACAGATAGCGGTTTGTGCTTAGGTGCAAGCCGCTATTTTTATGAAAACGGAGGAAACTATGGATACAAATGATATGATGCAAAACGATCCCAACATTGTGGAAACCAAGGAAGAAACCGACCGCAAGTGTCCCCAATGTGCCGGCGTTATGAGTTATGATCCCGCAACAGGGGCAACAGCATGTCCTTACTGCGGTTATGTAGAAGAAATCGAAGCAGACGAAGATTTTCCCGAGACTGCGGAAGAATTGGATTTTGAAAGTGCTGAATCTACAGGCAATTGCAACTGGGGCGTTGAAAAGAAAACCGTCCTTTGTAAAAGCTGTGGTGCTGAATCCATTTATGATGCTTTGGAAGTTTCCAGCGAATGTCCTTACTGTGGCTCCAACCAGGTAATGGACGCACAAGGCAAAGACACCTTAGCACCTAACGGCGTGGTTCCTTTTAAAATTTCTGACGATGAAGCATCGAAATTATTCAAAGCGTGGATTGGAAAGAAATTCTTCTGTCCCAAGCTTGCCAAGGAATCTGCCCGTGCAGACTCTTTTAAGGGTATTTATCTGCCCTATTGGACCTACGATGCCCAGACCAAAACAAGCTACCGCGCACAATACGGTAAAGACCGTCGTGTCCGCAACAGTCAGGGCGAAACCAAGGTGGTAACCGACTGGTACCGCACCAGCGGCATTTACAACGAATTCATTGACGACCAGTTAGTACTTGGTACCAATCGTCATAACAACTGGATGTTAAAAGGCATTGAACCTTTTAACACCGCCGAGAATAAGACCTATAAACCTGAGTACGTTGCAGGTTTCGGTGCCGAACGTTATTCCGTAGGTTTAAAAGAAGGCTGGGAAAAGGCAAAGGCAGCAATCCAGATTCGTTTGCGTGGCAACATTACCAATAAGATTCGTCACGAAAAAAATGCAGACCATGTAAAAGATTTGCATCTTCGTACTGCATACACTAATATTACATACAAATATTTGATGTTGCCCATTTGGATTTCATCTTTCAAATACAACGATAAGGTATACCAGTTTATGGTAAACGGCCAAACCGGTAAAGTTTCCGGCAAGACTCCTATTTCTGTAGTTAAGGTTATTATTACCATTCTCGCAGTATTAGCAGTTCTTGGCTTATTCCTTTTAATTGGTTCTGTAATGGGTGAATAAAAATGCTGAATACATTAATAAATAATTTTAATTTAACGCTGTCTGTTGAAACAATGGCCGGCGGTATGTTTGCATTTGGCTCTATTGCTTTTATCATCGGTGTTCTTGTATCGTTGGTATTCTTTGTTATTTTTATTATCATTGCAGTTAAGATTTTGAAGAAAGTTACGCAGATTACCCGCCAGGCAAGGTCAGTGACCAACTCAGTCAAGCAGGTTTCTAAAGCAGTTTACGGCACTACCAATGTGGTGGAAGGTGTCAAAAGACAGCAATTTGAGCATTCTACAACGCCACGCACTATTTCTAATATGTCCAGTGTATATCTTCCCCAAATCCAAAAGGATTTCCCGGAATTTCACTACGACGAAATGCGCGAACGTGCAAAGAATGTACTCACTTCATACTTATACTGTATCGACAATCAGGACCCTTCCAAATTATCGGAAGGCAATGACGAATTAAAGAACGCTTTAACTATGCATTTGCAGTTGTTAAATGACCGCAATTACGACGAGCATTTTGAACGAATGAAAATTCATAAATGTGAGCTTTCCAATTATGTAAAAAAAGATGGTCTCTGTACCATAACCTTCCAGGCCGCAATCCAGTACTACCACTACATTTTGGAAGGCGACCGCATCAAAACAGGCCGTAAGGACCAGATGAAGCAGGCTAAATACGAAATTAAACTGGTCTATATCCAGGACCGCGATTTAATCAAAGAATCTGCCGATTCCGCATTGGGACTTACTTGTCCGAACTGTGCCGCACCGATTTCCAATTTAGGTGCAAAACATTGTATTTACTGCGGTTCCCCGGTAATCGAATTTAATATTCATGCCTGGAGCTTCGCAGCCATCAAAGAACTTTAATTCCAAAAATTATTTTATAACAAAAGCGCCCAATCGGGCGTTTTTTGTTTTGGAAATCAATGGCATCTAAAGATTTACGATTTTATGCATATAAAGTTATAAATTTGGCAAATTAAGTATAGGCATCTTTTTAACGAAAGGAGAAAAATACTATGCCCTTTAGAATTATGAATGCAATTGCTTTAACCATTGTAATTATCGGTGCCGTAAACTGGGGTCTGATCGGTTTCTTCGGATTCGACCTTGTAGCAGCCTTATTTGGCGATATGAGCGGTTTTTCCAGAGTTGTTTATGCTTTGGTAGGTCTCGCAGGCCTTTACTCTATTCTCTTTTATAAAAGACTTACAATGGACTGTGAAGAAAAGTAAAATTGCACAATATAACTTTTTACCAATGAAAAAGGCAACCCGTATGAGTTGCCTTTAATTATGCCCCTAGGGCCTCATATTCTGTTTTATTGTTCCGGTTCAATCAATCCGTAAGTATTACCTTTTCTCTTGTAAACTACGCTGATTAAATCAGTTTCCGCATTGTTAAATACAAAGAAGCTATGACCTAAAAGTTCCATCTGAATACATGCATCTTCAGGATACATGGGCTTAATATCAAACTTTTTAGAACGGATAATTTTAATTTCTTCATCGTCAACAAATTCTTTTTCAATATAATCAGTCTTAAAGAAATCGCTGTTGTGTTTCTGGTCTACAATTTTATTTTTGTATTTCTTTAACTGTCTTTCAATGATTTCTTCAACCAAATCAATCGAT
>JAZNRI010000031.1:0-3904 GCA_045590655.1 Lachnospiraceae bacterium | reverse complement strand
ATTTGAGGATTTCAGGGTATATGCACAATTTGCTTCTTTTGCTACTATATCATTTGTAACCGGTACGGTAGCAGGAATTGCAAATCCTAAAACCAACATGAGCATTACTTCTATTGGTATAACAGCATAAAAGATTTTTGTGTGATTTCGGGCAAGTAATAAAGATACTCCCATAAATACAACACATACTCCAAAAGTAAGCACTACTTTTGGTACCAAAACAAGCAAAAAAGATATATTCACAACAACAGCTATAGCAAAACAAACAACCAGACTGATTTTAGATGAGAAAAATTGTTTTTTTGTTATCTTCCTCAAAACAAAAACAGCCAATAAAAGGACAATAAAAACTATAATAAAAATAATGAATATATATATTACAACCGAAGATAAATTCATATAAGGCGTAACTGTTCTGGTATATTCAAAAGTGCTGTTTTCCATCCCCAAAGGTTCAAAAACATAATATTGTGCCGCCTGTTCCATCGTCATTGCACTGACATTTTCAATTACACTTTGTAGATAAATATATCCCACTCCAGAATAACAAAATTCCTTACCAGGATCTGAATATATTTTCTTGTCAATGCCCAACTCATAAGAAGGAGAAAAGCCTGCCGTATGACATAATAACTGTTTTAAAGTTATGTCATTTAACCGTTCATCACTGGTAAGTAAATCAGAATCTAAAAATGGAGCGATTTTGTCATCAAGATTAATTTTTCCCTCATCAACTAACTTTAAAGCAATATAAGCACTTATCACCTTACCATTGGAAGCAAGTTCAAATACAGAATTTTCATCTATTCCGTCACCATAATTCTGAAACACGACTCTATCGTTTTCATAGTAAGCAATAGAATATTCATTTATATCATAACTACTTGCCATCAGCTCTGTTTCCTGCGTGGCGTGAGCTGTAATTCCCATCAACAATCCGGATAAAATAAAAATAAATACCAACACTATTTTTTTCATAAGTCACCTCTTTCATTAACTGATTTTTTTCCCAACAAAGACATGGTGCTGATATATAGACAATGGATTATGCTTTTCTCATCAAAAGCAACACTTGATTTCGGTATGTTTTCTCCCGTATAACATTTAGAAAGAGTCACATCTCGTATAATTCCATCAAATGAAGCTACAATAAAAGCCAAGATGTCTTCTATTGGCATAACAGGCATAAAATATCCATTCTCTGCTCCCGTTATAATAGTTTTTGATGCACATTGTAATAAATAGCCAAAGGTTGATGTAGTGGTTACATTTTGGTTAATCCGTTCATTCCGCTCCGGATTATGCGCCCAAAATGTACTAAGCTCAAAAAGAACTTTATTATAGCCTATCAGTATGTCGGAAAAATACTGTTCGGAAACCAAAAACAAATCGTGTAAAATGACTTCCGGCGAATTGCCGGATTTCATAATTTCATCTATTTGCTCAACATGGTTTCCTTGCATATTTGCCTTATCAATAAGTGCTGCAAGCACTAAATCAATATTATTAAAATATTTATATACCCCTCCCTGACTCATACCAGTTTCTGATACAATATCTGTCATTGTAATATCATAGGCTGGTTTTCTCTTACATACTGCAAATGTGGCATCTAAAATTTGGTTTCTTTTGTTTTCCAAATATTCGTTTTTTACTTTTGGCATAGCATCAACCTCCTAAGCTCACAAAAAACGACAGCGTTATCGTTTTTAAAATAGCATATATCATTTTTGTTGTCAAGAAAAAACGACAACTTTATCGTTTATTTTTTCTTTCTACTAAAACATATTATCCAATGACATCCTTTTCGCATAACCAATCCGGCCTAATTCTAGAATAGCTAGACTTGTAAGTACTGCCCGTATCCGTGCAAAAGTACAAATAATATAATTATTACAATAGAATGCGGAGCATTGCGCTCCGCACCCATACTACACATATATCAGCTCTTTTAATACGATTTTCTCTGCCGAACTTCTCGCATTATTCATCAGCCCTACCCACTTCATCTGGTCGGTAGCTTTTAATTTTTCCATAATCCCTGCTCTGGCTTTCATCTGTTCCACAAGCAGATCCACTCTTTCATAGCACTGTGTATCAACCTCATGCAAATGCTCGTTCAATCGCCCATCCATAAGTAGCCTGATATATTCCCCTCTTTGGTGTTTTTTCAAATACTCCCACCGCATTCGTCCATACTTGCCAATCTCATAGTGTGTACCTTCCGGCAACTGCAAATCCGGGTAATACATTCCATCCTCTCCAAGCGTGTAACCAATTCCATTTTCTCCAATGATGTGTTTCTCCATAAATTGCTCCTATCTACCACCTCTATCTGCTCTGTAATGATGGCTCTGTCTATTATTTTCTCGTTCCTTTACTTCTTGTTGCTTTCTCTGCAATCTTGTCTTCAAACTGTCCGACTCAGCCTTATTTCCGGTTTGCTGTTCCCACTTTGCAACTGTCGACTGATAATCTGCATATTCCGCTTTAGAAACCTTAAATTCAGCCAAGAACTCCTTCACATTCTTATAACCATACCCCTGCACGATACTTGATAGGTACTGTTTCATATTGGCTATCTGTGTCTTTAGCTGTTCTGCCTGCTCATGCAACTCCTTACGCTGTTTTGCCTTGAAGATGCCCTTTGCTCCGGCAAGCTCCTTCTCCACATTCGCAAGCTGTTGCTCCCTCTCATAAATAGCGGTATTTTGCTTCTCCAACTTATTATAAATATCCGTAAGTCTTAGATACTTGGAAGCAAGTGCTGACTTCTTAGGCATTTTCGGCACAGGCTCACTCTCAGCTTTTACAAAAGATTTTATCGCTTTAACAGGTGTCTGCTCCGGCTCTGCTTTAATAACTGTTTCTATGCCCTTATCTGCCTTTTGTGAAGCCATTTTGAACACCTTTCCACTGAGAAGCTCCAACGCATAAATAGCGGTCATAATCAGGCTTTTTAGTAATTCCGGATTTCTTCCCGACTTCTGAATGGAAGCCTTTACTTTCTGTCCGATTTCGCTCTGCTTCACTTCCAAAATCTGTCCCTCTGGCACACCGCTAATCAATGCTCTATCCACCGTCTGATTCCACATGGTACGGTACTGGTTATCGGTTTTTATCTGCTCCGCTTTTGGGTTGTTCTTGCCAATCTTTTTCGTAGGCAGATACACACCGTTTCTGTCAAAAACCTTGAGCTTTTGCCTGCCATCTTTTACATAAATATTGATAAGATCAGTGTAAGAGCGTTTCACTTCATCAAGGAAACTGTCGCTCTTAAACCTGCTGTCCTTGATAGTGAAAAGATTACGCTCATATACCTCGCCCTTGGGAATGATTTTACAGCCACTCCGAAGCTGTCCTACTTCATCCAGTATCTCTTTTTTGGTGTGTACATGCTTACCGTTTTCATCATAAAACATATTTCTTGTGGCAATCTTCTCCACCGGCTCATCAAGTAGCTTTCGCTCTGAAAAGATGAGATGGATATGATAATTGGTCTTGCGTTTATTATGGTGCAGAGCTGAAATACATTCCACGCCATACTTCTGTTTGAAATGCTCCGTGAAAAGTTTCAGCACCCTGTCCGGCTCATAATCCACGAAACTTTCCGGCAGAGCAATGATAAGCTCCCTGGCTTCAATGCAGGTTCCTTCCGTTCCGCTTTTCTTAAATTCCTCTTGGTTACACTTGGCAAGTTCCGTCCAAAATTTGCGGTCAGTTGTTTCATAAACTGCGTACAAATTTTCCTGTCTTGCTTTGCTCGATATATAGCTGATTCTGCCTTTCACATTTGGCAGTTTTGACATCTGTATAAATGAATTTCTTACAATAGGCATTGCCCCCTTTCTTTGAAAAAAATGATAGCGGTTTTTGCTATCGTGAGTGGATGCTTAGGCATCTA
>JAZNRI010000030.1:0-31720 GCA_045590655.1 Lachnospiraceae bacterium | reverse complement strand
CTCGTTACCGCTATGAAGAGCCAGACCAAGCTTCCTATCCAGTTACATACTCACTACACCTCAGGTGTTGCTAGTATGACCTACCTCAAGGCTGTTGAAGCTGGTGTTGACGTAATCGATACCGCAATGAGTCCTTTCGCTCTTGGTACTTCCCAGCCTGCAACCGAAGTTATGGTTGAAACCTTCAAGGGTACCGAGTACGATACCGGATTTGACCAGAACTTACTTGCTGAAATCGCTGATTACTTCAGACCTTACAGAGATGAGTGCCTTGCAAACGGACTTCTCAATCCTAAGGTTATGGGTGTTGATATTAAGACATTGTTGTATCAGGTACCCGGCGGTATGCTTTCTAACATGGTTAGCCAGTTAAAAGAGCAGAATGCAGAAGATAAGTACTATGATGTATTAAAAGAAATCCCTGAAGTTCGTAAAGACTTAGGTGAGCCTCCTTTGGTTACACCTTCTTCACAGATTGTTGGTACACAGGCTGTATTTAACGTGCTTATGGGTGAAAGATATAAGATGGCTACAAAGGAAACCAAGGCTGTTCTTCGTGGTGAATATGGTCAGACCGTTAAGCCTTTCAACAAAGAAGTTCAGGATAAGGTTATCCCCGGTGAAGAAATCATCACCTGCCGTCCCGCAGATTTGCTTCCTAACGAATTAGATAAGATTGAAGCAGAAATGAAGGAATGGAAACAGCAGGATGAAGACGTATTATCATACGCATTATTCCCTCAGGTTGCTGTTGACTTCTTTAAGTATCGTCTTGCACAGCAGGAGAAGGTTGATCTCGCTCAGGCTGATACCAAGAATGGTGCATATCCTGTATAATTAAAGTAACAAATGAAACCCTTTTATCAAGGTGAAATATCTTGGTAAAAGGGTTTTTTATATTTATTTTTTTCTTTGGCAAAAAGAGTACAATATTTATAATATTTTGTAAGATTGTTTTATATATTTGCCTTTTTAATTCAGGCAAAATATGGTATACTATGTAGTAGTGTAAAATTGTGTGAATTATATGCCTTTTATGATGATGGAACGGATGATTTCTTGAAGAAATTGAAACAAAAACATTATGTCAACCAACCAACACAAAGGAAGGAAATGCAAAATTATGGAAGCAAACGTAATGGACAAAATTCTTGGCGCAAAAACAATGAGAAGTAAAGGATATAAGGCCATTGCGGAATATATAGCAGTGCATACGCAACAGGCGGCTTTTATGAATGCGGCTACACTTGCCAAGGAAACCGGTGTCAGTGAATCAACAGTGGTTCGCTTTGCATCGGCTTTAGGATACGAAGGATTTCCGGAGTTCCATAAGGCATTAAGTGATTGGTTGCAAGGGCAGTTGGAACAGACCGGAGGTCCGGTGCAAATTGCATCGAAATCTTCGGAATCGGAGTTGGTGCAGAAAGTATTGGCTGCTGATATGCAGAAGATTAACGATACCATTGAACGTGTGGATGTGACGTCTTTTGATATGGCTGTGGATATGATTCTTTCAGCGAAAAACATATATGTAATGGGACTTCGAAACAGTGAGCCTGTGGCGCATTTTCTGG
The DNA here is from genome assembly GCA_045590655.1 of Lachnospiraceae bacterium. Classification (GTDB taxonomy): domain Bacteria; phylum Bacillota; class Clostridia; order Lachnospirales; family Lachnospiraceae; genus UBA3766. The sequence goes on along the minus strand of JAZNRI010000030.1, from coordinate 30,146 downwards.
CATTTTATTTGCAGATGATTCGTGGCAATGTAACACTTTTAACAACCAGTAGTACAACTGAATTTTTTGAACAGATGATTCGAATCGGTAAAGATGATTTGTTTATCGGCATTGGTTTTCCCAGATATTCTATGCGTACTTTAAAGGCAATGGAGTTTGCAAATGACAGGAAAGCAACGGTAATTGCCATTACGGATAACGAACATTCGCCGATGAAAATGTATTCTACCTGCAATTTGTTTGCAGCGACGGATTCATCTACTTTTATTGATTCCATGGTGGCGCCTATGAGCCTTATTAATGCGCTGCTGACGGCGATTTGTATGAAGAAACCCAAAGAAATCCAGAAGCATTTAAAGACCTTGGAACAGACCTGGAATACGTATCAGGTATATTTAAACGACGAAATTGATTTTATCGGTGAAGATCCGATTATCAAAGAGGAATAGAATGAGTAAGATAGCAGTAATCGGTGGCGGCGCCGCAGGTATGATTGCGGCAATTCGGGCTTCAGAGCGCGGACATGATGTCAACTTATATGAAAAGAATGAAAAATTAGGCAAAAAGGTTTACATAACAGGAAAGGGAAGATGTAATGTAACCAATGCCTGCGATGCAGAAGAGTTTTTTGAACATGTTACGGGAAATGCGAAATTCTTTTACAGTGCCTTTTATGGATTTGATAACCGAAGGGTAATGGAATTGATTGAAAAGGCCGGTTGCCCACTGAAGACCGAGCGCGGGAATCGTGTATTTCCGATTTCAGACCATTCTTCGGATGTGATTAAAGCCTTGCGCCAGACCCTTGAAAAATTAGGCTGTGAGATTCGCTACAATACAGTAATTAAGGGATTGCTGGCGGAAGAATATACAGAAGATATTACAGCGTCGGATTCTTCGGATGTATTGGCGGAAGCCCGAAATACAGACGCAGAATATTGGGAAACTGTAACAAGTAAAAAAGTGAAAAAGAAAAACAAGTACGAACAGAAGATTACAGGAGTGCTTACCGCGACAGGTAAGAAGGAGTGGTACGACGCGGTAATCCTTGCAACCGGCGGTGTGTCTTATCCGTCTACAGGATCAACGGGAGACGGCCATAAATTCGCTAAGGATTTAGGTCTTAAGGTAACAGAGTTAAAGCCATCTTTAGTGCCTTTTGAGGTCAAAGAAAAGTGGTGCGGACAGTTACAGGGCCTTGCACTGAAAAATGTGACCGCTACGTTATTTGTTGATGGTAAAAAAGTATTTTCGCAGATGGGTGAATTGCTTTTTACACATTTTGGAGTCAGCGGTCCGTTGATTCTGACAGCCAGCAGTGTGCTTGCGCAAAAGAAGAATTACAATGATGTTATGTTAACTATAGATTTAAAGCCGGCATTGACGGAAGAACAGCTGGATAAGCGCTTTTTAAAAGAGTTTGAAGAAGGACATAACAAACAATTAAAAAATATTTTACCGGCACTTTATCCTTCCAGTTTGGCATCTATGATACCGGAATTGGCTGATGTGGATGAATCCAAACCGGCACATTCGATAACCAGGGAAGAAAGAGAGCGGTTGGTGCGAACCACGAAGGCATTAAGCCTTACGGTAACGGGAACCCGCGGTTTTGCGGAAGCAATTATTACAAGCGGCGGTGTAGACTTGAAGGAAGTTAATCCGTCCACTATGGAATGTAAAAGAATCAAGGGACTATATATTGCAGGCGAACTGTTAAATTTGGATGCGCATACGGGCGGATACAACCTGCAGATAGCATGGTCAACCGGTTATTTGGCGGGAGATTGTGCGGAATAATAGGGGTAGTGTTATGAAACAAAGAAAGCGAATTGCCTTATTATTGGGGCAACCGGGAGAAGACAACCAGAAGAATTTTATGACCGGCTTTATGAAGCAGGCTTTTTCGTATGATTACGATGTCTGTATTTTTGCCATGTATCATAAAATTCAGGAATCCAAACCGCGTGAAGTCGGGGAATCCAATATTTTTAAATTGATTCAATTTGATGCTTTTGATGCGGTAGTGATTATGGGCGATACCATACAGACGCCGGGGGTGCTTTATAATATTGAGAAGCAGTTGAAGGCATCTTATAAGGGTGTTGTTCTTTGCGTGGATAAAACAAGCAAGAATTTCCCAACTATACGCATTAATCATTACACACCAATTATACAGTTGGTTTCGCATTTGATTGAGAAACATGGTATCACGGATATTGCTTTTCTTACCGGTACAAAGTGGCATGCCCATTCTACAGAGCGTTTACGTGCCTATATTGACTGTATGAACCAGCATAATCTGACCGTTGAAGAGGATTATGTTATGTATGGTGATTACTGGTACGACAGTGGTGTGAAGGCGGTGGAGCGCCTGTATGAGAAGAGAGGTAAAATGCCCAGAGCCATTGCCTGTGCCAATGATTATATGGCAATCGGTGTGGCGGACGGTTTGACTCGTAAAGGATATCGTGTGCCGGAAGATGTGGCAGTAACGGGATATGGTTGTACGGAAGAAGGAAGAACTAGCCCGCAACCGATTACTTCCGTGTATACACCGTCTTGGGAATTCGGTATTTATGCGGCTGATTGTATTAATGCAATGTTGAATCAAAAAGAATTGCCCGAATTTAATCCGGAGTATGAATTTTTCGTAGGAAGCAGTTGCGGATGTGAGAATGACAGCGTCATTCCGGTAGCACCTGTTCGTGCCGTATGGCCGATTCATGCAACAAAGGGAATTTTACATACAAACGTGGATTATTTGTTGGAAGATATGTTATCCCGCAATAATTTCCGCGGTTTAATGGATACCATTCAAACATATACGTATCAGATTCGTGAATTTGACAGTTTTCATATTTGTTTGAATGCTTCCTGGGATAATACGAAGAAGGATGACAGCAACCTGATTAAAAATGGTTATGCCGACCAGATTATTCCGGTCTTAAAGTGCGGTCCTTCCGGTAAAGGTGAAGACCAGTTGAATTTTACGGAAGTGTTTGAGGCCAAGGAAATGCTTCCCCATATGTATAAAGAGAGCGAAGTACCGAAAGCATATATTTTTACACCGTTGTATTTTGAAGATATTTGCTTTGGTTATGCCGTAATCAGTTATGGTAATGAAGTAAAAACCTATGGCGAAAACTATTATATGTGGCTTCGAAATGTGATGTTGGGATTGGAGTATTACCGCAGAATTGCGGCACTTCGCGCCCAGAATCAGATTATTGAAGAACAGAAGATTATGGACTCTTTGACCGGCGTATTTGACTACAACGGTTTGGTAAAACATGCAAAACCTATGATTGAGCGTGTTAAGTCTACCCATCAGTATGTCGGTGTTTTGGCAATTGATGTTTGTGATATCGGTGAAATCAATGCGAAAAAGGGACGTGAAGCCGGTGACAAGGTACTGATTGAACTGGCAAGAATGTTAAAAGAAAATGCTGGTGAAGGTGCTATGTGCTGCCGTTTGGGTAATGATGAGTTTGTGGTTGCCCAAATTTCGCCGGAAGATAATTCCGATATGACACGTCGCATCAGTGAGAGGCTTTTGGAAGCGTTGTTTACCTACAATGCAAGTCCGGATGCGGTTGCCCATATTGAGATTAATGCGGGTGCTAAGACAGGATACGTGGCAAGCTGGCCTGATTTGGAGAATTTGATGAATATTGCCGTGAGCCGTAAAAACGGTAATAAGGCGAAGGCACTTCAGATGCGTATTGGCAAGAAGTTGTCAGAAGAAGAACTGAATGAAGCTAAGGTTGTCGGTAATATTTTGGATCATAACTTATTTACCTATCATTTCCAGCCCATTGTAAACGCTAAAGATGGTAGTATATATGCGTATGAGGCGCTGATGCGTACGGATGTGGAACCCAGGGTTTCGCCGGTACAGGTTATTAAGTATGCAGAGCATTTAGGCCGTCTTTATGATGTAGAGAAAGCAACTTTCTTTAACGTAATTAATTGTATCGAGAATAATAAAGCCCTGTTTGACGGTAAGAAAGTGTTTATCAACAGTATTCCCGGTGAACAATTGGAAGGCGTTGATGCGGAGCATTTAGCTGTAAAATTGCGTAAATTCAGTTCATCTGTAGTAGTGGAACTTACAGAACAGTCGGAAGCGGATGACATTGCATTAGAGCGTATGAAAGAAAGTTTCCATACTATCGGTGTTGAGACTGCTGTTGACGATTATGGTACCGGATATTCCAACATTATCAATCTTTTAAGATATGCACCGAATTATGTAAAAATCGACCGTATGCTTTTAAGCGGTATTGATGAAAATCAGCAGAAGCAGCATTTTGTAAAGAGTATCATCAGTTTTGCACATGAAAACAATTTTAAGGCATTGGCAGAAGGTGTAGAAACAACAAAAGAGATGGAAACCGTGATTGCACTGGGCGTAGATTTGATTCAGGGTTATTATACTGCGAAACCCAATGCTGAAATTGTGCAGGAAATTTCGGTTGATATTCAGGAAGAAATCAAAGAATTTTATGCAAAAGCGAATTTATAAAACAAGGGGGAAGTTGGAATGGCTTTTAATGTAGCAATTGACGGACCTGCAGGTGCAGGAAAGAGCACTATTGCCAAAAGCGTGGCGGCAGAGTTGAATTTTATTTATGTGGATACAGGTGCAATGTATCGTGCCATTGCTTTATATTTAATCCGTAACGGAATTAAGGCGGATGAAAGTGCTAAAATTTCAGAAAAATGTAAGGAGGCGCAGGTTTCCATTCAGTATGTGGATGGTAAACAGGTAGTGCTTTTAAACGGAGAAGACGTGAATCCTTATATCAGAACCGAAGAAGTGGGAAATATGGCTTCTGCAAGTTCTACCAATCCGGATGTGAGAGCACAGCTTCTTGATTTGCAGAGAGATTTGGCTGCAAACAATGATGTGATTATGGATGGTCGTGATATCGGAACGAATATTTTACCTAATGCCCAGGTGAAAATTTATTTAACCGCAAGCATCGAAGTAAGAGCAAAACGCCGTTATAACGAGTTGATTGCCAAGGGCTTGGAATGTAATTTAAAAGAAATCGAGAAGGATATCGCGGAGCGTGATGAACGTGATATGAACCGTGAAATTGCCCCTTTGAAACAGGCGCAAGATGCGGTATTTCTTGATACTTCCGACATGGGGATTGAAGAAGTAAAGAATACAATTATTGATTTGATCCGTTCCAAACAGTAGGACGGCTGTTTTGTCGAAATTGTATTAAAAAATGTAAAAGAGGAACTGAAAATGGAAGTAAAACTGGCTAAATCCGCAGGTTTTTGCTTTGGTGTAAAACGTGCGGTAGATAAGGTTTACGAGCAGATTGAAACAGGCAAAAAAATATATACTTACGGGCCGATTATTCATAACGAAGAAGTAGTAAAAGATTTGGCGAGTAAGGGCGTTTGCGTCATTGAGAATGAAGAGGAACTACGTAATCTCAAAGAAGGTACGGTGATTATCCGTTCTCATGGTGTGGCAAAGGACATTTACCGCATCATTGAAGAGAATGGTTTGGAGTACGAAGATGCTACCTGCCCCTTTGTAAAAAGAATTCATTCCATTGTGGAAAAAGAAAGCGCTGAAGGCAAGCAAATTATCATTATCGGTAATGAAGGTCATCCGGAAGTAGAAGGCATTCGCGGATGGGCTTCGACCCCTGCAATTGTGGTGGAATCTCACGAACAGGCAGAAAAAATTACAATTGAAAGTGATAAAAAAGTATGTATTGTCTCACAAACGACATTTAATTATAGGAAATTTCAAGAATTAGTTGAAATTTTTACAAAAAAAGGGTATGATGTTAGTGTTGCGAATACTATTTGCAATGCGACAGAAGTACGACAGAAAGAAGCCTGTGAAATTGCGGATGAAGCTGACGTAATGATTGTCATTGGTGGGGCTCATAGTTCAAACTCACGTAAGCTATATGAAATATGTGCGAAGGAGTGTGAGAATACTCACTTTATTCAGACACTGGAGGACTTGCATTTAGACTTACCTAAATCTGTGGAACTAGTGGGAATTACAGCAGGGGCATCAACCCCAAATAAAATTATTGAGGAGGTTCAAAATTATGTCAGAATTAACTTTTGAACAAATGCTTGAGGAATCATTAAAAACTATTCATACAGGAGAGGTAGTTGAAGGTACAGTTATCGACGTTAAGCCCGATGAGATTATTCTCAACATCGGCTACAAGTCCGACGGTATTTTACCTAAGTCTGAATATACCAATGATTCAACAATTGATTTGACAGAAGCAGTTAAGGTGGGGGACAAGCTTGATGTCAAAGTCGTTAAGGTTAACGATGGTGACGGACAGGTTGCTCTTACATACAAGAGACTGGTTGCTGACAGGGGTAGCAAGAGAATTGAAGAAGCATTTAACAATCAGGAAGTACTTACAGCTAAGGTTGCACAGCTTTTAAACGGTGGTTTATCAGTTGTTGTTGACGAAGTAAGAATTTTTATTCCTGCAAGTTTGGTATCAGACGTATACGAAAAGGATTTAAGCAAGTATGCTGATCAGGAAATCCAGTTCGTTGTTACGGAATACAATCCTAAGAAGAGAAGATACATCGGTGACCGCAAGCAGCTTATCGTTGCACAGAAGGCAAAGGCACAGGAAGAACTTCTTTCTAAGGTAAAAGAAGGCGATGTAATCGAAGGTACTGTTAAGAACGTAACAGATTTCGGCGCATTTATCGATTTAGGCGGTGTTGACGGATTACTTCACATTTCAGAAATGAGTTGGGGAAGAATCGAACATCCTAAGAAATTATTCAAGACCGGCGATGTTGTTAAGGTTATGATTAAAGAAATCAACGGAACCAAGATTGCGTTAAGCACTAAGTTTGATGATGCAAATCCTTGGAAGGATGCAGCTGAAAAATATGCTGTAGGCAATACAGTAACCGGTAAGGTTGCAAGAATGACGGAATTCGGTGCGTTTGTTGAGTTGGAAGCTGGTGTTGATGCACTTCTTCATGTATCACAGATTTCTAAGGAACACATTGAGAAACCTGCAGATGCATTAAAGATTGGCGATGAAGTAACAGCTAAGGTTGTTGATTTCAATGCTGAAAACCAGAAGATTAGTTTAAGCGTGAAGGCACTTCTTCCCGATGCTGATGAAGCAGAAGAAGTTGCAGTTGCTGAAGAAGCTCCCGCAGAAGAATAAGATTTAAGGAAGTTTCCAAAATGGTATATGATTACGAATATTTCAAGAAGCAGGTGCTTGCGTTAACAAAGATTGATTTGAACTGCTATAAAGAGAAGCAGATGAAGCGAAGAATCGATACGTTGATCAGCAGACACAGCTTGGATGGCTATGATGCCTTTCTTGGAAAATTAAAGACTGATGCGGCTTTGTTGGAAGAGTTTGTAAATTATCTGACAATCAATGTGTCCGAATTTTATCGTAATCCTGATCAGTGGCAGATTTTAGATAAAGATGTATTTCCGGAGTTGATTAACAAATTCGGACAGCAGTTAACGATTTGGAGCGCGGCTTGTTCTACAGGTGATGAACCGTATTCATTGGTTATGGCGTTATCCAGACACGTTCCATTATCTAAGATTAAGATTTATGCAACTGACATTGATAAACAGGTGCTTGCTGCAGCAAAGAACGGCATTTATGCAGAGAAGAGCATTGCAGGTGTACCTGCTGATTTGAAAGCGAAATATTTTACAAAGGTTGGTTCTTCTTATCGAATTGCAGATGAGATTAAGGCCAGGGTTGAGTTTAAAGAACATAATTTGTTAAGAGATGCTTATCCCACCAATGTGAATTTAATCGTATGCAGAAATGTATTGATTTATTTTACAGAGGAAGCCAAGGAAGATATTTTCCGCAAGTACTATAATTCATTGGCACCCGGCGGAATCCTGTTTTTAGGTAGTACGGAGCAGATGATGAATTACAAAGAAGTTGGATATGAAAGAAAAGCATCCTTCTTCTTCTCAAAACCTATGAATTAAGAATAGAGCACTTTCGGTTTACCCGGAAGTGCTTTTTGATTTTGATAAATATAAATCCCTACTTTACCGGTTGCCCGATAAGGTAGGGATGAATTAGACTTATTTAATATAAAAGAAACTTACTGTTTCTATACAAAGTCCGACATTAACATTGTCTGTAAAATATGCTCCGCATACTGGTTAAAAGAAGCACGGCTTGTCTTAAACTCATCTGTTAATTCAAAGAACATATCTCTTTCGCGATATCCGCGCTTGTAGAACGGTGTAAACAACATTTCCCACTGAGGTAGGTAAGAAGCCTGTTTTCTTGTGTAGCAGTTGGCCGCAGTTGCCTGTTCGCGGTGATCTTTATCAACAAAGCTTGCCACTGATTTGTGAATGGCGATGTCTTCTTCGGGAAGATAATAGTAGTCTCTGTAGTTAGAGTAGAAGTACTTCATTTCTTCTTCGTAAAGAGGAACCTTAATAATACCATTCATTTCGTTTCCGGTAAAATAGCATCCCATAGAAGCATAAGATACAGGCACAGGAAGCGGAGTCATAAAGCGTAAGTTCAATACAAGTTCCTGACGCTTCTTATTTTCGTAATCGTTATAGTAATTTGCTTGAACCTTCATAACGCGCAAGGGCAAGTTAAACAAGTCTGAGAATGCAAGAATGGCAGTTAAGTCTAACATACCTTCTACATCTTCCTGATTATGTAAAAGAATGGCATTCATCAATTCTTCGCTGTGCGAACAAACATAATCATGGTAGTAGTTGATTAGTTCGCCGCCGGAGAATTTATCGTCTCTTTCGATGCCAAGGAACTGTTCCAAAGTTTTCTGCTTTAAGTCATTTAATTTAAGAAAACTCTTATAAGGCTTGATACGTTTATATAAGTCGACGCCTTTATATACATCAAACAAAAAAGGAATATTGTACATACTGCATTTCTGCTGCAAATAGGGGATATCAAAGCGATTACCGTTAAAGTGAATCAGGAAAGTATATCCTAAGCAGAATTCAAGGAATGCCTGTAAAACAACCGTTTCTTCATCATAATTCTCGGCAAGCCATTGGATGGTATGCCATTCGTTTTCTTTATAGTAAGCACAACCGATCAAATATAGATTTGAGTTTTGTGCGGTAAAACCTGTGGTCTCGATATCAAGAAAAAGAATTTCTTCCAATTTGGCCAGGTTCTCGATAGGATAAGTTGGTTTTTTACTGCCAAGATCTTTTACAATCGTTTTCATATTTCATCACCCTTACAATACAATTAGTATTTTTGAATCTGGAGTCCCGGTTAAAGCGAAAAGTGGACTGCAAATCCTGAAAAAATATACTGCTTACATTATACCACGAAATCCTAAAATAAAGTAGTATTTTTTTGCGAAATATAGTACATTTATAAGTAGGAAGAATTTTGATAAATAAGGTTGGCAAATCTTATTTTTGACTATATAAAAAGTAAACTTCCGTAGGAAGTCAAATCGAGAGAAATATATATAAACAATAAATTAAGAGAAACATGTGAGAATAATAAAGTAAGAGGAATAAGTATGGTTAAATTTACTTTTACAGGCGGAATACATCCCTATGACGGCAAAGACCTTTCCAAGGACAAACCGATGAAAGAATACTTGCCGAAGGGGGATTTGGTATATCCCTTATCCCAGCATATAGGAGCACCTGCCAAACCCATCGTACAAAAGGGTGACTATGTATTGGTAGGACAAAAAATCGCCGAAGCGGATGGGTTTATTTCTGCGCCCATTTATGCCACGGTTTCCGGCACGGTTAAGGCAATCGAGCCCAGAAGGGTTGTTACAGGCGATGGCGTTATGTCGATTGTAATTGAGAATGACAATGAGTACAAAGAAGTTATTTTTCAGCAACCCAAGCCCATAGAGGTCCTTTTAAAAGAAGATATTTTAAATTTAATCAGAGAGGCGGGCGTAGTAGGTATGGGAGGCGCAGGATTCCCTACCCACGTGAAACTGACACCGAAGAATCCGGAAGATATTGATTATGTGATTATCAATTGTGCGGAGTGTGAGCCTTACCTCACCAGCGACTACCGCAGAATGGTGGAAGAGCCGGAGAAACTTGTAGAAGGTTTGCGGATTATTCTTCGCTTGTTTGACAAAGCGAGAGGTATTCTTGCCGTAGAAGACAATAAACCCGATTGTATTAAACTTTTAAAGAAGCTTACCAAGGATGATGACCGTATTTCGGTATCGCCGTTAAATACTAAGTATCCCCAGGGTTCAGAGCGACACTTGATTTACGCGGTGACGGGCCGGGCAATCAATTCGTCTAAGCTACCGGCAGACGCGGGCTGTATTGTAAATAATGTGGATACTGTTGTAGCAATTTATCACGCGGTAAAAGAAGGAAAGCCTGTGATGCACCGCATTGTAACAGTGACGGGAGATTGCATCAGAAATCCCCAGAATTATATGGTTTGCATCGGTACTTCCTATGGCGAACTGATTGAGGAAGCCGGCGGTTTTATTAAGGAACCCAAGAAAATCATTTCCGGCGGCCCTATGATGGGATTTGCCCTGTTTGATGTTAATGTGCCTGCGACTAAGACTTCCTCAGCACTTTTATGTTTAAGCGAAGATGATGTGTCAACGGCGAAACAGACGGCCTGTATCAATTGCGGACGTTGTGTAGAGGTTTGCCCCGGGCGTGTAGTGCCCAGCCGGTTGGCGGTTTTGGCAGACCGGGGCGAGAAGAAAGAGTTTGAGAAACTCAATGGTATGGAATGTTGTGAGTGTGGTTGCTGCAGTTATATATGTCCGGCAAAACGCCACTTGACCCAGTCTATTAAGTCCATGAGACGTATGATTCTTGCTGACAGAAAGAAGAAATAGGAGGAAGGGCATGAAAGAGAGAATGGAAGTATCATCCAACCCTCATATCCGTTCAAAGGACAGCACAGATAATATTATGTTATCCGTTGTGATTGCCCTGATGCCGGCAACGCTTTTCGGTGTATGGAATTTTGGTTGGTATGCAGCGGTTGTAATTGTGGTTACAGTAGCAACTGCGGTTTTATCAGAACATATTTTTTGTAAAATTTGTAAAAAACCTACAACAATTAAAGATATGAGTGCCGTGGTAACGGGGCTTTTACTGTCGTTGAATCTGCCGCCGCATTTTCCTTTGTGGATGGCAGCTGTAGGTGCGGTTTTTGCAATTGTAGTGGTTAAAATGTTGTTTGGCGGATTGGGCCAGAATTTTATGAATCCCGCATTGGGCGCAAGATGTTTCTTGATGATATCTTTTGCGCGATATATGACGGATTTTACCTGTGATACATATACGAGTGCAACGCCCCTTGCCACAATGAAGGCCGGCGAGAGTGTAAATATATTGGATATGGTAATAGGAAGAACCGGCGGAACCATTGGCGAGACTTCCATGATTGCCATTGTTTTGGGTGCTTGCTTTTTGATTGCATTGGGAATTATCGATTTAAAAATTCCTGCGATGTATATTGTAAGTTTTGCACTTTTTATTACGTTTTTTGGCGGACACGGATTTGATGTGTCTTTTATCTGCGCGCATTTAGCCGGTGGCGGATTGATGCTTGGTGCCTTTTTTATGGCAACGGATTATGCTACAAGACCGATTACAAAGAAAGGGCAGTACATATACGGAATTTTACTTGGCGTGTTAACAGGGATCTTCCGTTTGTTCGGTCCCGGCGCAGAAGGTGTATCTTATGCAATTATCATCGGAAATCTTTTGGTTCCGCTGATTGAGAAGATTACCTTCCCCAAAGCCTTTGGTAAAGGAGGGGAAGCAGTATGAAAACATTGATTAAGGATACTCTGATTCTTTTTGTAATTACTTTGGTTGCAGGTGCTTTGCTTGGCTTTGTAAATGAGTTGACCAAAGAACCGATAGCACAATACGAGGCTGATAAAAAAGCATCTGCCTGCGGTGAGGTCTTTTATGAGGTTAATGAAGACGGTGAATTGGCGCAGGTGGTTGAACTTACATTTGAAGCCTGTAGTGAAGAAGAAATAAAACAGTTAAATACAGCTATTAAGGATAAAATCCAAGGAAATATTGTCATTGATGAGGTATATCGTGCGTATTTAGAGCCGGCTTTAATTGAGAATGAAAATGTTTCGGATATGGCAGAAGACAGCGCAGCAGGATTTAGCACTATCATATCGGAAGACAGCTTCTATGGTTACGTAATAGGCGTTACAACCAAAGAAGGATATAACGGCGAAATTTCCTTTTATGTAGGTATTACCAAAGAAGGCAGGCTAAAAGGCGTGTCTTTGCTTCAGATTGCAGAAACACCGGGACTTGGTATGAATGCGGAAAGCGTATTATTGCCACAGTTTCGTGATGTGGAGGCGGGATATTTTACGGTGGTTAAAACCGGTGCGGTAGGTCCTGATGAAATTGATGCCATTACCAGTGCGACCATTACTTCGGATGCTATTACCGGAGGCGTAAATGCTTCCTATGAGTGCTATATTCTTTTGCAGGAAGGAGGGGATGCATCATGAAACAGTGTATGGAACGTTTGTATAACGGTATCATCAAAGAAAACCCTACTTTCGTATTAATGCTTGGCATGTGTCCCACCCTTGCGGTAACTACATCTGCGATAAATGGTCTCGGTATGGGTCTTTCTACCATGGTGGTGCTTGCATTGAGTAATTTGATAATTTCAGCCATGCGTAAAATTATTCCCGATAAGGTTCGTATTCCTGCGTACATTGTAATTATCGCGACTTTTGTAACCTTGGTGGAGTTGCTGTTGCACGCTTATGTTCCCGCACTTCATGAGTCCTTGGGCATTTATATCAGTTTGATTGTTGTTAACTGTATTATTTTAGGCCGTGCAGAAAGCTATGCCTCCAAAAATAAAATGATGCCGTCCTTGTTTGACGGAATCGGTATGGGACTTGGTTTTACGCTGGCCCTTACTTTGATTGGTCTTGTGCGTGAATTCCTTGGTGCGGGAACCGTATTTGGCATTTCCGGACCGGATTTGTACGGGACTTCATTGCCGGATTTGATTGTAGGATTAATCAATCAATGGTTAGATCCGAACAGTACTTCAGAAGCGGTGCAGTTGTGGAATCGCCTTTTAACCGATGAAATCAGCAGTTTCTCGCCTATGGGTATTATGGTAATGGCACCGGGGGCATTTTTTATCCTGGCTATATTGACAGCAATTCAGAATGTCATCAAAGAAAAGGGTAAAAAAGCCGGTAAAGATGTAAGTAAAATTCAATCCGGTTGCAACAGTGACTGTATGAACTGTAAAGACAGCAGTTGTGCAAAGTATCCGGCCGCTGATGAAGAAGTGATTTTAGAAGAAAGTGAAAACTTGCAAGATGATGAAAAAGAAGCGGAAAGCGATGCTGAACTGAGTGAAGAAACAGTAGTTAAAGATATTACAACGCAATTAACTGATGTCGCAAAAGAAGAAAAAGTATCTGCTGAAACGGTTGCCGAAGAACCTAAAAAGGAAAAGAAACATAAAATGACACTTCTGGAAGCTACTCAGGAAATTGATATTGTGGAGCTGGAAGAATTATTAGGAGAAGAGGAGGACAATGCGGATGAGTGATTATATTGTTCAATTAATCGTGATAGCCCTGGGTTCTTCTCTGGTTTCTAACGTGGTGTTAAGCCAGTTCCTTGGACTCTGTCCTTTTTTAGGCGTATCAAAGAGTGTAAAAACTGCTGCTGGTATGGGCGGTGCCGTAATTTTTGTTATTACACTGGCATCTTTGGTGGCAGGACTTTTATATGAGTTTGTACTGGAACCGTTAGGGATTACATTCTTAAAAACCATAGTTTTTATTTTGGTAATTGCGGCGTTGGTGCAGTTTGTGGAACTGTTTTTGAAGAAGTATATGAAGAGTTTGTATAAGGCATTAGGCGTATTTTTACCTTTGATTACTACCAACTGCGCAGTGCTTGGTGTAGCAATTACAAATGTTAATTTGGAGTACGACCTTTTTACAAGCGTGGTGAACGGATTTGCTACCAGTGTAGGATTTGCCATTGCAATTATTATTCTTGCAGGAATTCGTGAGAAGATTGCATTTAATGATATTCCCAAGCCTTTTCAGGGAATGCCTATTGTACTTGTGACAGCGGGACTTATGGCGATTGCATTCTGCGGTTTTGCAGGTTTGATTTAAGCAAAGGAGGCTGTGTATGAATTATATCGGTATTTTAACAGCGGTGGCGGTTGTGGCCGGCATTGGCTTGTTTATCGGAATATTTTTGGGCATTGCATCCATTGCTTTTCGGGTAAAAACAGATGAGAGGGAAGATAAAATTATAGAAGCCCTTCCGGGCAATAATTGCGGCGGTTGCGGTTATCCGGGTTGCAGCGGTTTGGCCCATGCCATTCTAAAGGGAAAGGCACCCGTAAATGCCTGTCCCGTGGGTGGCGAAGCTGTGGCCAAAGAGGTTGGACGCATTATGGGTATAGAAGCAGATGCGACGAGAAGAATGGTTGCTTTTGTAAAATGTCAGGGTGATTGTGAGCAAACCCATATGGACTACAATTATACCGGTTTGCAGGATTGCCAAATGTTGAATTTTGTGCCGAATCAGGGACCCAAAAGCTGTAATTTCGGCTGTCAGGGATACGGAAGTTGTGAAAGAGTATGTCCTTTTGACGCAATTCATGTGGTAAAAGGAGTTGCCGTTGTTGAGAAAGAGAAGTGTAAGGCCTGCGGTAAATGTATTGCGGTCTGCCCGAGAGAACTGATTGAGATGGTACCTTACGAAGCAGAGTATCTTGTGGCCTGCAGTTCCAAAGAAAAGGGACCTGAAGTGAAGAAGTCATGTGACATCGGTTGTATCGGTTGCGGTTTGTGTAAGAAGAATTGCGAAGCGGGCGCTGTAAGTGTAGATACTTTTCTGGCCTGCATTGATTATGATAAGTGTGTATCCTGTGGTGTGTGTGCGGAGAAATGCCCGAAGAAGTGCATTGTAAAAAAATAAAAATAATAAAAGCTATGGTATTTTCTTCGAAGTTAATTCAAGTAAAGAAAGTACCATAGCTTTTTTATTGATAAGAATATATTAGTTGCCCGGTCTCATCAATTAGAATACATTCGGTATTGTCCAGTGCTTCAATATATTTCAATGCATCTTCCGGGCCCAGAACAAAGCAGGTGGTGCTTAAGGCATCGGCAGTAGCAGAAGAGTCACAAATGATGGTAACACCGGTTAATTCATTCTCTACGGGATATCCGGTGGTGGCATCAAGAATATGATGATAGACAACATTTTTATAAGTAAAATATCGTTCATAGGTGCCGGAAGTAACCACGGAAGAATTTGTCACCTGAACAACATCTGAAGTCGTACCGGCAGCGGCAAAGGGCTGTTGAATACCTATCGTATAGGCACTACCATCCGGTTTGTTCCCGATAGCACATACATTTCCGCCGAGATTGATCAGGGCGGAAGTGACGCCTTGCGATATGAGAAATTCTTTGATTTGATCAGCGATAAAACCTTTGGCAATAAAGCCTAAATCAATGGCAGAATCAGGGTCTTTTAAGGTGACAGTATTATTCTCGCCAAGTTCGACAAGCCTGTAATCCACATGTTCAAGCAGGGCGTTGATTTCTGAAGAAGATGGTGGTGCTGTTTCGTCAGTGGCTTCGGTAAAATCCCATAAGTCCATCAAGGGCGCTACGGTGATGTCGATTTTACCTTCTGTCAATTCGCAATAATATAATGCCTGTTCCAATAAGTTATAGGTTTCTGAGGAAACGCTTACCGGTTCACCATTGCTGTGATTGATACGCCAGATATCACTGCCTTCCACGGTGCGACTGAACAGATTCTCATATTTCTCGCATAGGGCAAAACATTCTTCTGCCAGTGCACAATCATCTGCAGAATAAAAAGTCAGGCTGATGACCGTGTTAAAATAATAATCGGTATAAGTCACAGGCTGGCTGCTTTTTTGACAGCCCGGGACAGAGAAGAGAACCGGGATGAGCAACAGCAGGGCTATTATTTTTTTGTAAGGCACAAATTTTTTAACAAATATTGCACGAAGTATGTTTCTTTTATCAAATATCATACGCAGTCTGTTCTGCCTTTCATTACTGATGACAATATTATACTATAAAAGTGCCGTGCATAGGATAATAATTTCACGGTTGAGAAAAAATCGAAATTATATTATGATAAAGTAAGTAAAAGTATTGTTATATCCTGTATACATTTATTAAGATAAACATAAATGCACAGGTGCTATTTTAGGAGAATAAAATGCGATTAGACGATCAGTTTGAAGAAGAAAGCAGTGCAAAAGGGACAAGTTTTATGTTAACCGCCGTAATTAGTGTGGGATTGTTTCTTGTGGTTGTTTTCGGAATCGTTATATTTGTGAATAGAGATGCATTGTTTTATGATAAACCAAGCCAGAGTCAGGTTGTTATCAAGCCTTCGGAGGATGCAAGTTCCGTAATCAGTGGCAGTACACTGGTATCGGATGATTTGGATATTTGGGATGATTATCCTGTGGAAGAAGAGAAAAGCGAAACGGTATCAGAGATTGTTTCGGAAACACCAAGCGAAGACGACCCCAGCGAGGGCGGAACCAAAACTTTGGTAACCTTTGCAGACGGCAAAGAGCAGTGGTACAGCATCAGCAAATATCTTCCCCAGAATGAATATGATGATACGGGATTTGTAATGGGCAACGGCCGTATGGCGTATTATGTGGAAGGAAATAAAGAGTCTTATCTCGGAATTGATATTTCCAAGTATCAGGGCTACATTGATTATAATGAAGTGAAGAAAGACGGCGTGGACTTTGTTATTATTAAGCTTGGTTCCCGTGGTTACAGCACGGGACAGTTGACCTTGGACGACTATTTCCAGGACAACATTAAGCGTGCAACCGACGCAGGACTTGAGGTGGGCGTATCTTTCAGCTCGCAGGCAATTACTGTAGATGAGGCCAAGGAAGAGGCTGCTTTTGTGTTGCAGTATCTTCAGGACTATGACATCAGCTATCCCGTGATTTTTGAGATGGAGCATATTGTAAATGATACTGCAAGAATTGATGTTTTAACCAAAGAAGATAAAACCCAGATTACCAAAGCTTTTATCGATGATATTGAAACCGCAGGATATAATGCAATGTTCTCCGGAGATAAAGCGTGGTTATTTGCGGATATTAATTATGCGGCGCTTTCTGCTTATGATGTGAGATTGGAGCAGACGGAAGATTTGCCGGACTATCCTTATCGCTTCTATATGTGGCAATACACGCAAAAAGGAACCGTGGACGGAATTTCCGGCGAGGTTCCCTTGAATATCTGTTTTATTGATTATACCATAAAATAGGTTAACATAATTTCATAATGTATAATTTAGTATGCGGGGATTTATTTCCAGAGTGGAGTAAATTTCCGCATATTCTTTTGGCGAAATATCTTCAATAAAGTTAGGCACGAACTGCTTGTGAATGCCGTTTTTTCGTAAAATGTCGATTGCCTTGTTGTAAGCAATGGCAGCTTCGGTTTCGGTAGCGTAAGTACCTACTTTTAACTTGCCTTTCACGTGGATGCGAGTAGTGTAAGTAGATTTCTGTATGCCGGGCTGTTCGAAGACCCCGCGATATCGGTTTACAATGCTGATATTAGAATAGCGGAAGTCGTGTTCGTCCTTATTGATAAAATGATAATCCCTTCCGGGAACGGCATAATTCATAATGCCGTAGCGGTTTAGGATATTTACCTGCATTCCGTAGTCCGAAACAAAGAGATGATTGCCGCGGGCCATAATTTTATGGGAAGAATAATAAAATAAATCGTCCTTATCAAATTTTAAAATACAGTCGGCAGACAAATAGTAGAGAAAGAAGCTTGGGCGCAGGTAAATGGGCGTGTGAAAATAAATGCCGTTATCCCGCAGGTTATGTAAGATAACCCATTTCTCAAACTGCATAATTTGCGCCCCGGGATAATCATCAATTTGTGTGTCGTTGGTTTCTAAAATGTGTCGGGCCAAAAGGTAGCAACGATGGGCATCGGCTTCTGAATCAAAACTGCCGAGGCTTATGTGCTTTCCTTTATGGGTCAGGGAAGCACGATAATATATGGAATTGTCTTTTTTACGGGCAATGGATACCCCTGCATTCTGTTTTTTCATATAATCCCTATTTCTGAGTGATTTGTCGTCAAGAGATGACACTATTATCATAGCATAATTCCGGTGTATTTTCGACGGATATTTTGTCTCTTTTACTCGAATGGTAATTTTTTGATTTCTCTTTGCATAAAATGATACATATGTGTTTGCAGTACAAGCCGTAATGCTTATCGCGATTCATACGTTTGGGGCAGAAGGCGCCCGGCAACATAATCACAGTTGCGGAAACGGAGACAATATGTATAAAAAATATGCAATGCTGCTATTAATGGTAAACGTAATCCTTGGGGTTGCTTTTATAACGGTAAAAGAGCGGGAACTGTTGGTTACAGCGGGAAACTTTTACGGAAGAGGTGTGAATGAAACAGTAAGCGAGGATGTGAGTAATGTAGAATGTATTTCCGTTGTGCGAAATAAAGCCGTTATATCCGGAAATCAGCCCATGCTGACCTTGCAATCGGTGGAAAAAGAATATAATGCTATCAGTGAAGAAGAGAAATGGATTCTTTGCAAACTTGTGGAAGCGGAAGCCGGGACGGAAGACCGCATCGGTAAAATTCTTGTGGCAAACGTGGTTTTAAACCGCCTGGAGAGTGAGAGTTTTCCTGATACGGTGGAGGAAGTGGTTTTTCAAGAAAATGACGGAGTGGCACAGTTTTCGCCGGTGGCTAACGGCAGGTATGAGAGTGCAAAACCGAAGGAAGAGACCATAGAAGCCGTGGAAGCGGCGTTGACGGGAGAAGACTATTCGGAGGGCGCGCTGTATTTTATGGCAAGGAAGCATGCGGATTGTGAAAATGTTAAGTGGTTTGATAGTGCCCTGGATAAAGTGGTTACCCACGGCGGACACGAGTTTTATAAATAAAAAGTAATGTAAGGATATCTGTTTTAAGTCGGTTTTGGGTTTGCATATAAAAAGGGAGTGTGATATAATCTTATAAGAAAAATGTTATTTGGTTGTAGTGTGCCTGTTGATTGGAGACTGCAAAGAAAGGTCGAAACTATGAACGTACAATACAGAAGCTCAAGAGGTGGACAGGAAGGTGTAAGTGCATCCGGAGCAATTATTAAGGGACTTGCGCAGGACGGAGGTCTTTTTGTGCCGGATCATTTTCCGAAACTGGAAATCAGTCTGGAGGAATGTGCGAACTTAAATTATAAAGAACTTGCATATGAAGTAATGAAATTATTCCTTACCGATTTTACGGAGGAAGAATTAAGAGGCTGTATCGAAAGAGCCTACGATGAGAAATTCGATACGGAAGAAATCGCGCCTTTGGCAGAAGTAGATAAGGCATATTATTTGGAATTGTTCCACGGTGCAACCATTGCATTTAAGGATATGGCATTGTCTATTTTACCCCATTTGATGACAACTGCTGCCAAGAAGAATAACGTAGAACAGGAAATCGTAATTCTTACAGCGACTTCAGGCGATACAGGTAAGGCTGCTTTGGCAGGTTTTGCAGGTGTGGAAGGAACAAGAATTGTTGTATTTTATCCGAAGAACGGTGTATCTGCAATTCAGGAGAAACAGATGGTTACCCAGAAGGGCGGAAATGTTAAAGTAATCGGTATTACCGGTAACTTTGACGATGCTCAGACCGGTGTTAAGAATATATTCGGTGATAAGGAAATGGCAGAAGAACTTGCTAAGGCAGGTTTTGTATTCTCCTCTGCCAACTCCATCAACATCGGACGTTTGGTGCCGCAGGTGGTTTATTACGTATATGCTTATGCCAAACTTGTGAAAGAAGGACGCATTAAAGCAGGCGACCCCATTAACGTAACGGTTCCTACAGGTAACTTCGGTAATATTCTTGCAGGATACTATGCAAAGCAGATTGGTGTGCCCATTGCGAAGTTAATTTGTGCATCTAACGAAAATAAGGTTTTATTCGATTTCTTTGAGACCGGATGCTATGACAGAAATCGTGATTTTATCCTTACAACTTCACCGTCAATGGATATTTTGATTTCAAGTAATTTGGAGCGTTTGATTTACTTGATTGCAGGCAGTGATGCGGATAAGAACCGTGAATTGATGCAGAGTTTGTCTGCAAGCGGTAAATATACCATTACAGAAGATATGAAGAGCCGTTTGGCTGATTTCGAAGGCGGCTTTGCAAGTGAAGCAGAAGTGGCAGAGACCATTCGTCGTGTTTATGAAAAGACCGGTTATGTTATGGATACTCATACTGCGGTTGCATCTACGGTTTATGAGAATTACCGCAAAGCTTCAGCAGATGAAACGCCTACGGTTATTGTATCTACAGCAAGTCCTTTCAAATTTACAAGAAGCGTTATGGAAGCAGTTGTTGGTTCCATTGACGATAAGAGTGATTTTGAATTAATTGATAAACTTTCTGAAATTGCAAATGTGAAAGTTCCCAATGCGATTGAAGAAATCAGAACCGCAGATGTGTTACATGATACTGTATGTGACAAAGAGGATATGAAGACACAGGTAAAGAAATTCTTAGGCCTGTAGTTTGGAGAAAATAAATGGAAAAAGCAAAGCATATTCTGATTGTAGATGATGTGACGACAAACTTAAAACTCGCTGCGGAAGTTTTACAGGAGCATTATAAGTTATCCATGGCCAAGTCCGGCCGGCAGGCAATTCAGTTTTTGGAGAAAGCCAAACCGGATTTGATTTTGCTGGATATCAGAATGCCGGAAATGGACGGATATCAGACTTTGGAACGCATCAAAGCCAATCCGAATACCGCCAATATTCCTGTTGTATTTCTTACTGTAGACGATCAGCGCGAGAGTGAAATTAAAGGTCTTAAAATGGGTGCGATGGATTTTATCTTAAAACCCTTTGAGCCTGAAGTTATGCTTAGCAGAATTGAAAAAATTCTTCAGATTGAAGATTTACGTAAGAACTTGTCCATCAGCGCGCGAAAGGATGTTTTGACAGGACTTTGGAATCGCAAGCATCTGGAAGATGAAGTAGAGCGTTATTTAGATGAAAACGGACAAAAAGCAGTTTTTATGATTATGGATATCGATAATTTTAAGCAGATAAACGATACCCACGGTCATATTATGGGGGATGCGGTGTTGGAGCGCATCGGCAATATTTTAAGAAACAGCGTAGGTCCCAGAGATATTGCGGCAAGAATCGGCGGCGATGAATTTGCGGTATTGTTAAAAGGTGATTATACGGACGGTGAAATCCGGGAATACTGCCAGTTGCTTTTTGACCAGGTGGATGCCGAAATGACAGAGTTAATCGGGAATACGAAAGAGGTTACTTTGTCTGTGGGCGTTTCGCAAGTTCCTATGGATGCATACGATTATTTCGGTCTGTATTCCAAGGCGGATAAGGCATTATACTATGTTAAACAGAATGGTAAAAATGATTACCATTTCTTCAGCCAGAAGGAAGAGGAGCCTGAAGAAACCGTAGAGGAAAAAGAAGACAGTTCCGTAGATATGGCGAAACTGGAGCAGGTTGTTTCGGAACGCAATGAGGCGGATGGTGCTTATCGTGTTGAATATGAAGGTTTTAAGCATATTTATCACTTTGTATCAAGAGGATTGGGAAGAAACGGTCAGACGGTACAGATGGCGTTATTTACCTTGAATTACATTAAGAGTATGGGTATTACCCATGAGATGCTTCAGAAAGCAATGAAAGAGTTGGAGCGTGCAATTATCGTATCTTTGCGCCAGGGCGATGTAACGACGCAGTACAGTAGTTTCCAGTATGTTGTGCTTCTTATGAATGCCAATGAAGAGAATGGTGAGAAGGTAGTGCAGAGAATTCTTGATACTTGGGACCAAATGAATGAATGCAGCGGTATTCAGTTGGATTATGCCATTAAGCAGGTGGAAGCAAGAACAAAATAGGAATAGTTTTAGATTGAGATAAAGCTTGTTAGAATTAATAAAAAGGGTGTTCATCGAAAGATGAGCACCCTTGATTATTGTTTTTATCTGTCTGATAAAGGAATGTATTTCATATCATCATGAATCGGCTTGTATGCAGGACGAATGATTTTACCGTTGTTTGCAAGTTCTTCCAAGCGATGTGCGGACCAGCCGACAATTCTTGCCATAGCAAACATAGGAGTGTAGAGTTCATGAGGAAGTCCTAACATATTGTAGATAAATCCTGAATAGAAGTCTACGTTAATACTTACGCCCTTGTACATTTTACGTTCTGCTGCGATGATTTCGGGAGCAAGACGTTCCACGAGAGAGTAGAGTTCAAACTCAGCCATAAGGCCTTTTTCTGCGGAAAGGTCATCCACGTACTGTTTTAAAATAACGGAACGGGGATCGGACTTGGAATAAATCGCATGTCCTACACCGTAGATTAAACCTGCGTGGTCGAACGCTTCTTTGTGAAGGAGCTTCTTTAAGTAGTTGCTTACTTCATCTTCATCCTTCCAGTCCTTAACTTCCTTCTTCATATCTTCAAACATCTGAACAACCTTAATGTTAGCACCGCCGTGACGGGGACCTTTTAAGGAGCCGATTGCTGCTGCGATAGCAGAGTAGGTATCGGTTAAGGTCGAGGTTACAACATGTGTTGTAAAAGTTGAGTTGTTACCGCCACCATGTTCCATATGAAGCACCAGAGCAATATCAAGTAACTGTGCTTCAAGGGCAGTGTATTTGCTGTCCGGTCTTAACATATGAAGAATGTTCTCTGCAGTTGATAATTCAGGCTGAGGATTATGTATATACATACTCTTGCCATCGTGATAATGGTTATATGCATGATATCCGTAAATGCTGAGCATTGGGAACATACTAATCAACTGTAAGGACTGTCTTAATACGTTGGGAAGAGAAGTATCGTCTGCTCTGTCGTCATAAGAATACAGGGTTAAAACGCTTCGTGCCAAAGTATTCATCATATCCTTGCTGGGAGCCTTCATAATAATGTCACGTACAAAGCTTGTAGGCAATGTACGGTATCCTGCCAGCATTTCTTTGAAGTTAGCAAGTTCTGTTGCATCAGGTAATTTGTCGAAGAGAAGAAGATAAGCTACTTCTTCAAAACCGAAACGATTCTGATCCGCAAAACCTTTTACCAAATCTTTTACATTATATCCGCGATAAAAAAGTTCGCCTGGGGTGGGAACCTGTTCGCCGTTTACCAGTTTGTTTGCGCGTACGTCAGATATATGGGTAAGTCCGGCAAGAACGCCTTTACCATTTAAATCTCTTAATCCACGTTTTACTTCATACTTTGTAAAGAGTTCGGAGTCGATGACACCGTTCTCAGCACACATATTCGCTAAACGGATAATATCGGGTGTAATTTCGCAGTACTTGTTGTATTCCATTTCTTTCCACCTTTCTTTGTCTGTCTAGTGTTTACATAAAATGTAACCGAATATATATTATCACGGGATAAACCGCAATGACAAGTAAAAATTCCATAATATGCAAAAAGTTAATATTTTCAACACAAAATGTACACATTCTGTGGTAGAATGAAGGAGTTCAAATTTGTTTTGATGTATAAATGTAAAAAAGATGCAGGAAGAATTATTTTATATTCCAACAGAACGCGCTCTCGCTCGATTGAAAACGTAGCGGACACTAAACTCGTACTGCATTGCATTTGTACTCGCTAAGTGCCGACGATTTCAAACGGTTCTTTATGGAATAAAAATATTCTTCCTGCATTCATTTAGATTGAGAAAATCAAAACAAATTGAACTCTTAATAATAAACATTTTTGTGAGGCATAGGTTATGGAATTAAAATTTGATGCCAATGAAGTTTTGCAAGAACGATTAGCTTCAAGCATAGGACTAAATAAATATCAATTTTTAATTGGGCAATTGAATAAAACGAATATATCTACTGATGAAAAATTTCAAAGAGTTTTCAATGGATTCTATATAGTTAGAAGAAACCAGACTTGGAGAAAAATATATTATGATTATTTTGAGTATGTTAAAAATAAAAAGCCTACGTTTGCAAGTATTTTAACGTACTTGTATGAAAAGACAGGAAATGTAGAACCATCATTTGCGAGTAAGATGCTTGCAACCATAATTCCTGAAAAACCAATATGGGATCATTATGTTATTCAAAATTTAAATTTTAAGTTGGTTGGTGCAACAAAAAGAGAGAGATTAGAGAATGCTATAGCAATCTATTCAGATATTGAAAAATGGTACGAAGATTTTTTGCAAACAGATGAAGCAAAAGAATGTATTGAAGTATTTGACCGTATGTTACCAAAGTACCAAAGTATATCAAGTATAAAGAAAATTGATAGCATTATTTGGAGTATAAGATAAAATACATATGGCATTAGTAAGTGTATATAAATAAAAGTGTAAGGAGCAATTTATGGCTACCATCTATAAAACAAGAATCAATTTATTACAAACGAAAATAAAAGAATTAAACATAGACTATTTCATCATCAGTGACGTAGACCCGCATCACTCGGAGTACGTATGCGACTATTATAAAATGCGTAGTGCCTTCAGCGGTTTTACGGGTTCCAACGGAACACTTCTTGTGGGAAGGAAAGATGCCTGCCTTTGGACGGACGGAAGATATTTTATCCAGGCGGAGAAGGAACTTGCAGGCAGTGATGTCGTGCTGATGCGTATGGGGGATAAGGATGTACCGTCGGTGCGTGATTTTTTGGCACAATATGGCAAAGCGGGTGAAGGCAAGTCCATTACCATTGGTTGTGACGGCAGTTGCATGATGAAAGGTTCCATGGACGAAATCAAAGAGACGCTTGAGAAAGCCGGTAAAAAGGCAGACTTTTATTATGATGATAAAATGATAAGAGAGATTTTGAAAGAAACCGGCGCTGAGGAGAAATATTTTATATCACAAAGCGGTAAAATCCGCGTCTTACCCGATTCTTTGCAGGGGAAACGCGTTGATAATAATATTCAGGCAATCAGAGAAGCGCTTAATAAAGCCCGGGCAGATGTATTTTTGTCGGCAAAGCTTGATAGCAATATGTATCTTTTCAATATCAGGGGCGAAGATATTACCTACAATCCCGTAGCATTTTCGTATGCGTTGGTTACAAATGAGGCAGTTGTTTTATTCGTAAAAGATGAGGCAGTGTCGGACGAATTAAAAGCACACGCGAATCGTTATAATATCCTGCTTGAAAGCTATGATTGCTTTGCTGAGAAATTGGCTTTCTATGCGGCAGGTAAAAAAGTGATGACCGAGTCTGCGTCCTTAAGCGCCAAAGCATATGGAGTGTTGAATGCAAACAATGCCAAAGTTTTGGAAGGTGATTGTGGTGTTGCCCTTTTACAGGCTGTAAAAAGCAAGAAGGAAATTAAGTTAATCAAAGACACTTATTTAAAAGACAGTGCTGCGGTTTGTAAGTTTCTTTATTGGTTGTCTAAGCAAGAACCCGGCACGATTACGGAATATGATGCAGCCTGTAAAATGGATGCGTTGCGTGGTGAAATTCCCGAAAACAGAGGTCTGTCTTTTAACACGATTTCGGCTTTTGGGCCAAATGCAGCAATGATGCATTATGAAACAACCGAAGAAACTTGTGAAACCATAGAAGAGAGCAATTTATATCTTTTGGATTCCGGCGGACAGTATGATGGCGGAACCACAGATGTGACAAGAACGGTTGTGATTGGCGAGCCTACAGAGGAGATGAAGCAGGATTTTACGAGAGTGGTAAGAGGAATGCTTGCGCTTCAAAATGCGGTTTTTATGAAGGGTTGTACCGGAATGAATTTGGATATTCTTGCGCGAAAACCTATGTGGGAAGCTTATATGGATTATAAGTGCGGTACAGGGCATGGCATCGGATATATGTTAAATGTACACGAAGGTCCCCAGGCAATCCGAATGCGCGGAACCGGCATTGCGGGGACTACGGAGTTTGAACCGGGAATGCTTGTTTCCGATGAGCCGGGCATTTATCTGGAAGGAAAATACGGCATCCGAATGGAGAATATTCTTCTGTGTGAGGAAGCGTGTGAGAACGGTGACGGAACCTTTTTATGCTTTTATCCGTTGACATATGTGCCCGTGGATATGCGCCTGATTGACAAAACGCAAATGGAGCCGAAGGAATGGGCGCAGTTGTGTGAGTATCAGCAGGCTGTGTATGAAAAAATAGAGCCACTTCTTACGGAAGAGGAACGGAAGTGGTTGAAAGAGGAAACTTTATAGGTTTGAATAGAAAAAGAACTGAATTTATACTTGAAAATGAATCATTATGTGATATGATAAGGGTGTTCGGAATAACACTGGTTTGTGTGATAGGAACAAGTGCAAATTAATATTTTTATGTAAAAGAGGAGAATGAAAATGGACAATCAAACAATGAATTCCCAGGAATTGCAGGATTTGGCAAATTTGAAAGAGTTACATAAAGGCAAAGGAATTGCAGCAACTATTTGCGGTGTTATTTCCTTGATCGGATGCCTTGGACCGATTGCATTTATCTGCGGTATTGTGGCAATTTTTGTAGGTGCTAATGCAAGAAAGAAGAGCCAGAAGACTACAGGTACAGCAGGTATGGTTATGGGTATCATCGGTGTAGTACTTTCTATACTTGTAACAATTATTGTTATTTTAAGTATGGCAGGTATTATGGGGTCTCAGGTAGTAGAATATACAGACAAGGTTGATACTTCAAATGATACTATGATTTGTGATGTTGCAAATACTGCGATTACCACCGCTTTGTATGATCCTTCCTGCCAGGATGAAGAATCTTTGGAATTTATCGAGTATTACGGCGACGGATATTACTATGATATCTATAATATCTACAGTGATGACTGTGCTTTTGCATTAACAGTGCAGGAATTGATGGGATATGATTCTTACGAGGATCTTTGTGATTCTCTAGATTCTGAAGGAGCATATAGTATAGAGTTCTCTATTGATGGCTATGATGTAATGACAAAAGTTAGTGGCACAGATATTGAAGTATACTAAAATTTAAATTGTAAGAAATAATCAGTCTGGTTTAATAAGGAATCAGACTGATTTTTCAATAAAATTACTAAAAAATTACAAGCACCAAATAGCTAATACAGATTGATTTTTCTTCTGTTTTCGCATATAATATAGGTATCCTGAAATGTTCGAGAACTCTCGTTATTTTGAACCTACAAAACTTTAAACGGGATTCCTATATTGCTTTGCCTATGTCAGGCCTCATCAGATTTCAGTGGAAGGCAGAAGTAAAGTTGCGGTCGCCCACCTAGCCATAGCTAGGAGTCAAAATACGGGAACCGACATTTTGGGTGTTACTGAAAGAAAAGGGGCGACTCATTGCGAGTCGCCTTTAAGTTTTTTAGAATAAAATTCACAATTTGGTAGTACAATGTACAAATTAGGACGAACAAGGGGAATATGAAGAAAAATATTTTTAAAATAATAATTATAATAGTGTGCTTTGCCTTTGTTCTTATTGTGGCGTTACAAAAGCCGGAGCCATCTTTCGAGAATGCGTCGGAGCAGCCGGAAGATGGAACGGAAGAGGTGCAAACTTCGGAGCCTGTGTCGGAAGAGGAAGAAGAGCAGGGCATAACACCGCAAATTGAATTGGTAAACAATCCGGAATTGCGTGTTCTGATTAAATCGGATGACTTTAGCAAAGATATTCATGATACGGTGAAAATTTCTTCGGATGAAGATTTTACCTTGTTGGGAGAAGACGGCACTGTTTTGGCAGAGTATAACGCGTGGGAAATTGTGAATCTGGACAGTTTTCAGTTGAAAGAGAATGAAACGCTTATTTTTGACAGCGAAGGTACAATTACCCTTCATTCCCTGACGAGAGCCCAGGGAACGCCTACGTATTACGGTAAAATCCAGATTTATAAAGAAGCAGAAGGATATACCGTAATTAATATTGTACCGATGGAAGAATATCTTTTAACCGTAGTGCCCAGTGAAATGTTGTCAACTTATCCCTTGGAAGCATTAAAAGCACAGGCGGTTTGCGCAAGGAGTTATGCCTATCATTACGTGCTTGGGGAGCCGGGTTTGCCAAGAAATGCACATATGAATGACAGCACGGATTATCAGGTGTATAATAATATTCAGGAGACGGAAGCGACTAATCTTGCGGTACGGGAAACAGAAGGTATGATTCTTGTGAAAGACGGTTTGCCGGTGCCTACGTACTTCTTCTCAACGTCCTGTGGCTTTACGACGAATGAAACGGTATGGAAGGAGTACTTCGGCGGTAAGGAATGGGAAGACGGCGAAGTGCCTGCGGTTGCATATAAGGTTGACGAAGAGAAAGATGAGCGCGAAGTTAGTTTTGCGCCCATTGCGGTAGCTAAGCCGGAGGCGGTGGAAGCAATCAGCACAGATTCCGGCGTGGGAATTTTATATACGGCGGATGCCTTGGCGCAGGAAGCAAATTTCCGGGCGTATATGAAGTCGGATGCATCGGATTTTCTTGAAAATGAAGAACAGTGGTACCGCTGGACTTATCAGGGCACCATTTCTTCAGAAGAAATAGAGAAGCGTTTGGTTGCAAGATATGCGGCCAGGCCGGATTTGATTTTAACTTATGATAAGACAAGTGATAGTTATGTAAACCAAGAAGTGGGCAAGGTCGGAACAATTACCAATATAGAAGTGGTCAAACGTTTGCCCGGTGGTGTGGCAGATGAATTACTGATTGAGACGGATAAAGACACCTACCTTGTAATCGGAGAGTATAATATCCGCTATGTGTTATCAGACGGTGTTTCGGAAGTGATTCGTAATGACGGTTCAGCCGTTACTGTATCAAATCTGCTTCCCAGTGCATACTTTATCATAGAACCTGAAACGAATTTTTCCAATACGCTTGGCACAATTATGCTGTCAGGCGGCGGTTACGGTCATGGTGTAGGTATGTCACAAAACGGCGCGAAACAGGCGGCACTTAACGGAATGACCTGCGAAGAAATTTTAGGACTGTTTTACAGCGGACTGGAATTGAAGGAAGTAAAATAGTTTCAGGGATAAAATTTATAAAATACGCAAAGGAGAATGTGATGAAAGAAACATGTAAAACTGCAGTAAGCAAAATAAGAAGTTTTACCAAGGCTTTTAAGGCTGCCCAGGTGACAACCTATGCTTCCAGTGCAGCATTTTACATATTTTTATCCATTATTCCGATTATCGTGTTGTTGTTTACCATTATTCCTTACACACCGTTGACCCAGGAGGGCGTGCTGAAGGTTTTATTGGAGATTCTGCCGGATTCCCTTGATACTTTTACCACCGGGATTGTTGCAGAAGTATATGATAAAAACGTTGCGATTTTGTCTGTATCGGCGGTTGTGCTTCTCTGGTCTGCGTCCAAAGGAATGCAGGCGATTACCTTGGGATTGAATTCCATTAATGGTGTAAGAGAAACTCGTAACTTTGTTCTGATGCGATTGGAAGCCTGTCTTTATACCGTGATTTTGCTGGTGTTGATGGTTGTTTCACTGGGCCTGTTCGTGTTTGGAAATGTGATTATGGATCATCTGGTATTGTGGATGCATATTGATAAAATTTATCAGGTGCTGGTGGATTTCCGATTCCTGGTGGAATGGATTTTCTATGCGATTCCCATTGCCGTCCTTTATGCGTGGGTGCCGAATAAAAGAACGAAGCCGCATACGCAGTGGCGAGGCGCGGCTTTTACCGGTGTGACCTGGACTCTGTTTTCCTATGCGTTTTCGTTGTATTTAAATATATTTCCGGCGTTTTCGATTTACGGAAGCCTGACCACGGTTATTATTACGATGTTTTGGCTTTTTGTTGCAATGAATATATTGTTTTTGGGTGCGCTGATTAATGTTTTTTTCAGGGAACCGGATAAAAAAGCCGAAAAAGCCTAGATTTTTAAGGAAAATCAAGTTGACAGAATGGCAAACTTTCATTAAAATATGGATTTAGAAGTAAAGAAAAAGGCATTGAAGGTGTTAAGTAGATTGCTTGTTTCGTACAGAGAGAGGAGGCCGTCGGCTGGAAGCCCCCTTACGTTCAG
>JAZNRI010000029.1:0-66834 GCA_045590655.1 Lachnospiraceae bacterium | reverse complement strand
TATAACAGTCCGAAAGAAAAAGACGTTCAGGAGAAAGACCGTGAGAGAATGTTAAATAACTGGCTGATGGAACTTGGCTGGTAAGATAAGAAACACGATAAGTTGGGTTAACCGACTTATCGTGTTTTTATATGTGATATATAACTATTTTGAAGTATCTTCCGACAAAGCATCTACTACATATTTATACTTACCGAAATTATATTGTTCCTTTTCCTGCGTAATTTTACCATATTCGATGGCGCGTGTGGGGCAGTTACCGATACAAGCCATACAGTGTGTGCAGTGATCTCCCCAAACAGGGGCCTTGTCTTTCAATGTGATATTGTTTAAGGGACAT
The DNA here is from genome assembly GCA_045590655.1 of Lachnospiraceae bacterium. Lineage (GTDB taxonomy): Bacteria > Bacillota > Clostridia > Lachnospirales > Lachnospiraceae > UBA3766. Next base: position 66,494 of record JAZNRI010000029.1, on the reverse strand, counting down.
AATTTTACGCATTTTCCGCATCCGATACAAGCATCTGTTGAATAAAAATCTTTCGCAAGAAGTTTATATTTGCACCATACCGGATTAAAAGGCAGGGTAATAATGGTCTCAAAAAGAAAGATATGTCGCGCTTTTAATTTATTACCGCTTTGAATGGTTTCTACTACCGGAGCAATCATTTTATAAGAATTGGTAATTCGTTCTTCTACCTCTTCTTTAGCAAGCATGGGATAGGAATCGTTTGCCACATAATTGCGGGGCATTTTAAATTCTGCGCGCCCCATATATTTCATTTTTTTCTTACGGAACATCCGTTTGGCTAGTTGACCGGAGATGCCGCAGTATCCACCGCTGGTAAAAATAAAATAAACATTCCGGTTACCGCTAAAGGTCTGTTTTTTCAGATATTTACTCATAAAACGCGGCATTTCACATACATAAACCGGTGCGCATATAATAAAGGGTTTTTCAGAATGCAGATTACTGTAGTCGTGATTTTTGATACGGGAGAGTAAGTCGATGCATTCGTCGTCCAGTCGGCGGGCAATTTCCTGTGCAATATATTCGGTATTTCCTGTTGCGGAATAGTAGAGAACCATAAGTGCCTCCTTAAATTATACAATATGGATATTATAGGTAGGTAATATTTGTCTGTCAATCATTATATATACAGACAACAATTATATGTATTATATGTGTACAGAAAGTGAAAAAGAAGTGTTGCATAAAAATCAACTTGATGTTCATAATGGGTAATGCTATGATGAAAGCGGACAAAAATTGGCTTGAATAGATTATTAGAATAAAAGGAGAATATCAATTTTTTTATGGAATTCTTAAGATTTTTGGAAGGTATAAGAACGCCTGTGGGAGATGCTTTTTTCTCTGCGGTGACCCATATGGGAGAAGAGACTATTTTTATATTGGTCGGACTTCTTTTCTTTTGGTGTATTGATAAAAAGAAAGGCTATTATATTCTTTTCGTAGGTTTTATAGGGATGGTTGCGAATCAGTTTCTAAAGCTTTGGTTCCGGGTTCCAAGACCTTGGGTAAAAGACCCAAACTTTACCATTGTGGAGAGCGCGAGAGCTGAGGCTACAGGTTATTCTTTTCCAAGCGGACACACGCAGACTTCAGTTGGTATGTACGGAAGCGTAGCAAGGGCTTGTAAAAACATTTGGGTGCGCATCGGTTGTATTCTTTTGTGCGTCCTGGTTCCGCTGTCCAGAATGTATCTCGGTGTACATACGCCGGCAGATGTGGGTGTATCCATTGTAATCGCGTTGGTGTTGATTTTTGGATTATATCCCATCATCGGAAAAGTACTTGAGAGACCGAAATATATGCGCTGTTTTTTAGGCGTGTTGATTATTATTGCAATTGCATTCTTGGCATTTGTATTGTTGTATCCTTTCCCTGCAGACATTGATATCCATAACTACGAAAGCGGTGTAAAAAACGCTTATAAAATTCTCGGCTGCATCGTTGGTTTATGGCTTTCTTATGAGATAGATATTTATTATACGAATTTTGAAACTAAGGGTATTTGGTGGGTACAGATACTGAAATTAGTGCCGGGGCTTTTGATTCTGCTTGCAATCAAGTCCGGGTTAAAAGAACCGCTGTATGCGTTATTGAACGGCAGTTTTATTGCGGATGGAATCCGCTATTTTCTGATTACGGCAGTGGCCGGCGGAGTATGGCCGATGACTTTTAAACTGTGGAATAAGTTAGATAAGAAAGCGAAGAAATAAAAGATAGCGGAATAAAAGAATAGTACGTAATAAATGATAGCGATACAAAAGAAGTGTATGAAATAAAAGAGACCGGAGATAAAAAAGATTATCTTCGGTCTTTTAAAATGCTTATTTATTGACAAAACAATGAATGATTTATTTTCCCAACTGCCAGAACGCTACAGCGCTTGCGGCCGCAACATTCAGGGAGTCTACGTCGTGTGACATAGGGATTTTAACGGTATAGTCGCAGTTAGCAATGGTAGAAGTGGCGAGACCATCACCTTCTGTGCCAAGTATAATGGCCAGTTTTTCTTCGGCCATAAGAGCGACATCATCAATGCTTACGGAATTATCATCTAACGCCATTGCGGCAGTTTTAAAACCTAATTTTTTTAAACGGCGTATGCCGTCTTCGGGCCATGCGCTGTTTTTATCTTCGACAAATGTCCAGGGAACTTGGAAGACCGTTCCCATACTGACGCGAAGGGCACGGCGGTATAAGGGGTCACTGCATCCTTTGGTTAAAAGCACCGCGTCCATATTAAGTGCGGCGGCAGAGCGGAAGATTGCGCCTACGTTGGTAGGGTTAACTACATTTTCAAGAATTGCGATGCGTCCGGCCATGGCACAGATTTCTTCTACGGTGGGAAGCGTAGGGCGATACATTGCACATAACATACCGCGGGTTAGTGCAAACCCCGTTAAATTCACTAAGACATCATAATCAGCAGTGTAAACAGGGATATTACCGCACCTTGCAATGATAGGGGCGGCTTCGCCTTCAATGTGCTTTGTTTCTACCAGTATGGATACGGGACTATAGCCTGCGTTCAAAGCGCGTTCAATTACCTTGGGACTTTCTGCTATAAAAAGTCCGGGCTTCGGTTCATAAAGGCGCATTAATTGTACTTCGGATAATCTTGCATAAATATCCAGTTCCGGTGTATGAAAATCTGTAATTTCTATAATGTTTGCCATGTCTGGGCCTGCCTTTTTGTTGTAATTTAAATGTTTTGAAGAGCATACTATCGCTTCAAAAATCAATATACAAAATATTATAGTGTTGAATAAAGACAGTGTCAATTTTATAAAAATTTTATGCAACGATACGCGAATAATCACAGCTTTTTATTGACAACCTTTTTTGAGGAATTTATAATTTTTTATGTAAAAAGACCATCATTTTATGAAATTTAATCCGGATGGCCATGGGAGGATAAAGAAATGGCAAAATATTTTCAGCCTGAGATTGAATGTGCTTCTTTGGATGAGATGCGTGCAATCCAGAATGAGAAACTTGTAAAACAGGTAAAACACGTATATGAGAACGTGGAATATTACCGTAATTTAATGGATGAAAAGGGCGTAAAACCCGAAGATATCCAGTCAATCGATGACTTACATAAGTTACCCTTTTTAACAAAAGCAGATTTAAGAGATGCTTATCCTTACGGACTTCTCGGTGCGGATTTAAAAGATTGTGTAAGAATTCATTCAACCAGCGGAACGACAGGACGTCGCGTGGTTGCTTTTTATACTCAGAACGATATTGATATGTGGGATGACTGCTGTGCAAGAGCCATTACAGCGGCAGGCGGAACCAAAGAAGACGTGTGCCAGGTTGCATACGGATACGGCTTGTTTACAGGTGGTTTCGGTTTGAACGGCGGTTCACAGAAGGTAGGTTGCTTAACACTTCCTATGTCTTCCGGTAATACAGAGCGTCAGATTCAGTTTATGCAGGATTTACATTCTACCATTATCTGCTGTACACCTTCGTATGCGGCATATATCGGTGAAACGGTAAAAGAAATGGGACTGAAGCCCGAAGACCTTGATTTGAAGGCAGGTATCTTTGGTGCAGAACCCTGGACAGAAGAAATGCGTCGTGATATCGAGAAGTCTCTCGGTATTAAGGCATATGATATTTATGGTTTGACAGAAAGTACCGGACCGGGCGTTGCATTTGAGTGCGAAGAGCAGACCGGTATGCATATTAATGAAGACCACTTCCTTGCAGAAATCATTGACCCTGAAACAGGAGAAGTACTTCCCGAGGGAAGCAAGGGTGAGTTGGTATTTACCAATCTTGACAAAGAAGGTTTCCCCCTTCTTCGTTACCGCACAAGAGATATTTGTATTCTTTCCAGAAAGAAATGTTCATGCGGACGTACTTTGATTAAGATGGCAAAACCTATGGGTAGAAGCGATGATATGATGATTATCCGTGGTGTTAACGTATTCCCTTCACAGATTGAGACCGTTCTTCTGAAGGAAGGTTATACTTCAAACTACTTAATCGAAGTTGACCGTGTAAACAATACCGATACTTTGGATGTATCTGTTGAACTTGCACCCGATCAGTTTACAGATACCATGAAGGATTTGGCTGCAAAAGAAAAATCTCTGGCAAACGCAATGAAGATTATGCTTGGCGTAAATCCTAAGGTACATCTTGTGGCACCCAAGACCATTACCAGAAGCGAAGGTAAGGCTGTCAGAGTAATCGATAGAAGAAAGCTTCATGATTAAATAAAAGGGGGTTTTAAGAATGAGCGTAAAACAGATTTCTATTTTTATTGAAAACAAGAAAGGTAAGCTTGCACAGGCAACCAAGTTTATTGCAAGCCATGACATTAACTTAAAAGCATTGTCTATTGCAGACACGCAGGATTTCGGAATTCTTCGTATTATTTGTGAAGATCCCGACAAAGCGAACGAAGTATTAAGAGAGGGAGGATTCCTTACCACAACTACCAAGGTACTTGCAGCACCGATTTCCGATGAACCCGGAAGTCTTGCATCTATCCTTGAAGTGCTTTCTGAATCAAATGTTATGGTGGAATATACCTATGCTTTCCTTTCCGAAAAGCATGGCGCGTATATGATTCTTCGCGTGGATGACAATCAGATGGCAGCGGCAGCTTTGGCAGGCGCAGGCATCAAGACTGTGGATCAGGCTGATTTATTTTAATTCTTGACAAATGGAAAAATTTAACTTACACTTGAAGCAAGTTATGAGGGAGTAATCAGTACATTTGCTAGAATGTATTGTAATTATCGTCAATACGGTGCGTATATTGCACCCGGTAATACATGAAATGGTGAGACTCACAACCGGCAGAACGCCGGTAGTGGGTCTTTATTTATTTGTTGCACGCAAGAGAAAAGAAAGCGACTGCGAAGCAGGCATTTTCTTTTCTTGGTGCAACACTGACAAAATCAGTGAGTGCATAGCACGGCAGACGCGAAGAGGCTGGATTTTGGAAGTGATACAATAGTGGTGCGAAGAGTGCGCACGCAAGAGAAAAGAAAGCGACAGCGATTATGGAGGATCAAATATGGACAACAAAACCGCATTAAAACTCGCGAAGAAGTATATTAAAAGAAAGCCCATACCCAGTAGTTTGGAGAAGGAATTTAAGAAACAAGGATTGTGTGATTTGTTACCGTCGGTTTATCAAAGAACTGCTGAATTATTACAAGAAAATAAAAATGAAAGTGTAGCAGTGATGCAACATTTAAAACAAATTCTTCCAAGCATCGCCTTTTATGAAGCACTTCTTGCGAAGGAAGGAAACCAAGAGAGGGCACTGGCATTATACGAAGACTGGTGTTTTATCAAAATAAAGAAAATGGCCAAAATAATTCCTGTAACAATGAAAATTCCGGGTTTATATAAAAAAGCACCGAACATAATGCGTAAAATGTTGGATAGTATGTTTGGAGAAAAGGCAGGATTTCAGTATTGTGAAAAGGAAATCCGGAATGGTTTTGCGGTAGATATGACAGTTTGTCCTTATGTCGTGACCTGTAATAAATACGGTTGTCCGGAAATTGTACAGTTCTTCTGTAAAAGTGATGACATTACATACGGTAACATGCATCCGAAACTTATCTGGGGCAGAACGAAAACCCTGGGAATGGGTGGAGAATGTTGTGATTTTAATTTGTATATAAAAGAAGATTAATTAAATTTTACAAATAAATAATCATATAGATTGAAAGATGGGAGAATAGGAATATGTTACTTATTATTGAAGGTTTAGCTATGTGTTTTATTTTATTGATGATTTGTGTTGTGGGTACTGCGAACGGACCTGTGGGATGTGTATACTTTTATGAACCGGAAGTACAGGAAAGGGTTGTGGAACTTGGGCTTACAACCAAGGCAAAGATTAAGAAAGATTATGCATTGGCTGGTGTTTTTCTGTTTGTTCCGATTCTGGTATTTGTCCCTGCGATGGTTTATTTTATCAATGGTGCCAGAGGCTTTATGGATATATTCGTACAGATTACCATTATTTTAATGATTGAGGGCTTGTTTGACCGATTCTTTATCGACTGGTTTTGGGTTGGTAAAACCAAGGCATGGTTAATTCCGGGAACGGAAGATTTAATGCCTTATATTCCTAAGAAAACTATGATTCACAAATGGATTGGAACCTTAGTTGGCTATCCTGTTATTGCGGCAGTTTTGGCAGGGATTTTGTCATTGTTTTAAGTTAGATCATTCATATAATTGTAGCGTTATATTAGTAACAGAGGTTGAAGTAACATATGTGAGGTAAAAATATGGACGGCGTAAATAAAACCTTATACATTCCCTTGTACGGCAAGGCGAAAGTCAGTAAAAAGAACATTATCCTAAAAGATCCTACAGCGGAGTATATTTGGGCGCAGGAAAGTTTCCCTTTAAAAGGGAAATCCAAATCTAAGTGGCTTGCATATTACATGGGCATGCGTGCCTGGGTATTTGACGAGTGGCTTCGTGTAATGATGCGAAAGAATCCCGAGGCTGCGGTTCTGCACATCGGTTGCGGTATGGATAGCAGAATTCATAGAGTGGGAGGGGCATATTGCGCCAATAGTGTTAATCAACAGGAAGGGATCAATGGTGATGTATCAGAGAGTGCGATAGCAAAAAGTAAATGGTATGATATCGACTTCGAAGATGTGATAAAAGAACGTAAGAAATATTACGAAGAGACGGATACCTATCATATGCTTGCTTCCGATGCAAGGAATACCGCTTATTTGTCTGAAATATCCGAAACAGAGGCAATCGTGGTTATGGAAGGCATCAGTATGTATTTAAAACCGGAAGAATTAGAGAAGTTGATTGCGGATTTGAGCAGTCATTTTACAAGGATTCATATTCTGATGGATTGTTATACGACCAAGGCTGCTAAGGTATCTAAGTATAAGAATCCGATTAATGATGTAGGCGTAACTTTGGTTTACGGTATGGATGAACCTACGAAATTATCGGAGAATGTCCGTGGGATGAGTCAGGAATCAGATGCTTTTAAATTCATCAAAGAGTATAATATGACGCCGGAAGAAAAAATCAATGAACTAAAAGGTTTGGAAAAGTTTATTTTTAGAAGATTGTTTGCAGGCAAGTTCTCGAAGTCATTGTATCGTATGTATGAATTTGAGAAATAAACCATATAGAAAGAAGAGTGACTTCAAGTATTGTTATATTGATTCGATATGTAGTTGAACAAGGAATGCGAAGCAAAGGAGAAACAGATGAATTTTTACGAATTTGGAGATGAAAATAACCCGATTATGGTTTTGATTCATGGTGTGATTCAGCCTTGGGACAGTATGATGGAACAAATCGATTATTTCCGGGTTGATTATCATATATATGCCGTGGAGTTGGATGGTCATACTCAGAATCAGCCTACAGAGTTTAAGTCGCTGGAGGCGGAGGCAAAGGAAATCGAAGAGTTTTTCTTTCAAAAAGGCATAAATCAAGTTGATGTTTTGTGCGGTTTTTCCATGGGCGGTGCCGTTGCGCACGTGGTTTGGAAGAATCAGCGTCTGAAAGTGCGCAATTTGATTATGGACGGTGCACCACTGGTGCCGTATCCTAAGATGATGGATACTTTTATGACGAAGAATTATCTGGATATTATACATAAGTCTAAGGCGAGGGATGCGAAGACTTTGGAAAATTTCGAGAAGAATTTTCTGCCGAAGAAGTATCTTGATAGTTACTTAAAACTTGCTGATAATATGAGTGATGAATCCCTTCGTAATATCGTACATTCGGCCAGCACAAGCGCCTTGTATACCATTATCAGAAATGACAGCCGGATTCTGTATATTCACGGTACGAAAATGAACGAAATGTATTCCAAGAAGTCTGCAAAATTATTAAAGAAAGCCTATCCGGAGGCGGAGGTAATCTGCTATAATGGAAAGGCACATTTGGAATGCGCTATTTATGAGCCGGGTGTATGGTGTAAAGATGTGAGGGCGTTTTTGGAAAAAGATGAGAAAGCAGGAGTATCATAAATGAATTTAGGAGTTGCTTTTTTTGTCAAAAGCATTTTGTTGGGTGTAGGTCTTGCTATGGATGCTTTTTCGGTGTCTTTGGCAAACGGTTTGAATGAACCGAAAATGAAGAAACATAAGATGTGCGGTGTGGCAGGTGTTTTTGCCGGATTTCAGTTTGCAATGCCTATGATTGGCTGGATTTGTGTATCTACGATTGCAAGGCTTTTTGGCATATTTGAAAAGTTTATTCCTTGGATTGCATTGATTCTGCTTGGATATATTGGCGGTAAAATGCTTTATGAAGGCATCAAAAATAAAGATGCGGAAGATGAGAAAACGGGCGTTGGTTTGAAAGGCCTGCTGGTACAGGGAATAGCCACTTCCATTGATGCGCTTTCCGTTGGTTTTACCATTTCGAAGTACAGTAGTATGGAAGCTTTGCTGGCCTGTCTATTGATTGGAGCGGTTACTTTTATCATATGTTTGGCAGGGCTTGCGATTGGTAAAAAAGCAGGCACCAAACTTGCAGGAAAAGCCGGAATTCTGGGCGGTATCATCTTAATAGGTATTGGTTTGGAAATATTTATTACGAGTTTTATATAAAAGAGAGAATGTGAGCAATATAATGTTTTTACCAGGTTCTCACTCCTTCAATGTGCAGGAAACGTGCCTGGTCATATACATAGGTTGACAGTGGTCTGTCTAAAGCATCAAAAGTATGGGCAGCAACCAAAATCTCTGGTGAAACGGAAGTAATCACAGGTGAATGATAAAAGTGTCCGTCGGCGGTACCAAGTTGTACAATATCTCCCTGCATTACTTCCGATGGGGATACTTCTCGGGCATATGGCCCTACAGATTTGTTATTAATCAGAAAGTTATATAGATAATTCACGCCACTCCAGGAGGGACTACGGTCATAAGAAGAGCGGTAGAACCAACCAAAGGTAGGAGTATAATTCATGACGCGGGCGCCGGCATAAATGCATTGGGATGCGAAGTTCGTGCAGTCGCCACCAATTTTTTCAAAGTCATAAAAAGCCATGTTTCGATGCATAGCCCATTGCCTTGCATAAACAACGGCAGCATCGCGGTTATAAGGAATTTCACGCATAAGGTCTCGATTCGAAAGAATTTTAGGAGGTTTTATAGAAGTATAAAAGCATTCCGAGATTCTTTTTTTGTTTTATTTTATAGTATGTGTATGAAAAGTTTTTGGTGTAATTAATTTAAATAAAATATCCTGCAGATATTGTTTTATTTTAGAGAATAGATATAATGAATAAGTGATAATTTTTGATTTGGGGATTATTACTTTTATAAGATTATAATAGATACGATTTGATATAAATATTCGGAGACTGACATGGAATCAGGTTTTAATAATAGAGAGACTTCGGAGACTGACAGAGAATTCTACGAAGCGATGGAGCGTCGAAGACGACGCAGGATGCAGAAAAGGCAACGCGAAAAGCGTAAAAAGTGTATTATTGCGATGCTTTTTGGCATTGTTGTAATTTCTGTTGTGATTGCAATTGTTGTGAATGTGACAGGCAAAAAAGAAACAGCAGGTGCAGAAGAAAAAGAGAATATTACGGAAGAAGCCAATTCGGAAGTAAGTGAAGAAATAAGCGGACAAATAAGTGAAGAAGTATGTGCCATGGCATTTGGATATGGTAAAGTGGTAGCAAATCTCGGTTTGAGCGAATTTACGTCCACGCAGAGTCAAAGTACGGATAAGCCCAACGAGGTGCAAACTGCAGAACCGAAGGAGAACAAGGTTTATCAGTTTGAAGAGACTTCAAATACGGTAAACATTTACAGTGAAGAAGTTTTTAGTACGAATGCGATTTTGGTAGATGCAGATGCGGATGAAATTGTTGCTGTAAAGGGTGCCTATGACAGGATTTCACCGGCGTCCATGACGAAGGTAATGACCATCTTGGTAGCTGCTGAAGCAATTGAAGAAGCAGACTTGGATGATACTTTTACAATGACGCTGGAGATTACGGATTACGCTTATATCAATGATTGCAGTTATGTAGGTTTTCTTGACGGTGAAGTTGTGACCGTAAGGGATTTGTTTTATGGGACCGTGCTTCCGTCCGGCGGTGATGCGGCAGTTGGCCTTGCAACCTATGTAGCAGGGTCTCATGAGGCATTTGTGGATATGATGAATGCGAAGCTGGAAGAACTGGGATTGTCTGACAGTGCACATTTTACAAATTGCGTGGGCCTGTACGATGCGAATCACTATTGTACGGTTTATGATATGGCAGTTATTATGGACGCGGCTATGGAGAATGAGTTGTGCAGGGAGATTTTATCGGCACATACTTATACAACTACCCCTACAACGCAGCATCCGGAGGGGATTGAAATCTCTAACTGGTTCTTGCGAAGAATTGAAGACAAAGACACCGGTGGTTTGGTGGTGGGTGCCAAGACCGGCTATGTGGTAGAATCGGGAAACTGTGGTGTGAGTTATGAAGAGTATGCAGACGGAACGCCATATATATGCGTTACGGCGAATGCACACAGCAGTTGGCGCTGTATTTACGATCACGTAGAAATCTATAACAGTTATATTCCAAACAATGAGTAGTGCTACGGAATTGACTATAAAATTTTATATGGAGGTGCACCTATGTGTGGAATGAATCCGATGAAATAAAAAAATAAATCGGAGGTTAAAAATGAATCATAAAATAAGAGAAATGTTACCCTGTGAATATCACCTTTTGGAAGATTTTCTGTATGAGGCGATTTTTAAGAAAGATGAAACCATTGTGGTGCCGAGAGATATTATTTATAAGCCGGAGTTGCAGGTTTATATTGAAGAATTCGGTCAGAGGAAGGATGATTATTGCTTTGTGGCAGAATGCGAGGGCAAAGTAGTTGGTGCGGTCTGGGTGCGCAATATCAAAGGCTATGGCTGTATTGATGATGTGACACCGGAATTTGCAATTTCGCTGTATCCCGAGTACCGGGGGTTTGGAATTGGTACCGCATTGATGAAGAGAATGCTGTCTCACTTAAAAGAAAACAGTTATCAGAAGACTTCTTTGGCGGTGCAGAAAGCAAATTATGCACTGAGAATGTACTTGAAGGTTGGATTTGAAATTATCGATGAGAACGAAGAAGAGTACATTATGGTGTGTGAGTTAGGGTAGTAAAATAGAACAATATATAATAAAAGGATAAATCTGCAAAGGTTTATCCTTTTTCTACGTAAAAAAGACGAAAAATCAAAATTATGCAACCAATTAGTAGAGTGTACAGTGTTATATATAAAAGATATGATAAAAGCACTTGACAAAGTAGCATAAATATACTAATATAAAGTGAGATAGTAGCGATTATAAACTAATTTTAAGCCAAAAGGTTATTATAGTTGGTTGAATATTAATAAGCGGGGCAGTTTTTGATTGCAAATATATATGGTTGTGGTATGATTTTTATGAGAAAATTGTAAAAACGGAGAATGAAGATGTATTTTGATGATTTTAAATTAAATGAAACCATTTCAATTGAACCGGTTGTGATTGATAAAGAAGAGATGATTGCTTTTGCCAAAAGATATGACAATATTCCGCTTCATACCGATGAGGATTATGCCAAAGGCACTCATTTCGGACAGCTTATTGCACCGGGCGTTATGTCTTTTATGTCGGTTTGGGCAAGTTATCTGCAGGTGGATTTGGCAGGAGAAGAGTTGCTTGCAGGAAAGTCTACCAAGATTGAGTGGTTCAAGCCGGTATTTGCCGGAGATGAGTTATCTTCGGAAGTGGTGGTTACCAAACTTACGGAGCGTAATGAGAAGAACGGTATTGTGGAGATTACTTTTTATGTGAAGAATCAGAATGGTGATTTGGTACTGACCAACGTGACTGAAATGATTGTAAAACGGAGAAGATAGCAGAATCGGAGGAAATATGAACAAAAGAATACTGTTCGGACTATGTATACTTGGACTTGTGGGATTGTTAGGCTGTCAGAACGCCGCATCGGATGTAATAACTGAAAACTCACAGATTGTTTCTTTTAACAATATAAAAGCAGATATTGAAGTGGCAGATGCGGATACGGAAGTTAGTAATATTTGGAATAGCGCAAATACGGTTTTGGCCGGAAGCACTCAGTCGGATCAAAGTACAGGGATCAAGGATAAAGATGGCAAAATATATGCTACAAAAGAAGCCTTTTTAGAAGCTTATGGATTTGGTGAAGCGACACCTTTTTATGAGTATTCTGATGAAGAAGGGAATCCGGAAATTGTTTTATATTTTGATGAAGAAGAGGAAAACGGTTGCGGCATTCTTTTTAAGGATGGTATTGGTTTCCTGGTGAACTCATTAAGTGAAGTTAACTACGACAAGCCGATGAATGTGCCTATTGTAACTGTGTCAGATGATGACAGTAAATATTATTACATATACAGAGGGTACGGAGATGAGCCAAAGTACAGGCTTCTTCTCATAAAAAATGAAGATGAATATGTTGCTAATTTGACACAATATGTAATGCCTTATGAAATTGAAGGAGAATTGTCTGTCGAGGAGGCAATGGAAGCAGAGCAGCCTTTCCCTGTTTACAATGCCACGGGAGCTTACGGAATTCCGGCAGATGAACCGATTTGGTATACCGATGAGCAAAGCTTTTTGGCACAGTTTGAATTTGACGACAAAGCCCCACTGATTGATTATTATGATGCAGAGGGGGAACATCAAATAACTGTATATTATGATCGTTCGCAGGATTTGGGTTGTAGTATCCTGACCGAATGGAACGGTAATCGTAAAGGTTATATTTTCAAGTGTCGTGATAAAAAGGACTGGACCGGATATGGAATCGATTATAATGCATTAACTACTTTGGATGGCTATAATCCTAAAGATGGTGCAGAGACCATGGAAGGCTATGAAGAAAAGATTGAGTATGATGAGCAGGGAAGGATTGTATTCTTTGAATCCAGTGCGATTTCCGATATCAGCGGACTGGAAGGGGCGCGGGAACGGATTCTGACTATTGAATTTGAGTATTACGATAACGGAAATATTAAATATCGCCGATATTCTACAAATCATCTGATGTTTGCGACGACCGGGTCACCCACCGAAAGCTATTTCGACGAGCAGGGGCGGTTGGTATATGAATGGGCGTATATTACCCACGGAAGTCTTCACGACTATTATGTTTATGAAGGTGACAGTAAAGAGCCTTCGTATATACTGCGGTTGGATGATAACCATGATTGGATTTATCATTGGGAGATTGTAAAGTAAAAGGGAGTGGTGTAAATGAAGAAAAGATTAAGTGTGTTTGCCTTCATCACGTTAATCGTTTTGATTGCATTAATCGGGTGTACGCAGAATTCAAATAGCGGCAATCAAGGTGGTAAGTTTCAGTCGGAAATGCAGATTGTAAGTCTTAGTGTTCACTCCTATACAGAGAATGAACAGGGCATTTATTCGGTGGAATATCCGGAGACGGCAGTGCAGATTTCGGCGCAGACCAATGGCGAAGCGCAGGTGATGGAATTATCTAATTGTATTTTGCCGGAGAACTTAAGTACGGAAGAAAAGAAATATTTGTACGATTATATTAACGGATTGCCGGAGGAAGAAGACGTTGATAATGATGAAGGCTATGCTTATTATGTTTATTTTACCTATAGAATAGGTGGTAAAGAAACTGATATATTTAAGTATAGTTTCGATACCTTTCCTGAGGGGTGGGATACTTTTGTTTCTGAAGTGAATCGCATCTGTGGCGGAGATTATTTGACTGGTGCCGGTGAGGTGCAACGATTTGATGTTGATTTTGTCCGGAATGTTTATGGACTTACCGATGACGATATTGTCGAGGGAACTCTTGAAGAGTATCTTGCGGAATATAAGTGGGAGATGGGACATGCAATCAGCGAAAGCTGGGATTTCAGAGACCGGGTGGATGAATATAACAAGATGACCGTATATGAGGAATGGAGCTCCGTTGAATTACGAAGCGCCGAAAGTACGGAAGATGAATTTCAGGTTATGGTCTATGATTATATGAATACCCTTGGTGAACCGGGTGAATGGACGGAGATGGAAAGAGGAATTGATGCTCCGGCTGCAGTAAGGTATTTTAGACAAACGGACGGTCCGGGTGCAGTAATCATAGGAAGAACCGAAGATTTGGGGCAATTAAATGTATCTGAACCGTATGAAGGAAGCCGGATAACGTATTACTGTATTTTATGTGTAGAAAACACAGATAAGTATGAGTTATTACCGTATGCACCTTTTTATTACAGTGATGATGATAAATTCTTTCTGGTCTGCTATAATGTGGAAGATGATGCGATTGCTTCATTTGTACAGGAGAGAAGTGCGGATTATTATGAGAATCTGATTGCTACGGTATTGGATGAAAGTAAACCGGAAGATGCGGATGTATCACTTCGTTTAGAAGATTATCCCTTCGAAACTGTAGAATATTATATTGGAGATTATCGACCTGCGGATATTGTGACGGTGGAAAGTACGGAAGTTGAGTTTTCGGCATTCGTGGATGATTTTATAGAACGAATGGGAGAGACGGAACTTGAAGAACCACGTTTGGTAAAGATGCCAAACGGTATGTTTGATGGTTTTATCTGTTTAAGGGACTTGAATAACGGTAATTTAGGGGATGAAATATATATTGCCCCGTCTTCGGCTTTATCCGATTATGAGTTTGAGATATTTGAGATATACGATGAAAGTTATTATCGTATAGTCGATAGAGAAGGTAATCCGGAAGGAATGGTATATTCTTATGATTTTATTTACACAGAAGACTGTAAATATGTTATGATATATGATATGCACTATACTCGTTTGGATGTAATATTAAACTTTATTGAATATCAAGAATAAAATACAGGAGGAGAAAAAATGTTCAAAAAAGTACTTGTTATTGTATGTGCAATGTCGGTGATGGTAATGACCGGTTGCGGTATGTTGGGTGGTGTATCCCAGAAAGATTATGAGATGGCAACTGCTGATCGAGATATGTATATGAATGATTATCTTGAATTAACAGATGCATCTTATGAATTAGAGGATGAAATTGCTGATTTAGAATCTGAAATTGCAACTTTGGAAGCTGATATTTTAGCTTTGGAAGAAGAAATTGCAGCGGCAGAAGCAGGCGCTATGGAAGGCGACGGTGAAGTTGTGATTCATGAAATTACCGATGATGTTGCGGTTAAGGTTCAGTTGCCCGAAGGCTTCTCATATTCCGGAGATGGCATGTATGTGGCAGATTCTTCGGATCCGTCTAATATTACCATTCGTTCTGCAAAGACCGGTAACAACGGTCTTAACTTTACAAAGGAATTATTGCAAGAGACTATTGTAGGTACATATGAAAATATGGGTTATGTAGTTGAAGATTTTGAAATTTCTACATATGAAAGTGATGAAGTAAATGGATACGAGACCTTATTTATGGAAATGTCTTATATTTTAAACGGATTAAATATCCAGCAGGTTGAATTTATTATCCATGTAGATGATACTACCTGTACAATGGTTTATACCACAGAAGAAAGTTTTGGTTGGTATGATCAATTTTTGCAGAGTGTGGATACCATTCAGGTTGGTAAGAAATAATATAAAAGATAAGAGAGGATAAGAAAATGTTAAAGAAAACACTTGTTGTTATGGCTGCGATGTCTGTTATGCTTTTATGTGGCTGTGGTATGCTTGGTGGTGTATCAAAAGATGAAATGGAGGCTGTTATTGCGGATCGTGACTTCTATATGGAAGCATATCAGGACGAGTTAGATAATCAGATTGAATTGCAGGATGAAATTCTGGACCTTGAAGCAGAGGTTGCGACTTTGGAAGAAGAAAAGGCAGCATTGGAAGAAGAACTTGCCTCAATGCAGAGTTCCGGTTCTAATGGCGGCAGAACTGTAGAAGATTATTACTCACAGCCTTTCATTAAAGAAGCTTTGGATGCACAGATTGAGTCTATGAAAGAATCATACTCAAGCACCTATAAGGATTTAGGATATGAAGTTTCCGGCAATACTTTTACATATTGGTTCCAGTATGCTGATCAGTTGAGTAATACTGATGCCGTGGCAGAACAGTTGGAAGCTTCACTTTCGGAAGATATGTTAGCCGGTGTTGTGGCTGATGTAGAAGCAGAATGTGGTGTAACAGGTATTACCTGCTGCTATATTTACTACAATGCAGATGGCTCAATCATTTATCAGGATTCATATTCTACAGAATAAAATACAGATATAATAATTAAAAAAAGCACTGCCGAAATATCGGTAGTGCTTTTTCTTTGTAGTAAAAAAGTTTAATCCAATTCTGCGATTTCGTTGTATAAATCAGCATATCTGCCGTTTAAGGCAATGAGTTCTTCGTGGGTTCCACGTTCTACAATACGACCTTTTTCCAATACCATAATGGCATTCGCTTTGCGGACTGTTGATAAGCGGTGTGCAATAACAAAGGTGGTACGGCTTTCCATAATGGCGTCCATTCCTTCTTCAATA
This sequence comes from Lachnospiraceae bacterium, assembly GCA_045590655.1. Taxonomy (GTDB): domain Bacteria; phylum Bacillota; class Clostridia; order Lachnospirales; family Lachnospiraceae; genus UBA3766. Next base: position 49,922 of record JAZNRI010000029.1, on the reverse strand, counting down.
TGTTTTTCGGTTCTGGTATCTACGGAACTGGTTGCTTCGTCAAGAACAAGAATCGGCGCCTTGCTGATGGCGGCACGGGCAATGTTAAGAAGCTGACGCTGGCCTTGAGAGAGATTAGCGCCGTCACTTTCCAGCACTGTATCATACCCTTGGGGAAGATGCATAATAAAAGAGTGTGCGGAGGCGATCTTAGCGGCTTTGATAACTTCTTCATCAGTAGCATCTAAACGTCCGTAGCGGATATTTTCACGAACGGTTCCCGTAAATAAGTGCGTATCCTGCAGTACCATTGCTATATTCCCGCGGAGATAGGAACGTTCTAAGCGTTCAATGGGAATGTCATCAATGGTAATTTCACCGGTCAAATTATCATAAAAACGTGATAAAAGGTTGGTTACCGTGGTTTTGCCGGCACCGGTAGAGCCTACAAAAGCAATTTTCTGTCCGGGTTTGGCATATAAAGTAATATCGTGTAAAACAGTTACTTCGGGAACATAACCAAAACTCACATTGTTAAGACGGATATGGCCTTTGATGCTTTCAGGTCTTACAGTATCGGCATCGGGTGTTTCCGGTATTTCGTCTAATACTTCAAAAATACGTTCCGCGCCGGCAAGGGCTGAGAAGACCGTATTCATCTGCATAGATATTTCATTAATCGGTCTGTTAAAAGAACGTGTGTAATTAAGGGAGATTGTCAGACCGCCGATATCGAATCCCTTAAAAATAACCAGCAAACCACCGACACAGGCCGTGATAGCGTAAGAAACATTACAAAGCTGGTGAGTAACAGGCCCCATAATTCCGGCAGTAAACTGTGCTTTGATTTGCGCTTCACATAGTTGGTCGTTTAAGTATTCAAATTCATCATTGGCAATCTGTTCGTGGTTAAAAACTTTGACTACCTTCTGTCCGGAAATGGTTTCTTCCGAAAAGGCATTCAGCATACCAAGACTACGTTGTTGCTGTGCGTAGGAGCTTTGACCGTATTTGATGATAAGCTTGCTTGCAAGGGTCAAAAGCGGTGTCATTATAATAGTGATGGCGCCAAGTAAGGGATTGGTATAAAGCATTAAAATGATGGTTCCTACAATGGTTATGGCGCCGGAAATAATCTGAATTAATGTAGTATTCAGCATTTCGCCGATGGCATCTACATCGTTGGTAAAACGACTCATAATATCGCCTGTGGCGTGGGTGTCAAAGTAGCGCATAGGCAACGTCTGAAGCTTGCCGTACAAGTCATTTCGCATATGCTTTAAGGAATTCTGTGATACTGTCAGCATAATGCGTTGCTGTGCCCACTGCGTAAAAACTGCAATTGCATAAATGACTGCCATTACACCTAAACCCATTCCAAGGCCCTGTAACCGTTCGGTCAAGTCCGGATTGGAAGCGTCATAATAGATAAATTCGTTCATGATCGGACGCAGGAGATAGGAGGCAATCAAATTCGCAAAGGTAAAAAGGATGGCACATAGGATTGCCAATATAAAAAGATGCTTTTCCTTGGATAAATATTTTAAAAGTCTGCGGATTGTTTTCCACATTTCCTTGGGCTTGCCTGTAGCCCCCATATTTCCGCGTTTGCCGGTAACATTTATGGTAGCGGCAGTGGAAGAATCTTTCTTTTCGGAGGATGCATATTTGGCAGCAAGACGTTTTTGTGTAGTTGTATCCATGCCTTAATCCTCCTTATCTTTCTGGGAATAGTAAATTTCCTGATATTCTTCGCAGGTTTTTATTAAAACGTCGTGAGTATCAAAGCCTGCAACACGTCCTTCATCTAACACAAGAATTCGGTCGGCATCCATAATGGAAGAAATGCGCTGGGCAATAATCAGCTTGGTAACGCCCGGCAGTTCTTCACGAAAAGCTTTACGGATGGAAGCGTCCGTTGCATTATCTACGGCAGAAGTAGAGTCGTCTAAAATGATAATGCGGGGGCTTTTTAAAAGGGCCCTTGCAATGCAAAGACGTTGCTTCTGTCCACCGGACAGATTAACACCGCCCTGGCCCAATTCGGTTTCGTATCCGTCAGGAAAGCCTGTTACAAAGGCATCGGCCTGGGCTACTGTAGCAGCGTGTTTTACTTCTTCATCACTTGCGTTTTCATTGCCCCAACGCAGGTTTTCTGCAATCGTGCCCGCAAAAAGGGTATTCTTTTGTAATACCATAGCAATGCTGTTTCTTAAATTGCCGAAAGATAAGTCTTTTACATTGTATCCGTCTACCAAAACTTCACCAACGTTTGCATCGTAAAGTCTCGGAATCAGCGAAACGAGAGTACTTTTACCGCTACCGGTGGAACCTACAATACCGATTAATTCACCGGCTTTTATCCGGAGATTAATGTCGGAAAGTACATAGTCTTTATTATTTTTAAAATATTTAAAAGACACATTTCTGAATTCAATATCCCCTTTTTTAATTTGAACATCTTTATGTGCGGCTTTTTCATCGGTTAATTCCACTACATTATCAAGTACTTCGGAGATACGCTTATCGGAAGCCGCCGCACGGGTTCCCTGTAAAACAATGTTAGCCAGGAAGGTAAGTGCAGTAAGAATTTGTGATAAATAAGTAATAAAAGCAGTCAGAGTACCAAGTTCCATATCGCCAACCATAATCTGACGGCCGGAAATCCATACTACGGCCAGCGTCGTAATGTTTACGGCAAGCGCAGATACCGGTTGCATCAGAAGCATTACTTTTAATGCGGAAGTACTTTTGTTCACAAGGTCATCATTAACAAGTCCAAAACCTTTGATTTCATATTCTTCGCGGACAAAGGATTTAATTACCTTGATATTGGTAATGGTTTCGCCAACGTCATTGTTCAGCTCATCGATTGCCTGTTGCATTTTGGTATATCGGGGCGAGGCTGTTTTAATAATCAAGGCAATGGCAATTGCGAGAATGGGCACGATAATAAGGATTGCCCAGGCAAGGGACGGGTTTAATACAAAGGACATAATCAGGGCACCGATAAGCATAACGGGGCTTCGAAACATCCCGCGAAGCAGAGTCTGTGCAAAGTTCTGTACCTGGGTAATGTCATTTGTAATTCGCGTAATCAAAGAACCGGTGCTGAATTCATCAATGTCCGTAAAAGAGAAAGTCTGAATTTTTTGGAAGACTTCTTTGCGGATACCTGTTGCAAGACGGGTAGAGGCACGCACTGAAAAATTAGCCCCCAAAACACCGGTAATCAACATAAGAAGGGCGATAAACGCCATAAAAATTCCCTGCCGGATTACATAGTCCACATCGTTGTTTGCGGCACCGATATTAATTAAATTGGCATTGATATAGGGCAGGATAAATTCACCGCAAGCCTCTAACACCATAAAAAGCGGTCCCAAAAGAAAGCTGTACCAATATTTTTTTGCATATTTTATGTATTTCTTCATAGTTGCACCTCATTTCAAAAACATTTTAATCATAACGCATTTTATGGAAAGGTTTCAAGAAAACTTTATCGAAAAGCTGAAACATATTTAAAAAGTTTCTAATAAAAAAGTTAAAAAAGTTTAAAATTAGTTTAAAAAAGAATTATAATATACTATATTGTATTTGTGTGTACAAATAATGTGTGAGTGACGCATTCACATATGTTTGAGAGGTAGAAGATGAGAGTCGGAATGGTACTGGAAGGCGGCGGTATGCGCGGTATGTATACGGCAGGCGTTCTGGACGCAATGATGGAGAATGAAATACAAATTGATGGTATTGTCGGTGTTTCTGCGGGAACTGTTTTTGGTTGCAATTATAAATCAAAGCAAATCGGTCGTACCATCCGTTATAATAAAAAATATTGTAAAGACCCGCGATACGGAAGTTTTCGTTCGCTATTGAAATCGGGAGACGTTTTTGATAAGGATTTTTGTTATAATCAGTTGCCGAAGGTGTTAGATCCCTTTGATTACAAGACTTTTTCTGAAAATCCTATGGAATTTTATGCGACCTGTACGGATGCCAATACCGGTAAAGCGATATATAAACGCTGTTATAACGGGGACGATAAGGAACTGGAGTGGTTTAGGGCATCAGCATCTATGCCTTTGGTTTCCAAAGTGGTGGAGATTGACGGCGGTGCATATTTAGACGGCGGAATGGCAGATTCTATCCCTATTCGCTGGATGCGCGAAAAAGGATTTGAGAAGAATATTGTGGTACTTACAAGACCGGAAGGTTATAAGAAGTCAAAGAATAAATTGTTGTGGCTGATGCGGATTGTATTACATAAGTATCCGAATTTGATTAAAACCATGAAGAACAGGCATAACAATTACAATGAGTCTTTGGAAGAACTGTATCGTCTGCGAAAGGCCGGTGAAGTATTTGTATTCAGTCCGGATCACGGTTTCGATATCGGACGTATGGAAAGTAATCCGGATAAACTGGAAGAGGCATATCGCATGGGTAAGAAGCATGCATTTGAACGATTGCCGGAATTGAGAGCATTTTTGAAAGAATAATAAAAAAGTCCACATTGTGGACTTTTTTATTATTCCCTATAAAAGTGATATACATTACAACTATATTTACACATTAAAACCGTTTTATATTCATCAACGAGGTATCCTTTTGTCTTCATAGTATTTAACGTGGATTCGGATATATCATTACCTAAGAATGTCCAAATATGATCTGCATCTTCTTTCACTTCGTCCGGCATACATGCGTAGACTGCATTATCAGGAAAATAGTACGGTAATACAGTCCATGAAAGATGTTGCACATTCATTGCAGTAAAAACGGTATCTTCCGTTGGCTCACCAATGTTGTTAAGAATAAACTCTGTTTGTACATTTTGCGTTTTTGAGATGCTCCGATAATATTTAAATTCAAATAATCCGATTGTGAGTATCGCGACAAAAACAATTGCAATAATGCCGATTACAACATTCGTCCATCTTCGATTCTTTATATGCGTGAAAAGAGTTTCATTCTTATCTTGTTCTTCACCTTTATCTTTTCTTCCCCAAATTACATTACCATATACTAACAATCGTTTGATTCCGATCATTAGGATGAATAACACGAGCGGAGTAAGAGGATACATATATCTTGCAACCGTAAGAGGACTGATTAACCAACTTGCAATATAAGTAGCAAGAATGGTTGCAATTATGACACTCCAATATAAAATAATTCCGCGAAGGTCATTGGACCAATTTGCAGTACTGAATTTTCTGAAAGAAAAAGATATATATGTTTTTGCTTCCTGTGTTTTTAAATATAAAATGCCGGAGTCAGTCATAAAAACAAGTACAGACAGAATAATTGTTAGTGGTATAAGAATCATTCGCATACTTTTTCCAAAAAACAATATTTCTGTTAAAACCGATAACGGAGCGATTTCAGTCAACCACCATCCGCTGCTTACGGTAGAACTTTGCTTGAAAAACACAAACAGCCAAGGCGCATAGAGTAATATATATGAAAGAATGGTAATGCAACCGTATAACCAGGTTTTTCCTCTATTTCTTACAAAATAGTAAAGAGATGTAAAAAATAAAAGAATACTGCCGCTCACAAGACCGAAATAGTGGGTATAAGCAGCTAAAACACCAAAAGAAGTAAGAAGAATCCAATGATATATACGGGCGTTGTTTTCTGAAATTCTGTATGCACTGTATGAACAAATTAATAATTCTGCGAATACAAGAGCGTACATTCTTATTTCAAGATTGTATTCTGCGCATACTCCGGAAAGACCGCTGATTGTTATAAAAAATGCAGTTGGAATTAAGCCGAATTTTTTACGAAAAATAAAAACGGCCATTAGAATTCCTGCGGTAAAAGGTATTAATGCTGAAAAATGATAAACCGGAATAGAATATCCGAAGATATCTGCAAGTAGTCGTAACCAATAATAATAAAGTGGAGGATGCGAATCCCAAAAATAAATACGTTCAAAAATACCGTGTAAATCAGTGTCTCGAATCACAACACCTGAGAATGCTTCATCGCCCCACATAACATTATCAAATGCGAGTGAATAATTTAAGGTGATAATAGCCAGAGCAAAAAAATATATAGCATATTTTTCAAAAAAAGTATTAATAAACTTAATAGGCTTACATTGAACAAAATTTTGCATTTTCCTATCCTTTCGATTTACAGAATCTGCTATGATATTACCATATTGCTGAAAATTCGTCTATAAATGATTAAGACTTCTTTTTTTATGTTACCCGCTTGTCGATTTTTGCTTTTATGTGCGGTTAAAACAAGTTGAAAAAGAAGAAGTTTGTCTTATATAATCAAAGTCGCACCGAAAATAAATAGATGGAGGAAATCATGGAACAGCTTAATTTAGTAACTACACAAGATAATGACAAAATGTTTCAAATGTTGTCGGATTTACTTCACGAAGAAAAAGAATTTCAAATTATGATTACCGTGCCCGGTGGAAAAAAGAGTCCGGCCACCGTTAAAGCATATCAGGATACCGCAGAAAAAATTGAAGAGCATGATCTTGAAAAAGATGTAACAGATATCATTCATGAAATCGGTGTGCCTGCTCATATCAAAGGTTATCAGTATTTAAGAGAAGCAATTATGATGTCTGTAAATGATACGGAGATGTTAAGTTCTATTACCAAAATATTATATCCCACAATTGCCAAGAAATTTCAAACTACACCAAGCCGTGTGGAACGTGCCATCCGACATGCCATAGAAGTGGCCTGGAGCCGCGGTAAAATGGAGACCTTGGATGCTATGTTCGGATATACAATCAATAACGGAAAAGGGAAACCGACGAATTCAGAGTTTGTCGCACTGATTGCGGATAAAATTCGTTTACAATATCGTTAGATTTTGGGAAAATATGTCTTTCATTCATAATAAAAATGATGTATAATATCAAATGATAGGATAAAAGGAATTGTGTGGTTCTTTTATATCATGAAAAGGGAATTTTAGGAAACCAAAGGAAAATATGCGGAGGACGAAGTGATGAAAAACATCTTGTTTGTGGCTTCAGAAGGAGTTCCATTTATTAAAACCGGAGGATTGGCTGACGTTGTCGGTTCTCTTCCCAAATGTGTAGACAAGCGCTATTTTGATGTGCGTGTCATGATACCGAAATATACCTGTATCCCCCAGGAATTGAGAGATAAAATGGTATATAAGACATCATTTTATATGGATTTTAACTGGAAGAGCGAATATGTTGGTATTCTGGAAGCAGAAGTAGACGGCGTTATATATTATTTTATTGACAACGAGTCTAAGTTTGGCGGTTTCCGCCCTTACAGCAGTAATGTATTAGAAGATATTGAGAAGTTTGCTTTCTTCTCGAAAGCTGCATTGTCAGCAATGCCTTTATTAGGCTTCAGACCGGATGTCATTCATTGCCACGACTGGCAGACAGGCCTTATTCCCGTATACTTAAAGGAACGTTTCCAGGGTAATGAATTCTTCCACGGAATTAAGTCGATTATGACCATTCATAACTTGAAATTCCAGGGTAAGTGGGATGTTAAGACTATTAAGGATATGACAGGACTTCCTGATTATTTCTTTACACCGGACAAGTTGGAAGCATATAAGAATGCGAACCTTTTAAAAGGTGGTTTGGTTTATGCAGATGCCATCACTACAGTAAGTGAAACTTATGCGAAGGAAATTATGACACCGTTCTATGGTGAAAGCCTTGATGGTTTAATGAGAGCAAGAGAGCATGATTTGCGCGGTATTGTTAACGGTATTGATTATACGGATTACAATCCCGAAAGCGATAAATATATTGAAGTAAATTATGATGCAAAGAACTTCCGTAAAGAGAAGATTAAAAATAAGAGACTTCTTCAGAAAGAACTTGGTTTGGAAGAGAACGATAAGATTATGATGATTGGTATCGTTTCACGTTTGACAGACCAGAAGGGTTTTGACTTAATTGCTTATATGATGGACGAATTGTGTCAGGATGCTGTTCAGATTGTTGTACTTGGTACCGGTGAAGAGCAGTATGAGAATATGTTCCGTCACTTTGATTGGAAATACAACAATAAGGTTTCTGCTAATATTTACTATTCAGAAGCTATGTCCCATAAAATTTATGCGGCGTGTGATGCATTCCTTATGCCTTCGTTATTCGAGCCCTGCGGTTTGAGCCAGTTAATGGCACTTCGCTACGGTACATTACCTATCGTGCGTGAAACCGGCGGTTTGAAAGATACCGTAGAACCTTATAATGAGTATGAAGGAACCGGTACAGGCTTCAGTTTCGTAAATTACAATGCACACGAAATGCTTAACACCATTCGCTATGCTGAGAAGATTTACTATGATAAGAAGCGTGAGTGGAACAAGATGGTAGACCGTGCCATGGCTGCTGACTTCTCTTGGGAAGTATCTGCTGCAAAATATCAGGAAATGTATGACTGGTTAATCGGTTAATTGAAATTTAAAGATATAAGCGTTGCATTGATTGTGATGCAACGCTTTTTCTATGTAACTAAGATGTGGCTTTTATGAATGTAGCATCTTCGGAAAGGAAAAAGAATGGCTTTTGACGGAATTACAATTGCATGTATGGTTCATGAGTTATCGGAGAAACTGGTGGGCGGACGCATTACCAAAATATCGCAGCCGGAGAAAGAAGAGGTTTTATTAACGGTAAAAAGTCTTGCCGGACAGCATCGCCTTTTTATTTCTGCGTCAGCGTCGCTTCCGTTGATTTATTTGACGGAGGAGAATAAGCCTGCGCCTATGACAGCACCGAATTTTTGTATGGTACTTCGTAAATATTTGCAGGGCGGACGTGTGGTGGAAATTAGTCAGCCGGGGCTGGAGCGAGTGATTCAGATTAAAGTAGAGCATCTGGATGAAATGGGGGATACCTGTATCCGCGTGCTATGTTTTGAGTTGATGGGCAAGTACAGCAATTTGATTCTGTGTGATGATAAAAGCATAATTTTAGACAGCTTAAAGCACGTATCTGCCGTAATGAGTTCCGTGCGCGAGGTTTTACCCCAGAGAGAATATTTCATACCGGTTACGGTAGAGAAAAAGGATGCGCTTACTACAACTTATGAGGAGTTTGCGCATCTTGCGAAGGAGAGCCGTCAGGCACCTTTTAAAATGATTTATCAGTCTTATACAGGTATTTCTCCTTTTATGGCACGGGAAATGTGTAATAATGCGGAGGTGGATGACCGTATCATGGCGGGCGACTTAGAAGATGCCATGGTGCAGAGACTATATGAGGCGTTTGATCAAGTGATGAATAAGGTTAAGACGAAAGATTATGCGCCCTGCATGATTATGGAAAACGGCAAGGTGAAGGAATTTGCGGTTATGGATATTCCGTCCTATCCGTCTGAACAAAAGCAGGTATTTGACAGTGTTTCCAAACTTTTATTCGACTTTTATGCGTCCAAAAATAAAGAAGACGTAATGCGTCAGAAGTCGTTAAACTTGCGTAAAACCTTGCAGACGATTCTGGAGCGTGATTATAAGAAACTGGACCTTCAGAAGAAACAGTTAGAGGATGCCGGAGAGCGTGAAAAGTATAAGATTTACGGTGAGCTGTTGAATGCCTATGGTTATCAGTTGCAGGATGGTGCTAAGGAAGCAAAGGTTTTGAATTATTATACCAATGAGGAAGTTACAATTCCCTTGGACGAGACTTTGAGTATTAAGGAAAATGCGGTTCGTTTCTTTGATAAGTACGGTAAAATGAAGCGTACGGAGGAGGCACTTGCAGTACAAACCAAGGAAAATGAGGCGGAGATTGCCTATTTGGAATCGGTGCAGACCTTCCTTAATCTGGCTTCCACGAAGGCGGATTTGCAGCAGATTCAGGCTGAGCTTTCCGAACGTGGTTTTATCAAAAAAAGCTATGATAAAAAGAATAAGAAAGTGGTAAATAAGCCACTTCATTACGTTATGTATGATGAGTACGATATTTACGTAGGCAAAAACAACCTGCAGAACGAAGAAGTTACCTTTAAGATGGCAAACGGAAACGACTGGTGGTTCCATGCCAAAGGAGTACCCGGTTCCCATGTGATTGTAAAATCCAGAAATGCCAATCCGGCAACGGAGTGGGATATGCCGGATGAGGTGTTCGAGGCGGCAGCCTGCCTGGCAGCGGTATATTCTAAGAACGGTGGACAGGAGAAGGCGGAAGTGGATTATATCCGCAAGAAACACGTGAAACGTCCGGGTGGCGGAGAAGCGGGATTTGTAGTGTATTATACGAATTTTTCAATGATGATAGAGACAAATCTGCAAAGGTTTGCGTTGACGCAGATAAATTGATGAAGTATAATAAAGAAGAGTATGCCGTTAGGTAGCACTCGTATTTTAAACGTGACTGCTGAGGGGAAGGTTCGTACAGCAGATTAAGTATGGTATATCGGAATGGAGTATAGTTCAATGGTTAAAAGTATGACTGGTTTCGGCAGGGCAGAGATTGCCGACGGAAATCGTAAATGTACGGTTGAAATCAAGTCTGTAAATCACAGATATCTTGATTTAAATATTAAAATGCCCAAGAAACTTAATTTCTTTGAGGCAGCAATCCGTAATGTGTTAAAAGAATACATTCAAAGAGGTAAAGTAGATGTATTTATTACATATGAGGATTTGACAGAGCAGAATGTAAGTATTAAGTATAATAAGGAAGTAGCATCGGAATATTTGAAATATCTTCGTCAGATGTCGGAGGAATTCGGATTAGATGATGACATCCGTGTATCTACGCTTTCCAGATATCCGGAAGTGTTCTCTATGGAGGATGTGGATATTGATGAAGAAGAACTTTGGAATATGCTTGAAAAGGCAATTCGTAAAGCCGCCGAAGGCTTCGTAGAGACCCGTATCAAAGAAGGCGAAAACCTTCGTGATGATATGATTTCCAAGCTTGACGGTATGTTAAAGCATGTGGATTTTATTGCAGAACGTTCACCCGCTATCGTACAGGAGTACAAGCAGCGTCTGGAAGAGAAAGTGAAAGAACTTTTGGACAGCAATGTAGACGAGGCAAGAATTTTAACGGAAGTTACCATTTTTGCGGATAAGTCTTGTGTGGACGAGGAGTTGGTACGTTTACGCAGTCACATTGAGACAACCAAAGATACCCTTATGCAGGGCGGAAGCGTAGGACGTAAGCTTGACTTTATTGCGCAGGAAATGAACCGTGAGGCGAACACGACTTTATCCAAGTCCAATGACCTTGAAATTTCCAATGTGGCAATTGAGTTAAAGACTGAAATTGAGAAGATTCGTGAGCAGATTCAGAATATTGAATAATTAAGGTGATTTTATGACAAACAAAGGAATTTTAGTGGTTTTATCCGGTTTTTCGGGTTCCGGTAAGGGAACTTTGGTAAAACGTCTTTTGGAAGAATATGATAATTATGCGTTGAGCATTTCCATGACAACACGTATGCCAAGACCCGGTGAGGAACACGGTAAGTCCTATTTCTTTGTAACCAAAGAAGAATTTCAGAGTACCATCGAACGAAACGGTTTATTGGAATATGCACAGTATTGTGATAATTTTTACGGTACGCCGAAGGCATATGTGGAAGAACAGCTTGCCAATGGTAAGGATGTAATTCTGGAAATTGAGGTACAGGGAGCATTACAGATTAAAGAAAAGTTCCCGGAGACGTTATTGTTGTTCGTAACGCCGCCTTCCGCACAGGTGTTAAAGAACCGTTTGGCAGGAAGAGGTACTGAAACGGAAGAAGTAATCAATAAGCGCATGCGAAGAGCCGCTGAAGAGTCGGAAAGCATGTCTTTATATGATAATATTATTGTGAATGATGATTTGGAAGAATGTGTGAAATTTACACATAACGTAATCCAATCAGCACACAGTACCCCTGACAGGGTTTCTAAATTAATAGCAAATTTAAAAGAAGAGCTGTCCGGCTTTTCGAAAGGAGAGTAAAAATATGTTACACCCGTCTTATTCAGATTTAATGAATGTAGTAAACAGTGAGGTTGAGCAGGGCGAGGCGCCTGTAGTAAACAGCCGCTATTCTATCGTTATGGCTACCTCAAAGAGAGCACGTGAAATTATCGATGGCGACGAGCCTATGGTAAAGGCTGACGGAAAGAAAGCCCTTTCTGTTGCTGTGGAAGAATTAAACAGTGCAAAGTTAAAAATCGTTGGCGACGACGAATAATCAGTTTGTGAGAAAATGTGCCTAAAATGGGCACATTTTTAACATATTTCTAAGATATGTTGGTAGGAAGAGCAAATGAAGGTACTTTTTATTTCCCTTGGATGCGATAAAAATCTTGTGGATACGGAAACGATGCTTGGATATTTGTCACAGAAGGGCTACGAGATAACCGATGATGAAACAGAAGCGGAAGCGGTGGTAGTGAATACCTGCTGCTTTATTCATGATGCCAAACAGGAGAGCGTTGATGCAATTCTTGAAATGGCTGACCTTCGCAAAGAAGGCAGCGTTAAGGCTTTGATTGTAACCGGTTGTCTTGCACAGCGTTATAGTGATGAGATTCAGGAAGAGATTCCCGAAGTAGATGTTATTATGGGAACTCAGGCCATTGAAGACATTGTGGAAGCCTTGGAGAACGTTCTTTCCGGTGAGGCTAAGAATTATTTGCCGAATATTGATAAGCCTTTGCCAAAACTTGGTAAAAGAATGATTACTACCGGTGGTCACTACGCATATCTTAAAATTGCCGAAGGCTGTGATAAGCACTGTACATACTGTGTCATTCCGAAGGTACGCGGTACTTATCGTTCCGTTCCTATGGAAGAACTTGTGGAGCAGGCACAGCAATTGGTTGAAGATGTAGGTGTTAAGGAGTTGATTCTTGTTGCCCAGGAAACAACCATTTATGGAACGGATCTTTATGGTGAGAAGAAATTGCCGGAACTTTTGGCGAGGTTAGCTGAAATCAGAGGCTTGCAGTGGATACGAATTTTATATTGTTATCCGGAAGAAATCGATGATGCATTGATTGAAGAAATTGCTACGAATGATAAGGTATGTAATTACCTTGATATTCCGGTACAGCATGCGTCTGACAGAATTTTAAAGCGTATGGGGCGTCGTACCACGCGGGCGGAATTGGAAGCTACAATCAATAAATTACGTGCCCGCATTCCGGATATTTGTCTTCGTACCACTTTAATCAGCGGATTTCCCGGAGAAACGCAAGAGGATCACGAAGAAGTAATGGAATTCGTGGACACTATGGAATTTGACCGTTTAGGTGTTTTTACCTATTCCAAGGAAGAGGATACCCCTGCTGCTTTGATGGAAGATCAGATTGACGAAGAGATAAAAGAAGTACGCCGTGGCGAAATTATGGAACTTCAGCAGGAAATTGCCTTTGAAAAGGCAGATGCAATGATTGGAAAAACTGTACTTGCCATGATTGAAGGACGTATTGCGGATGAAGATGCTTATATCGCCCGCACGTATATGGATGCACCTAATGTGGACGGATATCTTTTTATCAATACCTGTAAGGATATGATGACCGGAGATTTGGCATATGTCCGAATTACAGGTTCGAACGAATATGATTTGATTGGAGAATTGGAAGATGAATTTAGCGAATAAAATTACTCTTGCGAGAGTAATTCTGGTTCCTGTTTTTATCATTTTAATAATGGCGTCGCAGATTCCGGGACTGGCCGGTCTTGTTGCGGATGGTACAATATCACAAAACGTATTAAACTGGTGTGCATTGGCGGTTTTTATCATCGCATCAATGACTGATTTTTTGGACGGCTATATTGCAAGAAAGTATAATATGATTTCCAATTTTGGTAAATTTATGGATCCGCTGGCAGATAAACTGCTTGTTTGCAGCGCATTGATTTGTTTACTTGCGTTGGGACGCATTAATGTATTTCTGGTATTGATTATTATTGCGAGAGATTTTATTATCAGCGGATTCAGACTGGTTGCATCGGACAAGGGTGTTGTGATTGCTGCCAATATGTGGGGCAAAGTTAAGACTACGATGCAGATGGTGATGATTGGTTTTATGATTCCTAATTTGCCTTTATTTCACTGGATATGCGTTATTTTGAGCTGGGTGGTTTTATTCCTGACGGTTTATTCACTGATGGATTACCTGATTCGAAACCGCGGTGTTCTTAAGGATGAAAAATAACTTTTATATAAAATAATGATGCAACGCAAGTTTTTTACAAAAAGGATGGATGAAAAATGGTTGTGGAATTAATTTCAGTAGGTACTGAACTTTTACTTGGAAATATTGTAAATACAAATGCAGCATATTTGGCTGAACAGTGCGCAAACTGCGGGTTGTCCTGCTTTTATCAGACTGTAGTAGGAGATAATGAGGAAAGACTGCAGGAAACAGTCAAAGCCGGATTGAAGCGTTCGGATATTTTGATTTTAACAGGCGGACTTGGACCGACAGACGATGATTTGACCAAGGAAGTGGTTGCTAAGGCAATGAAGAAGAAGCTTGTGGAAGATGAGAAAGCCCGCGAGATGATTCAGACATATTTTGACAATCGCGGTATGGAAATTACGGAGAATAACTGGAAGCAGGCTATGGTTCCTGAAGGCGCAATTGTTATGTATAACAATAACGGAACAGCCCCCGGCCTTATCGTGGAAAGTGGTGAGAAGTGCGCCATTTTATTGCCCGGACCGCCCAATGAAATGAAACCTATGTTTGAAGAGTATGTGACAGATTATCTTAAGAAGAAAAATCCTGAGGTAATTGTTTCTACTACGGTAAAACTTTGCGGAATCGGCGAGAGTAAAGTGGCGGATATGATTCAGGATATGCTTGACAATCAGAGTAATCCTACCATTGCGCCTTATGCCAAAACCGGCGAAGTGCATCTTCGAGTTACAGCTAAGGCGGCAGATGAAAAGAGTGCCAATAAACTGATTAAGCCTGTTGTAAAACAGTTAAAAACCAGACTTGCGGAGTATATTTATACTACGGATGAAAATACAACTTTGGAAAATGCAATTGTTGATTTACTGGTTGCAAATAAGTTAACCGTATCAACGGTGGAATCTTGTACAGGTGGTATGATTGCAGCCCGTTTGATTAATGTTCCGGGAGTATCGGATGTTTTTAAAATGGGACATATTACTTACTCAAACAAGGCGAAAAAAAAGATTCTCGGTGTTAAAAAAAGAACTTTGGAGAAACATACGGCTG
The DNA here is from genome assembly GCA_045590655.1 of Lachnospiraceae bacterium. Taxonomy (GTDB): domain Bacteria; phylum Bacillota; class Clostridia; order Lachnospirales; family Lachnospiraceae; genus UBA3766. Next base: position 34,754 of record JAZNRI010000029.1, on the reverse strand, counting down.
TCAGTGCCGAAGTTGCCCAAGAGATGGTAAAAGGCGTTGAGATGGTATCGAAAGCTGATGTATGCGTGTCTGTAACCGGTCTTGCGGGTCCTGACGGAGGTACGGCTAAGAAACCGGTAGGTCTTGTATATATTGCCTGCAGTGTTAAGGGTAACGTAACGGTTCAGGAGTATCATTTTAACGGTAATCGTGCAAAAATCCGTGAAAATGCCACAGCTTCGGCTTTGACACTGATGAGAAAGTGCATTTTGGAATATATGACCGAAACAGCTTTTATGAAATAGTAGTATAAGAGGGAATGTAAAATGGGAGAATTTAACGAATATGTATTTTGCCCTTATTGTGGAGGGATTACGGCACCGGGTACTTGTGTAAACTGTGGTATGCCTACAAACGGACAAGCACAGGTGCAGAATGAAACGCAGAATGTGGCTTCAGAGCCTGTGATGCCAAAAACAGAGCCTGCATACGCAAAATATCAGCCGCAGGGAGAGCAGCCCCAGCAAGCAGGCGATCAGTGTCAGCCACAGGCACCGCAGGTGGGTAGTCAATATCAGCCACAGAGCTGGTCCGCACAACAAGGGAACGGACAGTATCAAACACAGGGACAGCAGATATCACAGTACCAGCCACAAGGAGAACAGACGTCAGCGCCTCAATTGCAGGCACAATCTACAACGCAGGGATATGCACAATATCAGCCAAAAACAACGTCTGAAACGTCCGAAAACGTGCACGAACAAACATCTGTACCTTCAGCACAGGGTTATAATCCGTACCCGCAGCCAATGGGAACAAATAATTACGGATACGGTGCAGGACAAACATATAATCAGGGTATGGGGCAGAATTTCGGTCAGGCACAGAATGGCGGAAATCAGTATTCACAGCCAAATGTTACATATAATGAGGTACCGAAAAAGAAGTCTCGTTGGTGGATTTGGCTATTGGTGATTGGTTTCATTCTTTTCTTTGGTGTGATTGTGGTGGCAATTGCAATTATTGCAGCTATGATTATGTTCGGAACAAGTGATGTGTCTACCTTGGGAAATAACAGTCCCACACAGGGTACGACTCCGCCGCAGGTGACGGTTCCGGATTCTACGGAAGACGAGTACGATGATTCAACTCTTGCTGTGTATGCCCGAGAATTGGGACGCTTGAATTTCGGTGATTTTGATTGGGATTTTTATGCTGATTCGGCAATGGTTTATTCTGATACTACGGATGGCAGTAAGGATTTTTATTTGAATAAAGATTACCAGAGTACATTCGGTTCCAACCATGATAATCATACATTAAGTGAGTTTACGGGACAATATTACGAACCCTTTGTGGATTGCATTGATACGAGTTATGACTATAGATTATCAAGACATTTTCTTACATACAGTAATGTGGTAGATGAAGTGATCGTAAATGCAGATATTGCTTATATACAGTTTGAAGGTGACACCATTCCCAATGAAGATGAATTGAATCGTCGGATTCTTGAAATGACAGCTAATGATTTCTGGGGATATTTGCAGGGACAGACTTCTCTTGCCTATATTCCTTCGGAAGTGAATTTTATGGTGGACTCCTTTATTCCCTATAATGATGGCGAAAAGATGAGTATTTTATTGGATGTAAACACTTATTTGGACGGTTACCGTGAAGAACATTATATTTACGCCATCAATATTGATTTGGTAAACGGTGAGATTATGGATAATGCCTCCATTCTTAAAATTGACGAGGACTTCGGCGCGATGTTCAGGGAACGAAACAATGCGCAGAATGGTGCGGATGTTATAGCTGTTGTAAATTGTACTGATAAAGAATTGGCGGATTTACTTTCTGACCCCGACACCAACATCGTATTTTTCAGCCCTTATGGAATGGAAGTCGGAATTAATTATATGGCTGATGGTTACAGTTGGGGCTGGGTAAGTATTACTTTATCCGATTATGAGGATTATTTGCAGTAGTTAATTCTAAATGTATAATTTAAAATATTATGTAAGAAATAGGTAGCAGTTTTTGTTACCTATTTCTTGTTATAAAAGCAGTAAAACAGTATACGTATTGTCGAGATTTGTCGATGTGTTTTGATTGATAAAATATTTTATAAATGCTACACTGACCTTATAAAATCATTAAATACAAGTGTTTTTATAATTTCTTTTATAAAACCTGTATTACTCAACCGGCGTTTCTGCCGAATATTCCATAATTTATGTTTAAAAAGGTCGGTGATGCATATTGAGGGAGTTTTATTGGACAGTATAAGGCGTATTATTTGCATTGTTTAATAAACCATAAAATCTTAAAAAAAGAATTGACAAAATCGAACATTTGTTTTATTGTATATACAGAACAAATGTTCAAGGAAAAGGAGAAGAAAATGGATAGAGAAGAAAAAATGAAAGCATTGGATGCTGCGTTATCACAGATTGAAAGACAGTTTGGTAAGGGTTCTGTTATGAAACTCGGTGATCCTGCTACACAAATGAATGTGGAGACTATCCCTACCGGTTCCTTGAGCCTGGATATTGCATTGGGTCTTGGCGGAATCCCTAAGGGAAGAATTGTGGAAATTTACGGACCTGAATCCAGTGGTAAAACAACCGTTACGTTACATATGATTGCTGAAGTGCAGAAGAGAGGCGGTATTGCCGGATTTATTGATGCTGAACATGCATTGGATCCTGCTTATGCGAAAGCAATCGGTGTCGATGTAGATAATATGTATATTTCACAGCCTGATAACGGTGAACAGGCACTTGAAATTACCGAAACCATGGTACGTTCCGGTGCGATCGATATTGTTGTTGTAGACTCTGTTGCAGCTTTGGTTCCTAAGGCTGAATTAGATGGTGAAATGGGTGATTCTCATGTCGGTTTGCAGGCTAGATTAATGTCTCAGGCATTGAGAAAGTTGACCGGTGCTATCGGACGTTCTAATTGTACAGTTATTTTTATTAACCAGTTGCGTGAAAAAGTTGGTGTATTCTATGGTAATCCGCAGGTTACAACCGGTGGTAATGCGTTAAAGTTCTATTCATCCGTAAGAATGGAAATCAGACGTGTGGAACAGTTGAAACAGGGCGGAGACATTACGGGTAACCGTACGCGTGCTAAGATTGTTAAGAATAAGATTGCGCCTCCTTTTAAAGAGGCTGAATTTGATATTATGTTCGGTGAAGGTATTTCATTTGAAGGTGATGTTTTGGATTTGGCTGCAGAAGTGGGTATTATCAGTAAGAGTGGTGCATGGTATGCTTACGAAGGCAATAAGATTGGTCAGGGTAGAGAAAATGCAAAGACGTTCCTGATTGAAAATCCTGATGTTTGTGCCGAGGTAGAGCAGAAAGTCAGAGCGCATTACGGTTTGGAAGGTACAGCATCTGAAATGGATGGTAAAAAAGAGAAGAAAAACGCTAAATCTGCGAAAGATGAAGCATAATGGCGTTGTTTCAATATTGAAATTATAAATATATATTAACAAAGGATGATGTGGTAGGGGCACGAAAAGAGTGTCCCTACGCGTCTTTTATAAGAAAATATGATAATAAATGAAATACAAGAATTTTCAAAGACAAAATGTAAATTGATATTTGATGACTCTTCATCAATTGTACTCTATAAGAAAGATTTAAAAAGATACAGTCTTTCAGAAGGCGTAGAACTGTCAGATAAGCAACTGAAAATGCTTATGGAAGAAATACTCCCATATCGTGCAAAGAGTCGCTGTATGAAGCTATTACAGAGTAAGGATTATACAGAGGCTGAAATTAGAGGTAAGTTGTGTGGTGACGGATATCCCGAGACAGTCATTGAGATTGCAATAGAGTATTTATATAGCTTTCATTATTTAGATGATGCAAGATATGCAGAAGCTTATTATCAGAGTCGCTGTATAAGAAAAAGTAAAAAACAAATCATTATGGAACTGCAACAAAAAGGAATTAATAAAGAACTTGTTATTGATACTTTGGAGAGAGTGTGTTCCGATTCGCCCGAAGAAGATGAATTACGGTGCATTTCTAAACTATTAGCAAAGAAAAGATATAATGATAATGAAGCAGACATAACAGAACGCGAGAAAGCAAAAGCATATCTTTTTCGCAAAGGTTTTCAAATTGATAATATAAATAGTTGTATGCGAAATTTTGATTGGAAAAATATGTAATTATGTGGTTGAAAGGGCCAATTATTACTTGACATAATATCGTAAAAAGTTTAAACTAGATATGTTGTAATATCGCATATTAGGGCTTTTTGTCCTATTAGATAATTGTACAATGAAAATTTAATAAGGAGGTGATCCTGTACATGCCCGAAGTTAGCTTACTGGTTATGTTGATCGCTGTTCTTATTGCAGTCATTGTTTCCGCTGTGGTTTCTGCATTGATTGCACTTTCCGTTCATAAGAAGAAAGTTGCAAAACAAATTGGCAATGCAGAGGAAAAAGCCAGAGAAATTATCGATGAAGCTTTGAAGACTGCTGAAGCAAAGAAGCGTGAAGGTTTACTTGAAATCAAGGAAGAGTCAATTAAGGCTAAGAATGAACTTGATAAGGAAGTAAAAGAACGTCGTGCTGACGTACAACGCGCAGAGAGAAGAATTCAGCAGAAGGAAGAAAGCGTTGATAAGAAGTTAGAGTCCATCGAAAAGAAGGAAAATGCAATTGCTGCAAAGGAAGAAGAATTAGCGAAGCAGAAAGAAATCATTGCAAAGTTAAACGAGCAGCGAGTACAGGAACTTGAACGAATTTCAGGTTTAACCTCTGAACAAGCAAAAGAATACTTGTTGAAAATTGTTGAAGAAGATGTAAAACATGAAACCGCTGTGCTCATTAAAGAAATGGAAAGCAGAGCGAAAGAGGAAGCAGATAAGAAGGCTAAGGAATATGTGGTTAATGCAATTCAGAAGTGTGCGGCAGACCATGTATCTGAAGTGGCTATTTCAGTTGTTCAGCTTCCCAGTGATGAAATGAAGGGTAGAATCATTGGACGTGAGGGTAGAAATATCCGTACGTTAGAAACAATGACCGGTGTGGAATTAATTATTGATGATACTCCGGAAGCAGTTGTTCTTTCAGGTTTTGATCCTATTCGTAGAGAAGTAGCAAGAATTGCTCTTGAGAAGTTAATTGTAGATGGTCGTATCCATCCTGCAAGAATTGAAGAGACAGTTGAAAAGGCAAGAAAAGAAGTTGAAACATTGATTAAAGAAGAAGGTGAGTCTGCATGTCTTGATGTTGGTGTGCATGGCGTACATCCTGAACTTGTAAGACTTCTTGGTAAGATGCGTTTCAGAACCAGTTATGGTCAGAATGCATTGAAGCATTCTATTGAAGTTGCACAGCTTTCAGGTCTTTTGGCTGCAGAAATGGGATTGGATGTCAGAATGGCTAAGAGAGCCGGTTTATTACATGATATCGGTAAATCCGTTGACCAGGAAATGGAAGGTTCCCATATCCAGTTGGGTGCAGATTTGTGTAAGAAATATAAAGAATCTGCTACAGTTATCAATGCCGTTGAATCACATCACGGTGACGTAGAACCTACATCATTAATCTCTTGTATTGTACAGGCTGCAGATGCTATTTCGGCTGCAAGACCCGGTGCAAGAAGAGAAACCCTTGAAACATATACATCACGTTTGAAACAATTAGAAGAAATAACCAACAATTTTAAAGGCGTAGACAAGTCATTTGCTATTCAGGCAGGTAGAGAAGTTCGTGTTATGGTAGTTCCTGAACAAGTTACAGATGATGACATGGTATTATTAGCTCGTGATATTTCCAAACAGATTGAAGCTGAATTGGCTTATCCCGGACAGATCAAGGTTAATGTTATCAGAGAATCTCGTGTAATTGATTACGCAAAATAATTTAAAACCTCTTACGGAATTTTCCGTAAGAGGTTTTTTTATACATATAAAAATGATAGTTTTGATGTTATAAATAGTGTAATAAAAAATATTAATTTTTTCTTGTGTAACACGTGCTTTTGTAGTATTATACTATGGAATAAAAAATAACATTACGATATTATAATCGTTTTTATGGAGCAGACATGAAAAAATATCAGGAATTAAGCAGAGAAGAACTTTTATCATTAAGAGAACAGCTTTTGGCAGAATATGAAGATGCTAAAGCAAAGGGATTGAAATTGGATATGTCAAGAGGTAAGCCCGGGGTTTCACAGCTTGAATTATCTATGCCTATGTTAGACGTTATTAACAGCCAGTCCGATATGAAGACTGTTCTTGGTAACGATACCAGAAACTATGGTGATTTAGATGGTATCGGTGAGTGCAGAAGATTAATGGCTACAATGATGGGTGTTCAGAAAGATAATGTTGTAGTTTGCGGTAACTCCAGCTTGAATATTATGTATGATACCGTTTCGCGTTCAATGACCAAAGGTGTGAACGGTTCTACCCCTTGGGCGAAATTAGATCAGGTTAAGTTTTTATGTCCTGTTCCCGGATATGACAGACATTTTAAAATTACCGAATATTTCGGTATTGAAATGATTAATATTCCGTTGTATGACGATGGCCCTGATATGGATATGGTAGAGGAGTATGTAAACAATGATCCTGCGGTAAAAGGTATTTGGTGTGTTCCTAAATACTCAAATCCTACAGGTATTTCATATTCGGATGAAGTGGTTAAGCGTTTTGCAAACTTAAAGCCTGCAGCTGAGGATTTTAGAATTTATTGGGATAATGCATATGGCATTCATCATTTGTATGATGACAAGCGCGATGAAATTCTTAATATTTTAGAAGAGTGTGAAAAGGCCGGAAATCCTGATATGGTATATATCTTTGCATCTACTTCAAAGATTAGTTTTCCCGGTTCAGGTATCTCAGCAGTGGCATCTTCTCTTGAGAACATTAAGTTTATCGAGAGTCAGATGACAATTCAGACAATCGGTCATGATAAAATCAACCAGTTGCGTCATGCACGTTTCTTCAACCAGGTAACTACGTTGGAAGAACATATGAAGAAGCATGCTGACATCATTCGTCCGAAATTTGAAGCAGTTTTGGATGTTATGGAGAAAGAACTTGGTGGTCTCGGTATCGGTACTTGGACCAAACCTTATGGCGGATATTTTATTTCTTTTGATTCCTTGGATGGATGTGCGAAGGCAATTGTAGCGAAATGTAAAGAAGCAGGTGTTGTACTTACGGGTGCAGGTGCAACCTATCCGTATGGCAAAGATCCGAAAGATTGCAATATTCGTATTGCGCCTTCTTTCCCTACACCGGAAGAAATGGCAATGGCAACAAATCTTTTTGTGCTCTGTGTAAAATTAGTAAGTGTTGAGAAATTATTAGAAGCTTAAATTATAAAACGAGTGGGGAAACCTGCTCGTTTTGTTGTATAAGTTAATAATATTTGTATAATTCGATTATTTGTGCTAGAATACAAGAAAGTATTAGTTTGATAATAAGAATAAGGGAGATAAATAGTGGACGATATTAAGAGAATTAAAAGAGAATTAGTGGCGAAAGGCCATATTTTAGATTATTATCATGACACGGTTCAAATATCGAATGGAAATGTGGTTGTATGGGATTTTATTGGGCATAAGGGAGCGGCGGCAGTGGTACCTGTACTGGAAGACGGAAGAATACTTATGGTAAAGCAGTATCGTAATGCTCTTGACCGTTATACAATTGAAATTCCGGCCGGTGGAGTGGACAGCATAGATGAACCCCATTATGATGCGGCAATGCGGGAACTTAGGGAAGAAACAGGCTATACAACTGATAAATTAGAGTTTTTAATTGCAGTAAATACTACAGTGGCATTCTGTAATGAGAAGATTTCGATTTATGTGGCACATGTTTCCGGAAACGGAGGTGCTCAGGAATTAGACGAAGATGAGTTTATAAATGTGATTCCTTACGAAGTAAGCGAGCTGGAACGTCTCATTTATGCAGGTGAAATAACAGATTCCAAGACGGTTGCTGCTATTATGGCGTATAAAAATAAGTATGTAAAATAATTGGATATAGTATATTAAGGTCTTGTATGGGATGTTCCATATAGGGCCTTTTTATTTATTATGAATGATAAGTTAATTTTATACTGTGAATTTTAAAATAAAAGAACAAAGCTTTAAAAGAAAACGTTTTTGCATATAAATTATGAGGAAATAAAAACATATATTAATAAAAACAAGCATACATTGATAAAAAACAATGGGGTTTGCATTGAAATACAGACATTATGAGCGGTATATAAAGCCTGAAAATCTTATTTATATCATATTTTTAATAAGTTTTATAGTTGGAATGCTGTTAACTTTTTTATTTCAGAAAAATGATGTGCAAGAGGCATTATGGCTCGAACAAATTTTACAATATGTGAAACATGGTGAAATACAATATGGCAATATGCTTTTTTATGTTTTAAAACGAAGAATCATAACGATTGCAATCATAATTCTTCTCTGTATATCCGGAAAAGGAAAGTATTTTCTGATGGCAGGAGTAGGACTTGCGGGCGGATTTGCGGGATTCTACATTACGGAATTTGTAGTAGCAAAAGGAATTCTTGGAAGCTTGTTATTTGCTGTCAGCATATTTCCGCATTATATATGCTATGCATACGGATATATGTGTTTATTGCATTGGATGATAAAAACAAACAGAACGCACGCGAGTATTAACCAAGGCAGTCAAAAAGAGACAACCTTTAGCAATATAAATACACAAAATATAATAAAAAAACTGTCTCCGATTGCAGTTGTCATAATAGGAATTTTACTTGAGTGTTATGTAAATCCATTTATTCTGAAATTATTTTTAAAAATTTTTATGTAAATAATCACAAGATATTGATTGAATTGGTCAAAAAAGACGATATGTTGATGGAAAGCCTTATTTTATGGGGATTTTGTGAAAAAAGTGTAAAATTCTAATTGCTTTTCTTGGGAAAGTTTAATATAATGGTACTTGCGTAGTCAATGATTGACATAAGTACTTTGAGAAAAGGATATTTGGCTTGATGGAACAGCGGATAGATGCATTTATTTCTTATATGCATAATATTAAAAAGACATCGACAAATACAGAATTATCCTATAAAAGAGATTTAAACAAGTTGAATCATTATCTCCGCGGTAAAGGTATTTTGGATGTGAACAAGGTATCAGCATCTGAATTGCAGGGGTTTGTTACATATATGGAGAAGGAGAATTTCGCGGCGGCAACCGTATCGCGAACTATTGCTTCCATGAAAGCTTTTTGGCAATATCTTGTAAATGAGAATGTTGTCAAAGAGGATGTGACTGCCGGCTTAAAAGCACCGAAGATTGAGAAGAGAGTTCCTGAAATTCTTTCAGAGAAGGATATTACCAAACTTCTGGAGCAGCCTTCCGGAGACAGTCCGAAACAGATTCGAGACAAGGCAATGCTTGAGTTGTTATATGCAACCGGTATTCGTGTAACCGAATTGATTTCGTTGAAAACAACCGATGTAAATCTTACTATGGGATTTATTGTATGCAGAGATGCACATAAAGAAAGAGTAATTCCTTTCGGAACCAAAGCAAAACAGGCGTTGATTAATTACATCAACGGAACCAGGGATGCTATGGTGGAGAATAAAGATTCAGACGTTTTGTTTGCGAATTGTTCCGGCGAACAGATGAGCCGTCAGGGATTTTGGAAAATTATCAAGTACTATGCAAAGAAAGCGGGTATTGTGGCAGATATTACACCTCATACTTTAAGACATTCTTTTGCGGCACACTTGGTAGAAAACGGTGCGGATTTAAAGAGCGTACAGGAAATGCTGGGACATTCCGATATTTCCACCACGCAGATTTATGCAAATTTAAATCACAATCATTTGCGTGAAGTTTATGATAACGCACACCCGAGAAAGTAAATTCCTTTCACATAATAACTACATATAATAAAAGACCGTATCACTTGAGGGTGGTACGGTTTTTGCTTTGTTGTAATAAAATATGATGAATAATATATTTATAAGAAAAATATTATATATATTTTCGCAGATAAAACATAGTCAATACAGTACTCACAAACTGGCTTACAATCAGCCCTGCTATATAAGCGTTGATTCCATATGCCGGAATCAGAAACCATAAAAAGATAATGCGTATTGTAAGCCCCAGCACCTGCGTAATCAGGCATTGTAAGGTTTTGCCCTTGCCGTTTAGAATACTGTTCAGCGCAGAAGATAAATAAAGCAGGGGGCAGATAAAACTCAGTTTCACGATATATTCGCCGGCGATTTCGCTATGAAACATCATTTGACCTAGGGTTTTTCCGGTAAATAAAAAGAACAGCATACATACTATGCCGAGTCCGAAGCAAAAGAGAAAAGTTCTGTTTGTAAGGCTACGGATGCGTTCGCTTTGATTCTTTTCGTTGGCTTCCGAAACGGCGGGCAAGAGCATTACGGATATGGATCCGGTCAAAGCATTCGGAAACAGAAGCAGGGGAAGTACCATGCCGCATAAAACACCATACAGGGACAGGGCGTTTGAGGAGGATAAACCGTACTTTTCCAGGCTTCCCGGCAACATAACGGTTTCAATGCTTGCAAAAAGATTTACAATAATGCGGTTTATATTAATTATGGCTGCCATTTTAATAATGTCTTTGGTAAGCGTCGGCAGTTCCTTACGAAAAGGAATTTGCGTATTTGGCGCGATTGAACGGACTGATAATGTAAAAAAAATAACCGACAATAGTGTTGAGGCACCTTCGCCCATAAGAAGCCCTGTGGCTGCAATGCTTAAAGGCGGTGTTTGCCCGTTTGCCGTCAACAAATGGCATATAATAAAAACGCTTAAAACCCGGGCGACTTGTTCCAAAAGTTGCGTAACGGCGGAAACGGATGCTTTTTTACGCCCGAGGAAATAGCCGTTTAAGCAAGAGTGGACACAGCTTAAGGGAAGGGATAAGGCAATGATTCTGATTAAAGGAGCCGTGCGAACTTCGGATAAAAGTCGTTCACCAATCCATTCGGCGTTTGTATAAATAAAGAAAGTACATGGTATGCTTAAAAGGAGCGAGAAGAAAAGCCCCGTAAACAGCGTAAAGGCTGCAGAACGACTTTGTCCCAGACCTTCTTTGGCAGCTACATATTTGGAAATCGCAGTTTGAAAGCCGGCAATACAGAAGGCATAGGACAGTGCCAGAACGGGTGAAGTCAGCTGGTAAATTCCCATTCCTTCTTCGCCGAAGTTGGCAGACAGAAACATTCTGTAGAAAAATCCGATAAGGCGGGTCGTGAGGGATGCCAATGTCAGAATAAGTGTTCCCGTGATAATGGGATTTGTTTTGGATATTTTTTTGAAGTGATACATAATAAGAACCTTTCGGGGTCTTATTACTATTTTTATGAAAAAAAACACAAGGTATGAAACTTTTAATAAAAAAACAACCCTTTCATAATTGGAAAGAGTTGTTTGGTGACTGTTTGCTTTTAATCAATCTTGATAAATTCGGGTTTGCGGTCTTTAAACACCGTATAATATTTGAAACCGCAGGATTTGATTAAGGATTCGACGTGATCGAAATCTGCGGCGATGTCTTCCGGTTTGTGGGCATCACTTCCTGTTGTAAGAATTTCGCCACCCAAAGAACGATATAATTTCAAAATTTCGGCACAAGGATTCGGCGCGCCTAAACCTTGGCGGAATCCGGCGGAATTTACTTCAATTCCTTTGCCGTTTTGGATAATCGTTTTTAAAATATCTTCTAAAATATCGGAATAGTCGGCAAAGCGGAAGTCTTTATTTTTGCCGGGTGCATATCTGACAATGTAATCCAAATGTCCGTAAACATCGTAATTATTGTAGTTGCGAACGTTTTGCCGGATGTCTTCAAAGTATACGTTCAATCCGTCTTTCAAACTGCGGCCTTCCCAAAATGCAGGGTAGTAGGGATCCATTCCAAGACATAGATGTGAAGAACCGATTACAAAGTCAAAAGGATACTTTTGTACATAGTCGTTCAATTCTTTATATATGTGAGTCTGGATGCCGATTTCCACACCGCGACGGATTGTGATTTTATCCTTATATAAATCAGCTGTCTGCAATAAACAGTCCATATAGCGGTCCGTATCCAAATCAAACATTCCGATTTCTTCTTCGCAAGGATAGGGAAAGGCGGGGTCGTTATGGTCTGTGAAACAGATTGTTTCCATTCCGCGGGCAACGGCACCGTGCACCATATGGCCCAAAGCAGCCTTGGAATCGCCGGAAAAATTACTGTGCATATGAAAATCACTTCGAATCATCGGAATTCTCCTTTTATATAAAGCAAATTTATCGCTTTGATGTGAAACGACGTTAAGTTGTCTTTTAAACAATATAAAATATAAATAATTAAATTAATAAAATTAACCTTATTATATAAAATTCGTTTCAGAATTGCAATCAAAGTAGCAAACAGAGTAATTTTGCACTAGAAAAATAGTTTATTGGTGGGTTTTTAAGAAGTTTTTAATAAAAAGCCATTTTTTTTACCATATTTGTCCTAAAAATGCAAAAAGCATCTTGAATTTTTACCTTTGTTTATGTAAAATAAGAGTGCTGACAAAAGTTTGACAATCATTTAATTTAAAAATGATTTTCATAAAAAGCTAAATTTATTTCTAGGAGGAATTAGAAAAATGGCAGTAAAAGTAGCAATTAACGGTTTTGGTCGTATCGGTCGTCTTGCATTCAGACAGATGTTCAATGCAGAAGGATACGAAGTAGTAGCAATCAACGATTTAACAAGCCCTAAGATGCTTGCACACTTGTTGAAGTATGACTCAGCACAGGGTAAGTACGCTCTCGCTGATAAGGTATCTGCTACAGAAGATTCTATCATCGTTGATGGAAAAGAAATTAAGATTTATGCAAAGGCTAACGCAGCTGAACTTCCTTGGGGAGAATTAGACGTAGACGTTGTTCTTGAATGTACAGGTTTCTACACATCTAAGGAAAAAGCTTCTGCACATATCACAGCTGGTGCTAAGAAAGTTGTTATCTCTGCTCCTGCAGGAAACGACCTTCCTACAATCGTTTACAATGTAAACCATGAAACATTAACAAAAGAAGATACAGTTATCTCTGCAGCTTCTTGTACAACAAACTGCTTAGCTCCTATGGCTAAGGCTCTTAACGATTTAGCAGGCATTAAGTCTGGTATCATGAGCACAATCCACGCTTACACAGGCGATCAGATGATCCTTGACGGTCCTCAGAGAAAGGGTGACTTAAGAAGATCTCGTGCAGGTGCAATCAACATCGTTCCCAACTCTACAGGTGCAGCTAAGGCTATCGGTCTTGTTATTCCTGAATTGAACGGTAAGTTAATCGGTTCTGCACAGCGTGTACCTACCCCTACAGGTTCTACAACAATCCTTGTAGCAACTGTAGAAAAGTCTGTAACTAAGGAAGAAATCAACGCTGCTATGAAGGCTGCTGCTACAGAATCTTACGGTTACAACGAAGACGAAATCGTATCTAGCGACGTTATCGGTATGACATATGGTTCATTATTTGATGCAACACAGACTATGGTTGGCGAAGACAACTTAGTTCAGGTTGTTTCATGGTATGACAACGAAAACTCATACGTAAGCCAGATGGTTAGAACAATTAAGTACTTTGCTGAATTAGCATAATTTAATTGAATTATCGAAACCTTAATGTAAAAGAGGTCCGGCCTTGTTGGGCCGGGCCTTTATTCATACTTCGCAAGCGAAGCATGAATCCTATATATGCGCAGCTCGCGGAAATGTAAGCAGTTGCTGCGCAACAACGCTCGCGCGCAAAGAGTTTGCAAACAAACTCTTATTATAAAAAAATAAAAGGAGGCATTTTATTATGTCATTAAACAAGAAATCAGTAGATGATATTAATGTAAAAGGATTAAGAGTTCTTTGCAGATGTGACTTCAACGTTCCTTTAAAAGAAGGCGTGATCACAGACACTAACAGATTGACGGCTGCTTTACCTACAATCAAGAAGTTAATCGCTGATGGCGGTAAGGTTATTCTTTGCTCACATCTTGGTAAGCCCAAGGGAGAGCCTAAGCCTGAATTATCTTTAGCTCCCGTAGCTGTTAAGTTATCTGAACTTCTGGGACAGGAAGTTAAGTTTGCAGCAGATCCCGAAGTAGTTGGACCTAACGCAAAGGCTGCTGTAGAAGCAATGAAGGACGGAGATGTTATTCTCCTTGAAAATACACGTTATCGTGCAGAAGAAACAAAGAACGGCGAAGCTTTCTCTAAGGAACTTGCTTCTCTTTGTGATGTATTCGTAAACGACGCTTTCGGTACTGCACACAGAGCACACTGCTCAAACGTTGGTGTTGCTGAATTAGTTGACACTGCTGCAGTTGGTTACTTAATGCAGAAGGAAATCGACTTCCTTGGAAACGCTGTAGAAAATCCCGTTAGACCTTTTGTAGCTATCCTTGGTGGTGCTAAGGTTGCTGACAAGTTAAACGTTATCTCTAACCTTCTTGAAAAGTGTGATACCCTTATCATCGGTGGTGGTATGGCTTACACCTTCTTAAAGGCTCAGGGTAAAGAAATCGGTAACTCACTTGTTGATGATGAAAAGATTGATTACTGTAACGAAATGATGGAGAAGGCTTCAAAGCTTGGTAAGACATTATTACTTCCCATTGATACTACAGTAGCTGCAGGCTTCCCCAGCCCTATCGATGCAGAAATCGAAGTATCTTACGTAGATGCAAATGCTATCCCTTCTGATATGGAAGGCCTTGATATCGGACCTAAGACTGCAGAATTATATGCAAACGCTGTTAAGTCTGCTAAGACTGTTGTTTGGAACGGACCTATGGGTGTATTCGAGAACCCTACACTTGCTGCAGGTACAATTGCAGTAGCTAAGGCTCTTGCTGAAACAGAAGCTACAACCATTATCGGTGGTGGTGACTCTGCAGCAGCTGTTAACCAGTTAGGTTTCGGCGACAAGATGTCTCACATCTCTACAGGAGGCGGTGCTTCCCTTGAATTCTTAGAGGGTAAGGAACTTCCCGGTGTTGCAGCAGCAAACGACAAATAAGTAATGGTCTTTTATAAGAAGGAGCAGTAAAATGGCTAAAAAAGTAATTGGTATTATATTAATCGTTCTTTCTGTTTTACCTATTTTTATGGGTGGAATCTTTTTGGTAGTGTGCGGTATTCTTGGTGGTACATTCGGAATCATCGGAAATGCCGGTGGACTTAGCGTGGAAGACGGTGCAACTGTAGAGAGTACCTATGGCGAAGTTTATGATGTATCTGACAGCAAGACAACAATCTGCTATGAAGTAGATGGTGTCAGCTATATGGGCAGTCTCAATATGACAACTTCTGAGATTACGGAAGGTGACATTGTAACAGTAGAGTATGATTCTTCTAACCCTGCAAGTTTTGCAGTACCGGAGATGAACGAGGCATTCGGAATGATTGGCGGAATTGTTGGCGGTGTAGGCGTTGGTATTGGCCTTGTGTGCTTGATTCCCGGCATCGCGATGTTGGTAATTGGCATTATATTGGTGAAAAAATCCAAAAAGCAGACGATTGCATCGGCAATGGTATAATCCGTAAAATGATTGCTTTTAGCAACTGCAAATTAACTTAAGTATAAATTTTTTAAGGAGAATTTTAAAATGGCAAGAAGAAAAATCGTAGCCGGCAACTGGAAAATGAACATGACTCCCAGCCAGGCTGTAAAATTAGTTGAAGAATTAAAGCCCCTCGTAGCAAGTGATTCAGTAGACGTTGTTTACTGTGTTCCCGCTATTGATATCGTACCTGTTGTAGAAGCTTGCAAAGGTACAAACGTAGCAGTAGGTGCTGAAAATATGTACTTTGAAGAAAAAGGTGCTTACACAGGTGAAATCTCAGCAGAAATGCTTGTAGATGCAGGTGTTAAGTATGTTATCATCGGTCACTCAGAAAGACGTGACTACTTCAAAGAAGATGACGCTTTATTAAACAAGAAGGTTAAGAAGGCTATCGAAGCAGGTCTTATTCCTATCCTTTGCTGTGGTGAATCTTTAGAGCAGAGAGAAATGGGCGTTACTATGGACTGGATCAGATTACAGATTAAGTCTGACTTAGTTGGTGTTACAGCTGATCAGGTTAAGGAAATGGTTATCGCTTACGAACCTATCTGGGCTATCGGTACAGGTAAGACAGCTACTACAGAGCAGGCTGAAGAAGTTTGCAAGGGCATTCGTGAATGCATCAAAGAAATGTATGATGAAGCTACAGCAGAAGCAGTTCGTATCCAGTACGGCGGTTCTGTAAATGCAGGCAATGCAGCTGAATTATTTGGCCAGGCAGACATCGACGGCGGTCTTGTTGGTGGTGCTTCACTTAAGGCTGATTTCGGTAAGATCGTTAACTACTAATTAGCATTTATTTACAATGATTATATGAAACATTTTATATAATCTAAAATCATAATTCCTTTTAGTTTATAAGGGCGTATGCTTTCGGGCATACGTCCTTTTTAAATCTGCATAGATTACTATATAAGTAAAATTACAAGTATATATTTTATTTTGCTAAAAATGTGAAAATAATGTGTCTTATTATGCTGTCAAATTTATATACTTTTTTACTTTAGTATGATAAAATTATTACAAATTTTGTTATAAAATCGCATAATTTGTTTTTTGAGTAAAAGGGGTAGTAACTATGATATGTAAATGTCCACAATGTGACGGTGCTTTGGAATACAGCCCGGTCACAGACCAAATGGAGTGTCCGTTTTGCGGCACATCCTATGATATGATGCAGATAATGTCGGTACAGAAAACGGTAGACCATCGAAACGGAAGTGTATACAAGCCTTTTGGTGCAGCAGACGGTTTAAGCCAAAGTGCAGACATCGGCAATTCTGCTTATACGAATAACGTAAATACATCTGTTTTTGGCGGTGGCTGGGAATCAAATCCTTACGCACAGCGTATGGAAGATCCCAATGAAGGCTTACATACCCTGGACCAGCCGGGAGAAATTGCCAAAGAAGTCGAGAATAAACTTCACGATGTAGCAGTAGATACACCGGAAACGATGGAAGGTAATATTTATACCTGTACTTCCTGCGGTGCGGAGCTTTTTATCAATGGCGTGGAAACAGCAACATACTGTGCATATTGTGGTCAGCCTACGGTTGTATTTAGCCGTGTTTCGGAAGAATTAAGACCGGAACGTATTATTCCGTTCAGTATTCAAAGGGAACAGGCGGTAGCAGTAATCCGCGATAAATTAAGCCATGGCTTCTTTGTGCCCAAAGCAATTAAAAATTTCGAAGTAGAGCGGGTAAGAGGTATTTATATTCCATATTTCCTGTTTGATGCACATTATTACGATTATCAAAAATTAAAAGGTACCGTTAAATATGAACAAAGCAGCAGAACGGAATTTTTTGTGCGCGAAGCAGAATGTGAATTCAGAAATCTTACCTGTGATGCTTCCAAAATGTTAAATGATGAAACATCACAGCGTTTGGAGCCTTATAATTTAAATGAATTGCGTCCTTTTGAAATTGGCTATTTGTCAGGATTTTATGCAGACAGATACGACATGAATGAACGCACCCTTAAAAATGTGGTAAGGGTACGTTGTAAAGAGTTATTTGATAACGAAATGAAGATGGATACTATGGCAGAAAGTGTTAGAATTGTTAGCAGTCAGCCAAAATTTGAATTAAAGAAAGCACAATATGTGTTACTTCCGGCCTGGTTTATGACTTTCCGCTATAAGAATGAACCCTACACGATTCTGGTAAACGGACAGACAGCCAAAGTGGTAGGCGCGGTTCCTTTTACCAAGGATAAGTTAATTGCTGTGTTTGTGGCGATTGCAGTTGTAGCAACATTATTGTTTAGTTTTCTTGGTATGCTTGTTTTTAATCAATATGTTGATATTGATGGCAGATTACTAATCTTTATGTTAGCCGGGATTATTGCTGTTTACAGTACCGGTATTGCTTCGTTTGCTTCCGTAATGAAGAATATTAAACTTACCAAGGCAAAGAAAACAGCAAATTATGTAAAGAACAGACAAGACGAAACGTAAAAGGAGATGAATAAAAATGGGTGAAATCTTTTTTGTGATAGCGATTGTCTATGGTGTTGTAATGGGTATTGGAACAGCCCTTGCAATTACCGGACTTATTTTAAAGAAATCAAATAAACACGGCGATAGCAAAGGTGATTTGTATGATTTTAACGGAACTACGATGCATTTTCTTAGGAGGGAACAGTTATGATTTGTAAATGTCCAAAATGTGACGGCGCGCTGGAATACAATCCGGCGTACGATAAGATGGAGTGTCCATATTGCGGAAGTGATTTCACAACACATGAGGCGATGGCGCATCAGAGATTGCAAGATAATGCTGTCAAAATGACGGCACCATCCGCAAACAATGCGTCTGCCAATGGTTGGGAATCCAATCCCTATGCACAACAAACTGAAACGGCGCAGACGGCTGAACAGTCAGCAGACGGCAACGGCCAGATTACGATGGAATGTAATATTTATACTTGTACAGCTTGTGGTGCGGAACTTGCAGTAAACGGTGTAGAAGCATCAACATTCTGTGCATATTGTGGTCAGCCGACCATTGTGTTTAGCCGTGTTTCACATGAATTAATGCCCAAATGGGTGTTGCCATTTAGAATTCAGAAGGATCAGGCAGTAAACGGTATTCGCGAGAAGTTAAACAAGGGTATTTTTGTTCCCAGGGAAATTAAGAATTTTGAAGTGGAGAAGGTTAGAGGAATTTATGTTCCTTACTTCCTGTTTGATGTTTATTATTATGACTGGCAGCGTTTACGCGGTACGGTTGGTTCCGGTAAACATAAAAGAACCAAGTACTTTATTCGTGAGGCAGAATGTGAATTTAAGAAGCTTACATGTGATGCATCTAAGCAGTTAAATGACGAATCTTCACAGCGTTTGGAACCCTTTGATTTAAGAGTGATTAAGCCTTTTGAGCCCGGATATTTATCAGGATTTTATTCTGACCGGTATGACTTGGATGATAAGCAGTTAACAGGTGTTGCAATCGGAAGAAGTAAGGAGTTGTTTGATAGAGAAATTGTTAAAAGTGTCAGTGCAAGTAATGTACATATTGTAGAAAATAATCCCAAATATCAGGTTCGAAATGCGGAATATGCTTTACTTCCTGCTTGGTTCCTTACTTTCCGTTATAAGAACGAACCCTATACTATGCTTGTAAACGGTCAGACCGGTAAGGTTGTGGGTGCGGTGCCTTTTGATAAAACCAAGTTGGTTTCCATGTTTGTAACATTAGCCGTTGTTTCAAGTATTATTTTTACAATCCTTATGAGTTTTCTCTTAAGTGGAAATATGGATGGAGATTCCGTGGGAGATTTGATTACGATTATTGGCGCGGTTGGATTTTTCTTTTATGCAACCGGTATTGGTGCTTTTAACTCTGTAAAGAAGAATATTGAGTTGACGAAGGCATCAAGAACGGCAAAGTTTGTTAGAGAAAGGCAGGATGATAACTAATGAATATTATAGCTTTGATTATAGGTGTAGCACTTGGATGCGGTTTTGCGTTGATGGTAGTAGGTCTTGTTTTGAAAGCATCCAATAAAATGGGTGACAGTAAGGGCGATTTTAACAGTTTCGCAGGAACACCCTTGCGTTTCTTAAGTAAGCGGAATTTGTAAAATAATTAATTTGTTATTTGTAGTAATGTGACAGAACATACTTAGAATACATACTTCTATGTGAGAGGAAACAGTTATGATTTATAAATGTCCCAATTGTAACGGTGCGTTAGAATATAATCCAATCACGGATGAGATGGAATGTGCACATTGTGGTGATGGTTTTACCATACAAGAAATGGAAAATAAAACGCGGAAACCATACGATTATGTTACAGAAAATAATATCATATCAACCATGACGGAAGATAATACGACTTCTGTTGTGCGAGATGAGAATGTAGCTGAAACTGAGGCGGTAGCGGATCAAGATATTGAAAATTTAGAAGATGAGCATAATTTCTATGTGAACAAAGAACGTATGGAGTGTAAAATTTACACCTGTACTTCTTGTGGGGCTGAATTGGCGGTAAGTGATACGGAAGTATCAACATGGTGTGCATATTGCGGTCAGCCTACCATTGTATACAGTCGTGTATCAAATGAATTAAAGCCTGATTATGTAATTCCTTTTAAAATTACCAGAGAACGGGCCATTCAGGATATTCGTAAGAGAGTGCGCGCCGGTCTGTTTACACCCAAAGCGGTAAAGAATTTTCAAATTGAGAAGGTTAGGGGTATTTATATACCGCATTTTATGTTTGATGTCCATTATCGCAATAATCAGAAAATTCATATTTGTAAAAGTTCTAAGCATACGGAAGGCTATTGGTTTACGGCAGAGTGTGACTTTGAAAAAATGAGTTGTGACGCATCTTCTTATTTGGAAGACGAACTGACACAACGTTTGGAGCCTTATGATTTTAAAGATTTGAAGGAATTTAATGCAGCATATTTATCCGGTTTTTATGCAGAACGGTATGATATGGATACCAATGCACTTATGGATGTTTTAAAGCAACGTTGTGAGG
Source organism: Lachnospiraceae bacterium (assembly GCA_045590655.1). Classification (GTDB taxonomy): domain Bacteria; phylum Bacillota; class Clostridia; order Lachnospirales; family Lachnospiraceae; genus UBA3766. The sequence continues at coordinate 14,124 of JAZNRI010000029.1, read as the reverse complement.
ATTTATATGTTAAAAGAGTAGAACGGGAATTGGGAGCCAATCCCGGATTTGTAAGCAGAGTAGAGATTACACATCCAAAATGTAACGTTGAGAAAGCCGACTATGTTTTATTGCCGGTGTGGTTTCTTACTTTCCGTTATAAAAATGAACCATATACGATTCTGATGAATGGTCAAAATGGTAAAATTGTGGGGGCAATCCCTTTTGATGTGAAAAAAGTGCTGGTTTCTTTCCTTCTGATTCATTTGATTGTAGGATTGATTATATTTGCACTTTACAAATTTGAAGTCACTGTTGCGTTGATTGGAATGATAGGGATTGGGTTTGTTGGACCTTTGATTATGTATCTGGTCGGTTTTATCAATTTTTCAAAATACAATAAAAATTTATTGCTTACAAAATTGACGAAGACCGCTAAATTTGTAAAAGAAAGGCAGGAGAGTGACGAATGGATGTATTAGGAAACGCACTTATTTTGGTCAGCATTTATATAGGAACTGCGATTTGGGTATTTTTAGTTGGTACAGGCTTGTATTTATTTAATCGGCTCGGCGACAGCAAAGGAACGCATTATGATTTTATTAAAGAGGGATCTTTTCACGTAATCGATGTAAAACAGTTGTATGACAAAAACTATGGCTGATAAATAGGAGAAGAATGCTATGATTTACAAATGTCCCAATTGTAATGGCGCGTTGGAATATAATCCGATTACGGATGAGATGGAATGTGCACATTGCGGTGGAGGTTATACCGTCGCTGAGATGGAAGCTTCACAGGAGAAGGTAGAGCATACCTTTGATAAAAATACCGGTAGTGAAGATGTTTTGAATGACGGAAAATCTACCCGAAAAGAAGCACCAAAACGAAATCTCGAAAGTGAAGAATACTCAGAAGAAAACCAATTCATTAATGATTTAGAAATGATGGAGTGTAAAGTTTACACCTGTACTTCCTGCGGAGCCGAACTTGTGATGAATGAGAATGAAGCGGCTTCCTTCTGCGCTTATTGTGGTCAACCCACTGTGGTTTTTAGCAGGGTATCCAATGAATTAAAACCGCAATCCATAATTCCTTTTAAAATTACTAAGGAACAGGCTATAAATGGTATTCGCGATTATTTAAAAGAACGTAATTTTGTACCACAACAAATCAAAAATATTACAGCAGATAAGGTTCGTGGAATTTATATTCCTTACTGGGTGTTTGATATATATTATTATGATAAGCAGTTGTGGGAACAACTTATTGAAGATAAAAATGGAAAACAAAATGTCCTATTTTATACAAGAGAAGCAGAATGTTTGTTTCGGGATATGACCGTAGATGCATCTAAAAACTTAAATAATGAGTTATCCCAGCGTTTGGAACCATATGATGTTCGAACCAAGAAATCGTTTGATGCAGCTTATTTATCAGGTTATTATGCAGATAAATATGATCTGGACGAGAATTATATGGAAAAGTATGCTTTTCTTCGTGCAAAGACACTTTTTGATGCTGAAGTTAAAAGTACATTACCCGGAGGTGTTTTAAAATCATCACTTCCAAAAAGAAATATCCAAAAGGCAGAATATATGTTATTGCCGGTATGGTTTATTACCTTCCGGTATCATTACGAAACATATACGCTTGCGGTGAATGGACAAACAGGTAAAATTGTAGGTACGGTTCCGATTGACCAAAAGAAGGTAATTAGATTATACGCATTGATTGCGCTTTTTGCATCAGCGGTGGCTATTTTGGGAATAAAAATCTTGGTGTCGGGCTCTCTTGAAAATATGTTTGGAATGATTTTGGCGGATGTGTTTATTTTCTTTGCTTTTGTATTGTCTTTTAAAAAGTTAAAAGAAATGTTGGAGCAATTGAAATATACTACAAATCTCACCAAGTCATATCAGACTGCAGACTATGTACAGGAAAGGCAGGACAGAGACTAATGATTGAATGGATAATTGTTTTGATTGGCGGAATATGTTTAGGTTTATGTATTGCTAATATTGCATTAATTGTTACATTAAAAAATAGTGTTAGTATGGGAGACAGTAAAGGCGATTTTAAGACCTTCTCTAAGCATCCGATACGAATATTGTCAAAGTCATAAGAATAATTAAAAGGAGCAAATTATGATTTACAAATGTCCAAATTGTAATGGCGCGTTAGAGTATGATCCGATTACGGACCTGATGCAATGCAAACATTGCGGAAACGGATTCTCTATTTCAGAGATAGAGAATGCAAAATCTAAGGATTATGTTGATTATCGGTTGGAACATGAACAACAGGAGGAATCTCAAGTTGTAGAGGGTATAACATCGGAATCTAATTCGGAAGAAGAAAAGTTTGAAAATGGCGTATTTAAAACGTTAGGTACAATGGAGCGACGTATTTATACTTGTACATCATGCGGTGCAGAATTATCGGTAAATGATAATGAAGTTGCAACATTTTGTGCGTATTGCGGACAGCCCACAATTGTATTCAGCCGTGTATCTAAAGAGTTAAAGCCGGAGTCTGTCGTTCCTTTTAAAATAACAAAGGATCAGGCTGTGGAACTGGTAAGAGAACGATTGAATAAAAGCCATTTTCTGCCCAAGGAAGTAAAAGATTTTAAAACTGAAAATATCAAAGGTATTTATATACCATACTGGTTGTTTGATGTTTACTATTATGATATTCAGTATTGGGAAGTGAATCCGAATCGTACAAAGGGTAAGAATGACAGACCTCTTATTTATTCGAGAGAAGCGGAATGTAATTTCAGAAACTTAACGGTAGATGCGTCAGATAATCTTGAAGATGAGACTTCACAGCGTTTAGAACCGTTTAATTTACGTGAAAGAAAGCCATTTGATCCTGCATATTTGTCAGGGTATTATGCAGATAAATATGATTTGGGCGATCAGGAATTATATGATTTTGCGGTTGCTCGAGCTAAAGAAATTTTTGATGAAGAAATCAGAAAGACAATTCCGGAGCGAGTGGTTGAAATGACATCATCTTTGCCTAAACGCAGGGTTGAAAAGGCAGAATATACATTATTACCGGCGTGGTTTTTGACATTCCGTTATCAGGGTGAACCCTATACAATGGTAATTAACGGGCAAACAGGTAAAGTGGTTGGAACCTTACCTTTCGATAAGAAGAAGATAACTGCTTTATTTGGAACAGTAGCAGGCGTTACGGCCTTGATTGCATTGGTTTTGGGTATTTTAATGACCATCAGCGAATTATCAATTTACATTATGATGGCATTAGCTGTATTTGTGCCTCTGATTGAAGTGACAATTGCGTTACCGATTTTTGCTAAAATTAAAAAGACCGGTGAGTTAACCAGAGCGCGCAGAATGGAGCGCTTTGCAAAAGAAAGGCAGGATAGAGACTAATGGAATTGATTGGAATTTTTACACTAATTATATTTGTGTTCGGAACCGGTCTCGGAACCGGTCTGTTAGCTGTGGCCTTGGCGTTATCACATAATATTAAACTGGGTGACAGTAAGGGAGAATTTAAGGATTTCTCCGGTCGAAAGTTGCGTATGCTAAAAGAGAACTATGATCCCGGCGTTGCAAGCTATTTTAAATAATATGTTTTCTTCAAAATGATGTTATAAAGAGGTGTAATATGATTTACAGATGCCCCAATTGTCACGGTGCATTAGAATATAATCCGGTATCCGATGAGATGGAATGTGCACACTGTGGCGATGGTTTTACTATGCAGGAGATGGAACTCGGGAATCAAAAAATATACGATTATGTACTTGAGAACGGAACTTTAACTACTGTAGATGGAGAATCCCAATATAGTGTAATAAGTGACAATACAATATGGGATTTTTATGGTATAAAAGAAAAAATGGAGTGCAGGATTTATACCTGTACTTCCTGTGGGGCAGAGCTTGCAGTCAGTGACACGGAGGTTTCTACCTGGTGTGCGTATTGCGGACAGCCTACCGTCGTTTACAGTCGTGTATCCAAGGAATTAAAGCCTGACTATGTGCTTCCTTTTAAAACAACCAGAGATCAGGCAATAAAAGAGATTCGAAAGAGTATACGAAGAACAGTGTTTACACCTCGTGCGGTTAAAAGATTTGAGGTTGAGAAGGTTAGAGGAATTTATATTCCATACTTTTTGTTTGATGTTCATTTTCGCAACAATCAGAAATTAACATCTATGGATAAAAATAACAGTTTTCAAAGTTGGCATATTAGGGGGGAGTGTAAATTTAAAGGCATAAGCTGTGATGCATCCTCTTATTTGAATGATGAACTAACACAACATTTGGAACCTTTCGATTATAATGAAATGAAAGATTTTAATGCTGCGTATTTATCAGGGTTTTATGCTGAACGAAATGATTTGTCAGTCGGAGAAATGAAAAAGACCGTGTCTAATCGTTGTAACGTTATGTACACGTCCAAGATTAACAAACATTTTAATCTTCGTCCTGAAAATACGGAGATTAAGTCCGAATATCCGAAATGCGCAATTAAAAAGGCGGATTATGTATTGTTTCCGGTTTGGTTTCTTACGTTTCGATATAAAAATGAACCATATACCATTCTTATGAATGGTCAAACCGGTAAAATTGTAGGGGCAACACCTTTTCATATAGGTAAGATTATATTGTTTTATTTGGTTGTAAATGTACTGACGATACTGGCATTCATTTTAGGTTTTTACTATTTTGAAAAAATATTTGTGCACTCATTATTTGTTTTTATATTGTTTGGGATTTTTATTATGGCTCCGTATGTTACGGGGATTACCTATTTCATAAAATACAAAAAAAGGGTATCGCTTAGTAAATTAAAATCAACGGAAAAATTTGTAAGGAACAGACAGGAGAGTGACGAATGGAATTACTAATTCGCGGATTTATTTTTTTAGGATTGGTGTTAGGTTGTGCCATTGCTACTTTTATTGCAGGCGGAAGTTTGTATTTATTTAATTTGAAGGGTAAGAGTAAGGGTGATGAGCAGGATTTTATGGTAGAAGATTCTTTCCATATTGATGATGCACAAAAAAATATTGTTATATAAAAGATATCTTTGGATAATGCGAATTATTTATAGAAGTACATAGAAAAACCGAGGTGACTGCCTCGGTTTTATTATGCATAAAATTAGTAACAACAATATTGTAACACAAAGAAGAAGTGACAAATGCTTCCGCCTAAAACAAATAAGTGCCAGATAAAGTGCATATATTTGGGATTTTTAGCGCGGTAAAAGATAATGCCTACGGTATAAAAGACACCGCCAAGCAGTAACATTGCCCAACCTACCGGAGTAATCAAAGTAAAAACCTCAGAACCTGCCAAAACAATGGACCAACCCATTAACACATAAAGCCAGAGTGATAATTTGTGCCATTTTGCCAGGTTAATTGCATTTAATACTATACCAAGAACAGTACATGCCATATTAATTCCCCAGATGGTCCAGCCGACCCAGCCACCGATAATGCTAAAGCAGATAGGGGTGTAGGTTCCTGTAATTAAGATAAAAATCATACAATGGTCAAGGATTTGGAATACTTTCTTGCCCTTATTATTGGCAAGAGAGTGATAAAGGCAGGAAGTCAAATACAATAAAATTAAACTTGCGCCGTAAATGGATACACCAACAATACTCATTGCGCCTGTATGATTCAAGGCTGCGGTTACAATCATTACTACGGTACCGGCAATGGAAAGGCCTGCGCCTAAGCCATGAGAGACTGCATTGGAGATTTCTTCGCCTAAAGTTTGATCATTAAAATTGCATACATTTGTCATCTTTACACCATCCTTTATTTCTATGAACATCAAGACAAGGACAAACAAACCCTTGTATGTAGTATCTAAAACTACGTTATCACATAAAGGATACTTTGTAAAGAGTTATTTTAAAATAAATATACGATTTTTAATCAACAAATTAAGAATATAAATGAAACTTTGCTATAAAATATGTTTTATTTCTTAGTGCAGAATTCTTCATCATATTCGATGACACAATAGTAGTTTGGATTCCAGTCACTGATTTTATACGTAATAATATCGTGTAAATCTTTTACATCCATTTTCATGGAGTAAGGTTTTACGACGTCAAAAATCAAGTTAGTGTGAGTCGGTCCTTTTACAACGCGGAAATCGTGGAGTGTGAGTTTTTCATCAATTGAGGTGATGATTTTGGTGACCTGGCGCTTTAACGACTGGGTTTCTTCGTCTTTATCCAAAACGGGGTCCATATGTATGGTGGCAAAACAGCCTAATTCCTGACGAATGTTACGTTCCAGATTGTCGATGATATCGTGCATAGCAAGAAAGTCTGAAGAAGAGGATACTTCCGCATGAAGACTTACCATAACGCGGCTTGGGCCGTAATCATGAATCATTAAGTCGTGGATACCGAGAATTGCTTCTTCACTCATCATTAAGGTGCGGATTTGTTCCACAAGTTCCGGATCCGGAGCCTGCCCAAGGAGCGGTGAGATGGTGTCCTTGATTGCCTGAATACCGGAATATACAATGAATAGTCCAACTAAAATACCGCAATATCCGTCGATGTTCCAATCAAAGAAAACACTTGCAAGCGCAGAAAGCAGTACCACGCCGGTTGCGATGGTATCACTGATGGAGTCTGTGGCAGTGGCTTTTAAGGCTGCGGAGGAAATTTTTTTACTGATATTTCTCTGATAAAAGAACATATAAAATTTCGTTAAAATAGACACGGCTAAAATCACAACGGTAATCCAGGTTGTGGTAATCGGTTCGGGATGAAGGATTTTACCGATGGAAGTTTTAATCAGTTCGTAGGCCATAAAAAGGATTAAAATAGATACCAAAAGCCCCGAAATATATTCCATACGGCCGTGCCCGTAAGGATGGTCGGAATCGGGCTTGGATGCAGCCATTTTAAAACCGAAGAGCGTAATGACACTGCTGCCGGCATCGGATAAGTTATTGATGGCATCTGCGATAATCGCAATGGAACCGCTTAAAAGTCCGGCAGTTAATTTGCCTGCGAATAAAAGCACGTTTAAGAAAATCCCGAAAGCACCGCAAAGGATGCCGTAGCCGATGCGGACTTTAGGGGAAGCATAATTTTTGTAATCTTTTATAAATAGTTTGGAAAGAAGAGTAACCATAAGGATTCCTTTCTTAATAAATAGTCTGTGATTGCATATGAACCTTTACATTTTTTTGTGTAAGGTTACTATATTTTATAACATTTCCGCACATTTTTCTACGGGTTTTAGGTTGCTAACCGTCATAAAATTGTGTATAATCAATGTCGGACTGAAAGAATGCCTTATATTCAGGCATTTTTAGTATATTAAAAAAGAGTAGGAGACAGAAAATGAGTAAAAAAACAACAGTTTTAATGATTCTTGACGGCTATGGTCTCAATGAAAAGACAGAAGGCAACTGTGTTGCCGGTGCGAAAACTCCCGTAATGGACAAGCTTATGGCTGAATATCCTTTTGTAAAAGGTTATGCCAGCGGTATGGCAGTAGGTCTTCCCGACGGACAGATGGGTAACTCGGAAGTTGGTCACTTAAATATGGGTGCAGGCCGTATCGTATATCAGGAACTTACCAGAATTACCAAAGAAATCCAGGACGGAACCTTCTTTGAGAATCCTGCATTGTTAAACGCAGTAAAGAACTGTAAAGAAAATGATTCCGCACTTCATATGTTCGGACTTTTATCAGATGGTGGTGTACACAGCCACAATACACATCTTTACGGACTTCTTGAAGTTGCTAAGAAGAATGATTTGAAGAAAGTATATGTTCACTGCTTCTTGGACGGTCGTGATACACCTCCTGCAAGCGGTAAGGAATATGTAGAGCAGTTGGAAGCTAAAATGGCTGAAATCGGCGTTGGTGAAGTTGCTATGGTAAGCGGTCGTTACTATGCTATGGACCGTGATAACAACTATGACAGAGTTGAAAAGGCATATCTTGCTATGACAAAGGGCGAAGGTTTAACAGCAGACAGCGCAGTAGCTGCAGTGGCTGAGTCTTATGACAGAGATGAAACAGACGAATTCGTTAAGCCTACCGTTGTTCAGAAGAACGGTGCACCCGTTGCATTGATTCAGGATAAGGACAGTGTTGTATTCTTTAACTTCCGTCCCGACCGTGCAAGAGAAATTACCAGAGCATTCTGTGATGATGATTTCAAGGGCTTTGACCGCAAGAGACTTGACCTTAAATTTGTATGCTTCTCAGAATATGACCCCACAATTCCTAACAAGGAAGTGGCTTTCCATAAAATCAGTGTAACCAATACCTTCGGTGAATGGCTTGCTGCAAACAATATGACTCAGGCAAGAATCGCTGAAACCGAAAAATATGCACACGTTACATTCTTTTTCAATGGTGGCGTGGAAGAACCCAACGAAGGTGAAACAAGAATTCTTGTTAACTCACCCAAGGAAGTTGCAACCTACGACTTAAAGCCTGAAATGAGTGCTTACGGCGTATGCGATAAGCTTGTAGAAGCAATCAAGAGCGGTTCTTATGATGTAATCGTTATTAACTTTGCGAACCCTGATATGGTTGGTCATACAGGTGTTCAGGATGCTGCAATCAAGGCTGTAGAAGCAGTGGATGAGTGTGTAGGCAAGGCAGTGGATGCTGTAAAAGAAATGGGTGGCGTAATGTTCATCTGTGCTGACCACGGTAATGCAGAACAGCTTGTGGATTATGAAACAGGCGAACCTTTTACTGCACATACCACAAACCCTGTTCCTTTTATCCTTGTAAATTACAAGGAAGGCTACGGTTTGCGTGAAGGCGGATGTTTGGCGGACATCGTTCCTACACTCATCGAAATTATGGGTAAGGAACAGCCTGCTGAAATGACCGGTAAGTCATTGTTAATTCAGAAGTAGGAAGCATCCCGTGCGGATGCAGGGAGTGTTAAGACTCTGAGTGGATATTTTGTATTCGTTTTCAGACGCGCTCCCGCTCGGTTAACATACGTAGCGGAACTAAGCTCGGAAGAAATGATATTTCTTCCTCACTAAGTACCGACGATGTTAAACGGTCTTCAAACGAAAATCAAAATACTCACTCAGAGTAATAAAGTGTATGATGCATCCTCAAGGGATGCATGAAGATAAGCTGTCATTCAAGAGAATTGGATGACAGCCTTTTTTGTGTATGATATTTCCATATTTAGGGCATAATGCAGGTAAATGTATGTCCCAATTTGGTTTTGCGTTCATAAATTAAATTGTTGTGTGGATATTTTCATTCCATAAAGAACCGTTTGTGAGTGTCGGCACTTAACGAGTGCAAATGTAATGCAGCACGAGTTTAGTGTCCGTTACATTCACAATCGAGCGAGAGCGTGTTCTGTTGGAATGTAAAATAATCCACGCAACATTATAAAATTATACAAAACCAAATTGGGACATAAAAGATATTCATTATAAAAAGGAGATATCATCATGACAAATGTCGGAAAGATTACAGAAGTGCATGCAAGGGAGATTTTAGATTCCAGAGGCAATCCTACGGTAGAAGCGGAAGTGACGGTAAACGGTCTTTTTATGGGGAGGGCAAGCGTTCCTTCCGGCGCCAGTACCGGGCGTTTTGAGGCGGTAGAAAAGAGAGATGGTGAGAAACGTTACTTCGGTCTTGGTGTACAGAAGGCGGTAGAAAACGTGAATACGGTCATTCGAGAGGCGTTGCTTGGGCAGGATGTCTATGACCAGTGTGCAATCGACCATTTGCTGGGACATTTGGACGGGACAGACAATAAAGCTAATTTGGGAGCCAATGCAACCTTGGCGGTTTCGATGGCCTGTGCCAGGGCTGCGTCAGAGAGTCTTGGTATTCCTTTGTATCGTTATATCGGCGGAAGCAGCGCGGATGTAATGCCTGTGCCGATGATGAATATTTTAAACGGTGGTGTGCACGCGGATAATACGGTGGATTTCCAAGAATTTATGATTATGCCCGTATTAGCGGAGAATTTCTCGGAGGGACTTCGTATCGGCGTGGAAATCTATCAGAAGTTAAAACAGCTTTGTAAGGAAAAAGGTTTATCCACCGCTGTAGGCGATGAAGGCGGTTTTGCACCTAATGTAAAAGATACTTTTGCGGTACTGCAGTTGATTGTGGACGCGATACAGAATGCAGGATACGAGCCCGGCATTGATGTGGTAATTGCTATGGATGCAGCATCCAGCGAATTATATCAGCCTGATAAAAATGTGTATTATTTCCCCGGTGAAAGTAAGGCAAGCGGAGAAGAAATGTATCGTGACACTAATGAAATGATTTCGTATTATGAGATGTTGATTGATCATTTTCCGATTGTTTCTATTGAAGATGCTTTGCAGGAGAGTGACTTCGAGGGCTGGCAGTTGCTTACAGAGCGTTTGGGCAAAAAGGTTCAGTTGGTAGGAGATGACTTGTTTGTAACCAACAAACTTCGTCTGGAAGCCGGAATTAAGCTTCACGCAGGCAATGCCATTCTTGTTAAATTAAACCAGATCGGTACGGTAACAGAGGCGACAGAAGCGGTAATGCTAGCAAAGAAGAGCGGTTTTAAAACCATTATTTCACATCGTTCCGGTGAAACCGAGGATTCATTTATTGCGGATTTTGCAGTTGGCTTAAATGTAGGACAGATTAAAACAGGTGCCCCTTGCCGAAGCGACCGTAATGCAAAATATAATCAATTACTTCGTATTGAAGAACATTTAAAAGGTTGTGGCAAGTACAGTACGCCTTTTCAACCAATTAAAGGATATGAGAAATAAAATGTAATAAAAGAAATGTAGTGACTATGACATATTATAATGAAGCGATAAAAATAAGACTTGCAAAAAGCAACCGTCTATGGTAAGATAATCAAGCTGATGTAATTTTGCCAATTTGAGGCAAACAGTTCATAGGAGTATTAAAAATGGAAATAGCTAGAATTATTGTTACAGTTGTATTTATTATAGTTGCGATTGCACTTTCAGGAATTGTATTGATGCAGGAAGGTAAGAATTCCGGTTTGTCAGCACTTAGCGGTGTTGCAGACACATATTGGAGCAAGAATAAAGGACGCTCTATGGAAGGTATGCTTGTAAAAATCACTACCGTATTGGCAGTTATTTTTATGGTTTTATCAATCTTCCTTAATATGTCATTGTTCTAAGGAAAGAATTACGGACACTCCTGCAAAGAAAGTGCAGGAGTGTTTTTTAATTTAAAGGGTATTCGGTTATGGGTAAAAAAACAAAGAAACAGAAAACAATTACAATAACAGGCGTATTTTGCGGTACTTCTCACGAATTCGGCTTTGTGGAAAGCGAAGAGGTTGAGGGGGATGTTTTTGTTGCGGGCAAATATGTGAATGGTGCCATGCATTCCGATACGGTGCTTGTGGAACTGTTTCCGGGCAATCCCGGAGATGGGAAGCGTAAGGAAGGTATGGTTGTTAAAATCATAGAGCGCGGCATCAGACGTGTGGTAGGTACGTATCAGAAGTCCAAAAGCTTTGGATTTGTGGTGCCGGATAATCAGCGTATTGGTGAGGATGTTTTTATCCCGAAGGAGGCATCGAAAGGTGCTATGGACGGCCATAAGGTTGTAGCTGAGATCACAGAATATCCCCACGGCAGAAGAAGTGCGGAAGGGCGTATTGTTGAGATCCTAGGGCACGCAATGGACCCGGGTGTGGATATTTTATCCATCGTGGAAGGTTATGAAATCCCTACGAAATTTCCGGAGAAGGTGCTTAATCAGGCGGAACGCGTAGGTTTGGAAGTGTCTGAGGCAGATATGGCGGGTCGACTTGATTTGCGCGATACCGTGATGGTGACAATTGACGGTGAGGATGCCAAGGACTTAGACGATGCGGTAAGTATTACACGAAACGGCGAATTCTATGAATTGGGTGTTCATATTGCGGATGTTACAAATTATGTGCAGGAAAACTCTGCCCTGGACCGTGAGGCCCTGAAAAGAGGCACCAGCGTATATCTGGCAGACCGTGTAATTCCTATGCTTCCCCATAGACTTTGTAACGGCATCTGTTCCTTAAACGAGGGCGTAGACCGTCTTGCATTGAGCTGTATTATGCAGATTGACTCAACGGGTGATATTGTTTCTCACAAACTGGCAGAAACCGTAATTAAGGTGAACCGCAGAATGTCCTATACATCCGTGGCTAAAATTCTGGAGCAGAATGATGCCGAAGAACGTGAGAAATACGCTGAATTGGTGCCGATGTTTGAACTGATGAAAGAGTTGGCGGGGATTCTCCGTGAAAAGAGAAGAAAGCGCGGTTCCATCGATTTTGACTTGCCGGAGAGTAAGATTATCGTGGATGAAAAGGGTAAGGTTATCGATATTAAGCCTTATGACCGCAATATTGCTACCAAAATCATCGAAGATTTCATGTTGGCAGCCAATGAAACTGTGGCAGGACACTTTTACTGGCAGGAACTGCCTTTTGTATATCGTGTTCATGATGTGCCCGATGCGGATAAAATCGAGAAACTGCAGATTCTGATTCGTAACTTCGGTTATTATTTTAAGTCTTATAAGGATGAAATCCACCCGAAGGAAGTGCAGAAGTTGCTTGCAAAAATTCAGGATACGCCGGAGGAGGCGCTGATTTCAAGACTTGCTCTTCGCAGTATGAAACAGGCCCAGTATTCCGTACTTTGTACGGGGCATTTCGGTCTTGCATGCCAGCAGTATTGTCATTTTACATCGCCGATTCGAAGATACCCTGATTTGCAGATTCACCGTATTATCAAGGATGAATTGCGCGGTCGTTTAAATGGTGATAAAATAGAGCATTATAACGCAATTCTGCCCAAGGTTACGAGCCAGAGTTCCAAAACGGAGCGCAGGGCTGCCGAGGCGGAGCGTGAGACGAATAAGTTAAAGAAAGTCCAGTATATGGCTGAACGCATCGGGGAAGTGTTTGAAGGTATTATTTCGGGCATTACTTCCTGGGGTATTTATGTGGAACTTCCCAATACCGTGGAAGGAATGATTCGAACCTCGCTTCTGACGGATGACTTTTATGCATATGATGAAAAGAATATGGAGTTGAAAGGCACTCATTCCGGCAAGGTCTACCGCCTTGGCGAGCCTGTTAAGGTGCTTGTGAATTCCACGGATGAGGTGCTTCGAACCATCGACTTTTTATTGTATGATGAAGATGAGGCATAAAACTTTTATAAAAAGGGAATGTATTTGATATAAGTTTTACGGCAAAAATGTCGAAATAACAGTTGAGAGCCTGCGGGCGAATAAGGAGAATTATCATGGCAAACGAAGGAATGAAGTTAATTGCCAATAATAAAAAAGCATACCACGATTATTTTATCGAGGAGAAATATGAGGCGGGGCTTGTGTTGCACGGCACTGAAGTGAAGTCTTTAAGACAGGGGAAGTGCAGCATCAAGGAGTCTTTTATCAGGATTGAGAATTGCGAGATGTTTATCTACGGCATGCACGTAAGTCCTTACGAGAAGGGAAATATTTTCAACAAAGACCCTTTGCGTCCGAAGAAACTTCTTCTTCATAAAAGAGAGATTATGAAGCTTCTTGGTAAAATCAAAGAAAAAGGCTATACATTGGTACCGCTTCAGGTATATTTCACGTCCGGCAGGGCTAAAATTGAAATAGGGCTTGCCAAAGGTAAGAAGCTTTATGACAAGCGTGAGGATATCGCGAAGAAGGACCAGCGTCGCGAGAGCGAGCGAGACTTCAAGGTGAAGAATCTGTAGGTCTTAATATTCATTTTGTATATGTGGCTATGGCTGTTTGGGCAGGAAATTCACAATAAATTCAACTATGAGTTGAATGTCTCACACTTGACGAAAACGGCACATATCGCATAGAATATAAGTAGAAAGCAATGAACTTTCGAAACATGGGGTAGTCATGGTTTCGACAGGGGTTTTGCAGCTGGAGAAGCTATCCGCAGGTGATGCGTCAAATCACAAACCTAAAATTAAACGCTGACAATAGATTAGCAGTAGCTGCCTAAATGCAGCTTGTCCTTCCCCGTACACCTGCATGCGGGGGTCTGGGCATCATCCCTGCAGGAAACGACTGTCACAAAGCTTTGAGTGCCAGGGCGTAATATGAAGCTACCGAAGA
>JAZNRI010000028.1:0-135505 GCA_045590655.1 Lachnospiraceae bacterium | reverse complement strand
GTAGCGGTTCATCACCCGTTTACAATGCCTATGGACGAGGATATTCCTTACCTTGACAGCGACCCCGGACGTGTACGTGCTAAGGCTTATGACATCGTATTAAACGGTACAGAGCTTGGTGGCGGTAGCGTGCGTATCCATCAGGGTGATATCCAGAGCAAGATGTTCGAAATGCTTGGATTTACACCGGAGCAGGCACACAGCCAGTTTGGTTTCCTTTTGGATGCATTTAAGTACGGTGTACCCCCTCATGCAGGTTTGGCTTACGGCCTTGACCGTATGATTATGCTTATGGTAAAAGCTGAGTCCATCCGTGACGTAATGGCCTTCCCGAAGGTAAAAGATGCTTCCTGTCTTATGTCAGAAGCGCCTAATGTGGTAGATCCTAAGCAGTTGGAAGAACTTTGCATCAAGATTGATCTTCCTGCAGAAGAAACAGAAGAATAAAAGAGCGAGTTGTAAGAAACTCTGACGGAATCCTCTCGTTTATCGCGGGAGGATTCTTTACATACAATGTAATGAACGTTTGGAATATAATATATTGCTTGCCGGGTAATACATTGGTTGCGATGTGAGATGTAAAACGGGAGATGAGTATGCTAAATATTTACCTTGCGGACCTTACAGGTCTGGAAGAATTTTATGATGAAAAAGTGAATATGTTGCATCGGGAGCGTGCAGAGAAAATAGGTGCTTATAAAATGCCTGCAGATCGAATTCGCGGGCTTGGTGCCGGACTTCTTCTGGAGAGAGGTTTAGAGGGCTATTTGGCTGATTTAGGGGCGAATGAAGAGGTAAACGGGCGGGACGGCAACAAGGAGTGTAATCCAAGTTATGCCATACCAAAGGACGTGGAAGGACGATATATCATTCACTATGGTTATGGCCCACAGGGAAAGCCGTATTTGATTGATTATCCCGGTATATATTTTAGCTTGTCACATTCAGGAAATATGGCGGTATTAGCCATTTCAGATCGTGAAGTAGGTATTGATGTGCAGGAACGCCGTGGTTATCAGGAGAAGGTGGTGAAACGCTTTTATCATGAGAGTGAGATTGCTGTAATAGAGGCAATTTCAGATTCTGCAGAGAAAGTCAATTGCTTTTATCAAATGTGGACCGCCAAGGAAGCTTATATAAAATTCACCGGTAAGGGAATGGGGCAGGACTTGCGAAGTTTCGGTGTGGATTTAGCCAATGAACGTATCCTGGAAGAAGGTCGGGAAATAGCTACATATAAAACAATTCCTATGGAAAGTAACGATTATTTTTGTTCCCTTGTTTGCGACATAAAACTACAAAAAATTGATAAAATCAGCAAAATCCAACTGTAATCAGTTGGATTTTTGTGCGTTTTGCACAAAAGAAAAAAGTTTGATTGTCAAAGTTTACGATAGACTACATAACTGGTGTATGGTATTTTATATATAGGGGATTTTTTGACGTGCATTTGTTGAGACTTGAGTTGGAGGACAGGATGGAAAGGGACAAATTAACCGGTTTGTTGCTGTTCAATGATTTTTTAAATGTTGCAACAGACAAATTGAAAGAGAGTGATGCTGAGGATACTATGGTGGTAATCTCTACGGACATCACTAAATTTAAGTACATAAACCGTTTATACGGATATGAAGCAGGAGACCGTCTGATTCAGCAGTTGGCGGAAATCTGTGTAATGCAGGAAGGTTATGTGGTTGCATGCCGCCCGTATTCCGATCACATTGTCAGCTTATTTAATATCGGTAAGTTGACCTGGGAAGCGTTTGAGGAAAGGTTAAAAGCGATTCAGGATGGTTTTGTGGCAAAACATAAAATTGAATTTCCGAAAGCTGCTTTGCATTTAAACACAGGCGTTCACGTAATCGAAAGCAGATACGAAAACATTGCTTCTGCAATTGACAAAGCAAATGTGGCCAGACGTAGTGTAAAGGGTAATTATAGTGTGCCTTGTGCCCGCTACGACCGTAAGATTGAGGAGACCAAAGAAGGGGATGCTAAGATTATTCCCATCTTTGATAAAGCCTTGGAAGATAAGTCTATTTTGGTATATTTTCAGCCTAAGGTCAGTGTCAGCGAAAATACTGTAGTTGGTGCGGAAGCTCTTACCAGATTGAAAGATGATGATGGAAATATCATTCCGCCCGCACTTTTTATCTCCGTACTGGAGAACAGCGGTAAAATTCTGGAACTTGACTGGTATGTAATGCGTTACGTTTTTGCTAAGATCCGCAAATGGTTGGACGAAGGAAAAACGCCTAAAAGAGTATCCATAAACTTAAGTAAGTTGCATTTTTATTATGATAATCTTGTAAACGATATTATCGCGGAGTTTGACTCTTACAATATTTCTCCGGAATATATTGAATTTGAAGTAACAGAGTCTGTATTCTTTGAAGAAGCACAGCTTATCATTAACAAAATTGAAAAGCTTCGTGAACGTGGTTTTCGCGTTAGTGTGGATGACTTCGGTGCGGGATACTCCTCACTTAATTTGATTGGTATTTTACCTGTTGATATTATTAAGCTGGACAAAGGTTTTATTAAGAACAGTTTAGGCAACAATAAGGGTAAAAATATCATCAAAGGATTGATTTCCATTCTGAATGAAATTGATTTGGAAATTGTTTGTGAAGGTATTGAGACCAAGGAAGAGGAAAAGATTGTATATGAATTCGGTTGTGATTCCATGCAGGGATTCTTATATGACAAGCCGATTCCCGTGGAAGATTTTGAACGTAAATATGTAATTTAAAGAGTAAAAGTGGTAGACGCCCTTCTTGCCGGTAATGCGGTAAGAAGGGTGTTTTTATGTGATTATTAAAAATCTGTGTATATATTCACGTCTTTATTCTTTTATGAATAAAATATATAAAAGAATCATAAGGAGAGCATTATGGCGGAAACCATTATTTTGGATGCAGGCCATGGTGGTGCGAATCCGGGCGCGATATACGGCGGAAGAAGAGAGAAGGACGACGCCTTGGCACTGACGTTAGCAGTAGGTGAAATTCTTGAAGATAAGGGTTTTAATGTGTATTACACCAGAACAGATGATGTCTATGAGTCACCTTACCAAAAGGCACAGGAAGCCAATAACTTGGGCGGTGATTTTTTTGTTTCCATACATCGTAATTCCAGTGTCTATCCGAATCAGTACAGCGGCGTGGAAACGCTGGTTTATAATAACCAGAGTCCGGCATATGAAATGGCTGTGAATATCAATCGGGAGTTGGAACGCGTAGGTTTTATTAATCTCGGTGTGAATGAAAGACCGAATTTGGTCGTATTGAATCGGACGCAGATGCCGGCGGTGCTGGTAGAAGTCGGTTTCATTAATACGGATAACGACAATGAGTTATTTGACAGGCGTTTTATGGAAATTGCCTGGGCCATTGCCCAAGGCATTGTAAGAACCTTTTATCCCGGCTGGGATATCTATCCGATTTAGAGATGAGAGTTTGTATGCGCATTCACTATGCCCAACATTGCAAGCGAGTTTGAGTAGAGTTACGTGCAAACTTAAAGCGCCGCATTTTCATACGGCGCTCTACATACATTTCTTTTATTCTTTTATTTTGCCTGTGAAAGCAGGTAAATCAAAGGTGAATTCCAATAAATTGTAATTTCATTGGTTGAGTAGCAACTGTCGTTGTCTACGTAGCACATACCACCGGTTGAGCTTGATAAAACAGCCTTTGCATAAGGGTCGTCAGCATTGGTGTTAGGACCGCCTACCAACATACCGGGCATTGTCTGTCCGAGAACCTGTGAAGGTCTGTGGTGTGTATGTTCAGGAGACCAGCTTCCGTAACCGGTTACGTAGCAGTAACCTAAAGGATTGGCACCAAGTAAGTAATCTAACTGATGCTGTGCATAAGATGCATATTTGGCATCGCCGGTAAACTTAGCTGCCATATGGTAGAGAATACCGTGGTTTGCAACGGTCATGTTACTTCCCCAAGGATAGCTTCTTTCCAAACAAATATAATATGCGTCTTTTTCTGCTGTCTTGATGTTTTCATCACATTCAGCAACAATTTTATCGATGAATTTCTGTGCAAGTTCTGCATCAGTCTGTAAAGATTCATCAGCGGTAAGGTAAGAGTACATACCATAGTATCCGATGTCTGCCCAGCCTAAACCTTTAATGTTGTTTTCTTCATACATAGCTTTGGCTTTATCAAAATATGCGGTATCGCCTGTTGCAAGATAAAGTTCCATAGCTGCCCAGAAGATTTCATCGTAGAATTTGCCGTCGGGATATTCGCCGGTTACGATTATCTCGGGATTTACAAAACCTGTTAAGGTTTCTTCATTGTCAATTAAGTATTTGTATGCTTTTACAGCTGCGTCCTTACAGGTTGCAGCAAATTCAGCATCATACTCCGCATAGATGGAAGATGCGCGAGCCATTACCGCTGCAAAATCACCGGTAGCGGTAGGAGATACGGGAGATACAAGCAAAGGTTCTGTTTCTGCGGTCGCTTCCACAGTTTCGGGGAAGTTTGCACAAGTTACTTTGTGGTATACACCGCCGTTTGCAGCCTGCATTTTAAGCATCCATTCCAACTCATATCTTGCTTCATCAAGGAGGTCGGGAACACCGTTTCCGCTTTCGGGAATATCGTAATCATCGCCTCTTGCAGCTTCGCTGTCCTGGTAGGTAATGAACAAGTCCATTACAGTCTTAGCACCGGGAGATACGTAACGGCCGTAGTCACCGGCATCATGCCAACCACCGGTTACATCAATTACTTCGCCGGTTTCGTAAACTGTAGTTTCCTGCATATGACATTCTGCATGTGCAAAGTCACCTGCGAGGGATTCATCTAATACGCAACCACATCTCTGGAGATAGAGCATACGTACTACATCTTTGTAAAGGTCATCATAAATATCATCGGCAATGGTAAATTCATAGGATTCACCGATGCCGTCAACAATTACCTTGTATGTACCGGGAGTGGTAAAATCGGAGAAATCACCTTTTACCTGAGCACCGTCACCGGATTTGGAGTTGGCAAAATCGGTTGTAAGTTTACCGGAGTATACAACGTTGTTATTTGTATCAACGATGGTGTAGTCTGTAATTTCGGGATTGTACTTACAAATTAAAATCTTCTCATCAGAAGGTTTGTATCCTACCTGATTTACTTTAACAGGAATAGGAGTAGGAAGAGGTTCCAATGCCATAGCGTTGGATGCATCTTTGATGGTAAATACAAAATTATCGATATATACTTTGTGAGGAGTGCTTACATCCATATCGCCTACTTTACCAAGGTTAAAGCAAAGTCTGGGAGCGGGATCGCTTGTTTCTTCCATCGTCCATTCAGCAGTTACCGTCTGGGTTTCGGGACCGACAACTCTGTTGCCCTCCATAAAATATGCATGATAGTCACCGCCGTTAATCTGGAAACGCCACTCTACTTCACGTTCAATATCACAACGAATATCAAAAGATACAGTATAAACACAACCCATATTTAAACAATATCCGTCACGGAAAATCTGTACAGAGTGTTCCATACCGCCGGCCTGACTAATGTCTACAACCAGTTCACCATTTTCAGCATAGAGGTCGAAAGTACCGCCGTTGGAGTAAACACCCCATTCTCCTTTGGTATTATCATCGAAATGATCGTCAATGACGTTTGTGCCGTCAATTAAGTTATTACCGAAACCTTCGATAACTCCGTTATCGGAAGCTTCTTCGGAAACATCTTCTGAAACCTGGGAATCGGCTTCGGAAGTAACGTCTTCTGCGGGAGTATTGCAGGCAAAAAGTGAAAACGCCATAACACTTGCAAGCAGAAGCGCAAGAAGTTTTTTGGATTGCATAAAAGCAACCTCCTTTCTCAAGTAAATGGGTTTTATATAATAGTTAAAACAGAACATATGTTCTTTACACTTTTCCGTCATTATGCTAAAATAAGTGTAAATTACAATTCCATTTTATTTTACTATATAAGTGGTAAAAAAGGAATAGAAAATAGTACAAAAAATAATAACAAAAGTATTAAAATTGTCAGAAAAATACGGTTGGATTTTTTATAAGAAAGGACCTTGTTATGAAGTTTATACATTGTGCGGATTTGCATCTGGATTCTAAATTGGAAAGCAATATAGGGAAAGAGAAAGCGAAAGAGCGAAGAAATGAAATTTTGCTTACGTTTGAGCGTATTGTTCAGCTGGCGAAGAAAGAAGAAGTGACGGCTGTTTTGATTGCAGGCGATCTTTTTGACACGAAGAATATTGCGGCCAAAGCAAGAAACTTGGTGTGGGATATGATTGTGTCCAATCCGGAGATTGATTTTTTATATTTAAGGGGAAATCATGACTGGAAGACTAATTTTATGGAAGGGCGTACTGTGCCCGAGAACTTTAAATGTTTTGGGACAGATTGGATAGAGTATCAGTATGGTGAAGTATCTGTTTGGGGAAAGGAAACAATGGAGGATGATGCGAATTATGCGGCATTGATGACCGAACCGGACCGTACCAATATTGTAATGCTTCACGGGCAGGAAGTGCGGAGTAATGTAAAGGATGATGCGAGTTTAGTTGCCTTACCGGCATTGAAGAATCGCAATATAGATTATCTTGCATTGGGACACATTCATTCTTATAAGAAAGAGAAATTAGATGACAGGGGAGAATACTGTTACAGCGGATGTCCGGAAGGTCGCGGTTTTGATGAGTGTGGTGAGAAGGGCGTTGTTATGCTGGAAGTAAAGGACGGCAAAGTGGACAGTCGATTTGTGCCGATGGCGTCACGTATTCTTCATGAAATCAGAGTGGATATTACAGGGCAGGAAACGGCTACGGATATTTTGCGGGCGGTAGATAAAGAAGTTGCAAATATTCCGTCCAAGGATATGGTCAAGATTGTGTTGACCGGACATTATACGGTAGATACGGAGAAGGATTTTACATATTTTGACCAGGCTATGGAAGGGCGATTTTATTTTTTAAAATGGAAGGATGAATCACGTCTGTCCATTGATTATAAATCGTATGAGAATATGATTTCATTAAAAGGCGAATTTGTGCGTACTGTGATGAATGCGAAAGAAGAGGAAAGTGAAAAGGAACAGATGATTCTTTTGGGTATTCGCGCTTTGTCAGGGGAGGATTTGGGCGTATGAAATTAATTTCATGTTATATAGAGAATTTTGGTGGCTTGCATCAGTTTTCCTATGATTTTACAGATGGTTTGAATGTTATTTTAGAAAATAACGGATGGGGAAAAACTACTCTTGCTGTTTTTTTGAAGGCTATGTTTTTTGGATTGGATAAAAGTACCAAGAGAAGCCTTGATGAGAATGAGCGTAAAAAGTATGAGCCGTGGAATGGCGGTTCTTACGGTGGTAATTTAGTCTTTGAAGCGGATGGTATTGTGTATCGTGTGGAACGCTTTTTCGCAGGCAAGGATAAGGAAGATACTTTTGTTCTTTATGATGTAAATACAGGCTTGGAAAGTACTGCCTACAGTGAGAAACTCGGGGAAGAACTTTTTGGGATAGATCGCATTGCTTTTGAACAGAGCATTTATATGAAACAGGGTGAATATGCTGTCAGTATGACAGACAGCGTGGCAACCAAAATGAGCGGTCTTATGGCAAGCGGTGATGATTTGGATTGCTATGAGAAGGCTTGCACACGCCTGGAAGAAGAGATGAAAATTTACAAGAAAAACGGTAACAAAGGTAAAATTGCTGAAGTGACGGAGGAGATTGCTGAATTAAATCGACGAGTTGCGAATGCGAAGCAGATCGGTGCAACCTTGGAAGATTGGAAAACGAAAACGCAACAGTGTTATGCCGATATCCGGGAATTAAAAACGAAGAAAGATGGTCTAAAAGTGCAAATGCGTCAAGCCGGTGAGCAGGCAGCCAGACAGGAGAAAGCGAAGCATTACAAGGCGCTTAGTGAAGAAAAAGACGGACTTGCGCGTGTGAAAAGTGTATTGGAAGACTATTTTGCTAACGGCGTACCGACAGAGGAAGAACTGGAACAGTATCGCAAGAAGCTGTACGCATACCGGAATTCCGAGGTTAGAATTACGGAGGAGAATTACGGATATAAGTACCCGGAACTGGTTAAGATTTTGGAACGTAATCCCATGACGGAAGAGGAATTGGACGCCTGTGAACAGAAGTGGAATCAGGTAAAAGAAAAAGAAAATCTTCTTGAAAAGCAGGAATTGCAATTGCAATCTTTCAGAATTCGTGAAGAAGAGAAAAATAACTATCTAAGTGAGAAAACGGATTCTTATAAAGTTAAACAACGAATTGCTATTGTAGTGGCGGTTCTTTCAACAGTTCTTGCTGTGGTGCTGTATTCTACCGTGGGAATCTATGGTTTATTTGCGTTGGGAATTACTTTGGTTGCTATGGTATTAGCCATTACTTTCGGTATGAAGGCAAAGGCCGCTTACTATAATGCAACGGATGATAATGAAGAATTCATACAGGCGGAAGAAGAATATGAATTTTTAAGTAAGGCAGTTGAAAACGGTAAAAAATCCGTACGAATGTATCTGCAGGCATTTTCAATGAAAAATGAGGAAGAAATCCCTTTCTTGATGAACAGAATACGTATTACGTTGATGGAATTAAATACGCAGGAGGCAAGAAAACAGCAGGTAAAGCAGGAAGAAGAAAAACAGTTAAAGGAAAAGGCGCGTCTTAAAGAAGAATTGATACTGTTTTTCAGAAGATTTTATAAGGATATTGCCGATGTGGAAGAATATCTGCTGAAGGAAATTATTCAGAAGCGAAATGAGTATGTTAATATATGTGAGCAATATATCGAAAAGTGCCGTCAACTTGAGCAAACGGAGCAAATAGAAGTGATTCCTGCGGAGCAGATTTGGTCGATAGAGAAAGTCCAACAGCAGGAGGCGGAACTGGAGCGTGAGATTCTTGCGAAGGAAGAACATTTCAGACAGATGAGTGCAACGGTTTCAAAGTATGCGGAGCTTATGGAAGAGTGTGAAAAGTGGGAAATGGAGAAGGAGGATTTAGAAGAAACGCTGGCAGAATGTCTGTCGAAATATAAACTTCTTGAGAAGACCTTAAAGTACCTTAAAACAGCGCAGACCGAGTTTTCATCTCGTTATCTTAAAAAGATCAATGAAGGTTTTGCAAAGTATGCAACCTTAATCAATGAAAGCAGATTTGAGCATTCTGAGGTGGATTTGAAACTTTCGGTAAAAACGGATGAGAGCGGTTCCAAACGTGATATTGCATATTTTAGTAAGGGTATGCGTGAAACAATGGAATTGTGTACACGATTTGCATTAATAGATGCTTTGTTTGAGAAAGAAACGCCCTTTGTTGTACTGGATGATCCTTTTGTGAATTTGGACCGGGAATCCTTGGAAGGGGCACAGAAGGTTTTGACTGAAATTGCTTCGAAATATCAGCTGATTTATTTTACCTGCCATGCATCAAGAAAATAAAGAATTCCCTTGCCGGACTTGACTTTTCTTGCATTCACTTCTAAAATAAAATTATAAAACATCTATTAGGGGTGGATGCTTATGAGAAAAATGGAAGAGGCGGTTTTAAATCATGTAAAAACATTGATTTCACAGGCGAATAACATAGTATGTGTAACCGGTTTGGGAACGCTTGTGGAAAGTGGCGGTATCGATTTTTGGGACCTTGACCACTTGTGTCGAATCGAGAAAGAGTACGGGGACAGTCCGGAAGAATTGTTGTCGGCAGGTGTTTATGCGACCAAAAAGGAGAAGTTTTACAACTTCTATAAGAAAGAAGTAATCAGTACAATTCCGGAACCCAGTGAGACCTATGCTGCACTTAAGAAGCTACAGGATATGGACAAGTTACGCGCAACCATCAGTTTGAATATTTGTGGTTTGGAATATCGGAGCGGGCTTCGCAATGTAATAGAATTCCAGGGGACGATTTATAATAATTATTGTCCTTTGTGCAAGAAGAATTTTTCTCTGGAATACATATTGAATGCTAAGGGGGTTCCGGTGTGTGATGATTGTAAAGTGGCACTGCGTCCCGGACTTAGATTGTTTGGGGAGAGTGTGCGTAATGACCGTATGACGGAAGCTGCAATCGCTTGTGCAAACGCAGACTTGGTACTTGTTTTGGGAACGAATTTGTATGGTTCTAAAGTACGTTATTCGACGGGACATTATACCGGAAATAAGTTGATTCTGATTAATGAAGAAGAACACTTCACGGATCGATATGCGGATTATGTACTTTACGGTAAATGTAAAGATATTTTACCCAGACTTGTGGAAGAATAAAAGATAAGTTAGATAAGAGTCTTATCTCGGGATAAGGCTCTTTTTTCGTGAATAAAGTGTGTTTTTTGTATGTTTACATTGAATAAAATATCAGATGGATTTAAAATCATTATAGATTGTTTGTAACTATTCGGTGCCAAAGGTGCGATTTTATGAATCGTGTTCAGAATAGTTTCGATTATTTGAAATATAATCATAATTTGACAGGAAAAGGATAAAAGAATGGATACCAAAAAGAGTAAATATGATATGGGAAGCGGAAGTGTACCGAAACTTTTGGCTAAATTAGCGATTCCTGCGGTAGTGGCGCAGGTGGTAAATTTACTTTATAACATCGTGGATCGTATTTATATCGGGCATATTCCGGAGGTTGGTGCATCGGCACTGACGGGTGTCGGCTTGTTTATGGCAATAATTATGCTAATGAATGCATTTGCAATGTTGGCAGGTGCCGGCGGAGCCCCTTTGGCGGCTATCGCTATGGGAAAGAAAGACAACGAAAAAGCAGAAAAAATAATGGGAAACTGTTTTTCGCTATTGCTTATCTTTTCAATCTTTTTAACTGTTGTATTTTACATTTTTGCGCCGGAAATGCTTACATTTTTTGGAGCAAGCGAGGTTACGTTGCCTTATGCCGTGGATTATGCAAGAATCTATATTCTTGGCAGTGTATTTGTGTTGATAGTATTGGGAATGAACACTTTTATAACAACGCAGGGATTTGCAAAAATTAGTATGTTGACGACTATGATTGGAGCAATTATTAATATAATTCTGGATCCGATTTTTATCTTTGCATTGCAAATGGGTGTGAAAGGAGCCGCGCTTGCAACAGTACTTAGTCAGGCAGTAGGTGCAGTGTGGGTACTTTGTTTTCTTGCCGGCAAAAAGACAATTTTGCGTTTGAGAATTAAAAATATGAAATTGGAACCAAAGATTTTTGGACCATGTCTTGCGTTGGGCGTTTCAACCTTCGTGATGATGTCAACGGAAAGCCTTTTATCCATCAGTTTTACGACAAGTCTTTCTAAGTTTGGCGGGGATTTGGCGGTAGGGGCCATGACGATTCTTACGAGTGTGTCATCTTTGATTCTGATGCCTTTACAGGGGATTTGTCAGGGAGGTCAGCCTATTATCAGCTATAACTATGGTGCCGGAAAAACTGACCGCGTCAAAAAGGCCTTTTTATCGCAGTTTCTTGCCTGCGTGATTTATGCAATAGCTTTTTGGCTGGTAATTATGATTGCGCCTGAAATGTTTGCGGGAATTTTTTCGGATGATGCGGCCTTGGTAGAGTATACGGGATGGGCTATGCGAATCTATATGGCAGGGATTTTTGCCATGGGATTTCAAACCTCCTGCCAGCAGAGTTTTATGGCGCTTGGACAGGCAAAAATCAGTTTGATTATGGCATGTCTTCGTAAAATAATTCTGTTGATTCCTTTGATATTTATACTGCCGTTGTTTATGGAAAATAAAGTATTTGCGGTGTTTATGGCAGAACCGATTAGTGATATGATTGCAGGGCTGGTAACTACGATTACCTTCTTTATTACTTTTCGTAAATTATTGCGTAAGCAGGCAGATGTATAATGAGCTGTAATGTAAAGAATTATGTGATGACAGAATGAAATTAGTATAAATAAAATTAGCATAATGTAATAAACATAAAAGCGCCCACATTATCGAATGTACGATAGCGTGGGCGTTTGTTGTTTGTTAAAAACATATAAAAAATGTATTAATCTTCTTTTTTATCTTCTAAACCTTCTTCTTCGGTTTCTTCGGTAACAGTAGGGAGTTTCATTAAAACTTCTTCGATTCTGTTCTGGTTTACAGTCTTAACGGTAAGTTGTGAACCGTCGTCTAAAGTAACGGTTTCGCCTTCTTCGGGAAGTTTGTCGAGCTTTTCGATAATTAAACCGCCGATAGAATCATAATCTTCACTTGTGAAATTCGTATCGATGGAATTGTTGATATCGTCTAACTTCATACCACCGGGGACTACATAAGTATTATCACCTAAGTCCTGGATTAATGTTTCTTCGTCTTCGTCATATTCATCGCGGATTTCACCAACGATTTCTTCGAGAAGGTCTTCTAAGGTAATCATACCTTCGGTAGAGCCGTACTCGTTTAATACAAGTGCAATATTGGAAGAAGATTTACGCATTTCCATCATCAAGTCGGAAGTTTTCTTATATTCGTATGTATAATATGCATCACGCATAATGTCCTTGATTGCAAACTTCTCGGGATCCTTCACAAAAAGGAAATCCTTGATGTTAATGATACCTACGATGTTATCTGTGGAGTCGTGGTAAACCGGAAGTCTTGTGTACATATTCTCGCGGAATAGTTCCATAACTTCTTTGTGGGTAGCAGTATCTTCTACCGATACCATATCGATTCGGGGAATCATAATGTCTTTCGCAAGGGAATCGCCGAAATCGAACACGTTGTATATCATTTCTTTTTCTTCTTCTTCAATAACGCCGTCTTCATGACTGACATCTACGTAACTTCTTAATTCGTTCTCTGTCATGGTTGAGTTTCTCTTGTTGGGGTCAATACGGAACAGTCTTAAAATTGCTGTTGAAATTTTATCTACGATAAAAATTACCGGCGTTAATACTACCATTAAAAAACGCATAATAGGCGCATATACCAAAACAATTTTATCGGCATTTAAATTTGCCCATGTTTTCGGAACAATTTCTCCGCCCAGTAATACAACAACGGTCAAAATACCGGTTGCAAGACCTGTCATAAGACTTGCCTGAAGCCCTAAAGGCTCACTTAATGCAATTGCTATTGTGGTAGCAAGGGAAGATGCCGATAAGTTCACGACATTATTACCGATAAGAATTGCGCTAAGCAATTTGCTGTAACTGTCGAGAATCTTGATTACAAGGGCGGCAGTTTTATTTCCTTCGTCGGCCAAAGAACGCATTTTGATTCGGTTTGCGGAAGAAAATGCAGTTTCGGCTGAAGAGAAAAATGCCGAAAGAACAATAAGAAGAATTAAAACTACAATTTGAAAAATGATTGCCGGGCTGATTACCGCCGGCTCTGCTGTTAAAATCAGACTCGCTGGGTCCAAGATTTGTTACTCCTTTTCTTACATAAAAAATATTCAATCTGCGAAAAATTCCGCAGACCGTTAAGATGAAATATACAAAATATATGCAGTTCTGTCAAGTTGAAAGCGTTTAAAATGTGTGAAAAGAGGAATCTTTGCCGGTTATTAGTATATGAAAAAATAACCTTAAAATGTGATTCAAATTGACCAACAAGATTAAAAAGTAGTACATATTTGTTATTTGCTTAGCATATTTTAAAACAGGAAACAATGCTTACTTTTATAAGGGAGAATAAAGGATGGAAAAGAAAAATGCTTGGAATCATATCAGAAATGAAGCGCCTTTGTGGCTTTTTACATTGCTTGCAACATATATCATAACTGCTTTGATGTTGCTTTTGCTGGCTTTTTTAGTATATCAGTTTCATTTAGGTGAAAAGGTGGTGGATATAGCCATTATCGGAGTATATGTACTGGTAAATTTCCTGGCGGGATTTTTTATGGGGAAGAAAAAGAAGGTGAAAAAGTATTTGGTTGGGCTTGGAGTAGGAGTTCTGTATTTTACAGTATTGGTTATTGTAAGTCTGATTTGCAATCACGGTTTTCAGGATTTTGCGGGAAATTTTTTTACAACTTTGGCAATTTGTGCAGGGGCAGGAACAATCGGCGGTATGGTCAGTTAAGAGAAATCTTCGGATTTCTCTTTTTTATTTTAAAACCAAACTATCAAATATTGACGAAGGTTGTATATTAGAAGTAAAATATAATATTAAGGAAAATGTGCAATTGATTGCATTGAATAACATATGAAAAATGTAAGCTTGGTAAGAAAGGGACGACTTTTTGATGGGTGAAGTTACGAAAGAGAAAGATGATATAGCGCTATATATTAAAGACCAGGAATATATTGCAAACAACTACGTAATGAAATGTTTTACCGTTACCATGTGGGTTTATACCACGGCATTTGTTTTGAACTTATTGGATATATTTGTGGTACAGCAGGATTTGATGTTCAAAGGTTACGTACCTTCTATGGTGATATATATTGCGTCCGTAATTGTTTCTAAATGTATGTCGCCTTCCAATAAAATTAAGAAGTACATTATTCTTAGCGGCAGTATTTATGTTTTTACCATTGCGGGTGTGTTTATTACATATCACGCGATTTTGGTGTCACTTTTACCATTCTTATATGCGACATTATATTCTTCCAAAAGGGTATTGCGTTTTGTATATATAATGACGACATTGAGTACAGTGATAATTGTATATTGCGGATATTTCTTCGGTCTTTGCGATGCGAATATGGCGTTACTCACTTCAGGAAGTTTGTCTCAACATTCACAGGACGGAGTTTTCATTTTAACGCAAGTAAATCCCAATCCATGGCTTACGCTGATGTTGTTTTTTGTCCTTCCGAGATGCTTGATTTATATCGCTTTTATGTCGGTTTGCAGTAGTATTTTCACCATTGTAAGCGGTAGTATTGAGCGTGCGAGACTGACGTCGGAGTTGGAGAAAGCGAAGGAAGAAGCGGAGCGGGCAAACCAGGCAAAATCCAAGTTTCTTGCCAGAATGTCACATGAAATCCGTACGCCGATTAACGCTATTTTTGGTATGAATGAAATGATTATGCGAGAAAGTACGGAACCGCCCATACAGAAGTATGCCAAGGATGTCAGGGACTCGTCGGAAGTACTTTTAAATATCATTAATGAGATTTTGGATTCCTCTAAAATTGAGTCCGGTATGATGGAAATTGTTGAGAATGATTATGAAATCAGTAGCTTAATCAATGATATTTACAATATGACAAGCATCAAAGCCAAAGAAAAGAATCTGGAACTGGAATTTGATATTTCCCCTGAGATTCCAAGTAAATACTGCGGTGACGAGCAGCGTATCCGCCAGGTGCTTTTGAATCTTTTAAGCAATGGCGTCAAATACACGAACCAAGGCAAGGTGACTTTGAAAGTAACCGGGGAAAAGCAAGATGACTTGGCGGTACTCCATTTTACAGTGAAAGATACGGGTATCGGTATTCGTGAAGAAGATATCGATAAGTTATATGACGAATTTGAAAGATTTGATATTCAGCGTAATAAGAATGTGGAAGGTACCGGTCTCGGTATGACGATTGCGCAACAGTTTTTGCAGTTGATGGGCAGTGAATTGCAGATTCAAAGTACCTATGAAAAGGGAAGTGAGTTTTCCTTTTCACTCAAGCAAAAGATTGTGGATGAAACACCCATAGGTGATTTGCGTAAGAAGTTTAAAGAGGCGGAACTTGCACAGGATGCCAGGGTACATTTTACGGCTGCTAAGGCAAGGGTTTTGGTGGTGGATGACTATCGAATGAACCTGAAAGTATTCAGAAGTCTCGTCAAAAGCACCGGAATACAGGTAAGCGAAGCGGAGAGCGGAAGGGCGTGCATTCAGCTTTTAAAAGAGCAGAAGTTTGACATAGTATTTCTGGATCATATGATGCCGGATATGGATGGTGTGGAAACGCTTCATATAATCAGACAGGAGAATTTGTGCGAGAATACGCCGGTTATTATGCTGACAGCCAACGCGATTATCGGAGACAGGGAAAGATTCCTTGATGAAGGTTTTGACGATTTTCTTACCAAGCCGATTATGCCGGATTTGCTGGATAAGATGCTTTTGGACTATCTGCCGGCAGAATATATTATATACGAAGACGAAAGAAAAGAGAGTGATGTACAAATGGTAAAAGTAACGCAGGGAGAATATTTTGATGCAATCCGTACAAAGTTGCCGGAATTAGATTATAAAATGGGTCTGGCAACCTGCGCGGGAGATTCAGACTTTTATTTGGAATTGTTAAAGGATTTTACGGAGTTAACAATCCGTGAAGAATTGAATCGGTTTTTAAAAGAAGAGGATGCAAAGAATTATTGTATTCGCGTTCACGGATTTAAGAACAATGCATATTCTATCGGTGCCAAGGATATCGGTGATTTGGCATATGAGCTGGAGAAACTGACCAAAGATAACGTACCGGACAAGGTGGCGGAGTTACAGCGTCATATGTTTGAGTTGTATGACAGTGTATGCAGAAGATATAACGAGGTTATTGTAGTTTCATAAGAATAGGAAGAATAAAGGTATGATTGTTTATTATTTAGCTACAACCATATTGGCATTTATTAATCTGATCATGTTGGTTTATACCTATGAGAATAAAAAAGCCAATTATTATTTTATGTTGTCCATATTAATTATGGCATTGTCAAATCTGGGATACTTTGCCCTGTCGGTTTCGACGCAATTGTATGAGGCCATTTTAGCAAATAAAATAGGGTACGTGGGAGGTTGTTTTATTCCGCTGATTACCCTGTTTATGATTTGCACAATTTGCAATTTTAAAATTAAGACGTGGCTACGATATATTTTATATGCCTCCAGTTTCGGCGTGTATTTTATGGTGCTGACCATAGGATATACGGATTGGTATTACAAGGATTTATCGTTGGGGAAACTTGGAAACGCAACTATTTTGGTGCATTCATACGGTATCGGACATATATTCTTTTATGTGATTTTGTATGGATATTTGATCCTGGAGATTATTCTTTTGGGTTATCATTTAGCCAAAAAGAGTGCGGTTTCAAAGAATAAGTTATGGATACTGTCACTGATGGTAATTGCTAATATTGTTATTTTTATCATTGGACGTATGATTGAACCGGATATTGAAATTATGCCGTTATTATATGTGCTTGATGGTTGGGTGTTCCTTTACCTGCAGAATAAAAATATGATGTATAACCTGGAAGACAGTATCGCAAGTACCATACAGAAACAGGAAGTGTATGGTTACATCATATTCGATAACGAATTAAAATATATGGGTTGCAACAAGGTAGCATCGGATGTTTTTGATGGTATTAAAGAGTGTAAGGTGGACAGTCCAATTGAAGGAATTGAAAGCATTAAAATGCTTTCGGACTGGTTGCACAGATATGTACAGAATGGTGAAGATAACCATCAGTATCGAAATGGCGAACAATACTATGAAATCAAGGTGAATCGCGTATGGTATCGCGAAAAAGCCAGAGGCTATGTTATTGAGATTAAGGACGAAACAGACAAATTAAAATATATGAGTCTGATTTCGAATTATAACAGTGAATTATTAGAGAAGGTAAAAGAGCAGACCGGGGAATTGGTAGAAAAACAACAGCGCATTAAGGAGTTGTTTTTGCAGACCGTAACGGCATTGAGTGAAGCTGTGGATGCCAAGGACCGTTATACCAGCGGTCATTCCAAACGAGTAGCGGAATATTCCCGTATGATTGCCAAACGAATGGGTAAAAGCAAGGAAGAGCAGGAGGATATTTATCGTGCAGGCTTACTTCATGACGTTGGTAAAATCCGTATTCCTGTAGAAATTATCAACAAGGCGGGAAAACTTACGGATGAAGAATATAATATTATTAAGGTGCATCCGGTGACGGGGTATCATATTTTAAGCGGTATTTCAGGCAGTGAGCAGCTTGCAATTGCGGCCAAATATCATCATGAGAGATACGATGGAAAGGGATATCCCAATGGCCTTGCCGGAGATAAAATTCCGGAGATGGCAAGAATTCTTGGTGTTGCGGATTCTTATGATGCGATGACCAGTAACAGAAGCTATCGTGACGGATTACCTCAGGAAGTAGTGCGTAATGAGATTATCAAAGGGCGTGGAACCCAGTTTGACCCGGAAATAGCGGATATTATGCTTCAGTTGATGGAAGAGGATAAGGACTACCAAATGCGTCAGATTGATTCGCTTCAGCGTAAGATTCTGGTAGTGGATGATGAACCGATGAATCATAAACTTTTAAAGCATATTATGAGCGATGAACCTATGTATGAAATCAATTCCGTAAACGGCGGTGCAGAGGCTTTAAAGGAATTGAATCATCAGCAGTACGATTTGATTATGCTGGATGTTATGATGCCGGATATGGATGGTTTGGAGACCTTACGTAATATTCGTAAGATTTATAATACCCCTGTGGTACTGATGACAGGAAATAAAACCCTGGACACTTCCGTAGGGTTTGCAGAGCTTGGATGCAATGACTATATTACCAAACCGTTTTTACCCTTATTGATAAAAGAAGTGGTGCATAATATGACCGAGAGAGGGGCAAAACGGTAAATAACCTTATAAAACTTGAAAAAAAGGCTTTTACATTTAAAAAAGATATGCTATACTTGACCGAGAGCAGAAATTTTCGAAGGAGGCTTAACTATGAAACACATTAAGACTTTAAATACCAGAGACTATAAGAAATCTTTAAAGAAGGGCGGATGCGGTGAATGCCAGACATCATGCCAGTCAGCATGTAAGACATCTTGCACTGTTGGTAACCAGAGCTGTGAACAGGCAAAATAAGATTGGTTGAAAGATTAGGGGGCAGCGTTTTAGGACGCTGCCTTTGTTATGAGAACGGAAATTATGAGTAAGGACAGGAGTTTTATTATGATCCTGACCTTTCATACGGAGGAATTTTAAGTGATACATCAATATAAAAATAACGGTTATAACATTGTGCTGGATGTAAACAGCGGTTGCGTTCATGCAGTGGACGAACTGGTTTATGATTTGCTTCCTATTTTTGAAAAAGAAAGCAAGGAACAACGTGTGGACCTTGATTATATGGTTGAGAAGGTCTGTTCTTTGAATCAGACATTTTATACAGAGAATGAAGACGGTGAGCGTTGTGAAGCGACGGATGCAGATTATAAAGAGGCAGCAGAAGAAATTATTGCCTTGATTCAGGAAGATATGTTGTTCGCAGAAGACATTTATGAGCCGTATATTGATACTTTTAAGAATCGTCAGCCTGTGGTCAAAGCGTTGTGTCTTCACATTGCACATGATTGTAACCTGGGTTGTAAATATTGTTTTGCAGAGGAAGGCGAATACCACGGCAGAAGAGCGTTAATGAGCTTTGAAGTGGGTAAGAAGGCTTTGGATTTCCTGGTAAAAGAGTCCGGCAGCAGAAGAAATCTGGAAGTGGATTTCTTTGGCGGTGAGCCTCTTATGAACTGGGAAGTGGTAAAACAGCTGGTAGAATACGGAAGAAGCATTGAAGAAGCGAGTAATAAGAAATTCCGCTTTACCCTTACTACCAACGGTATGCTTTTAAACGATGAAATTCTTGAATTCGCGAATAAAGAAATGGGTAACCTTGTATTAAGTATTGACGGACGCAGGGAAATCAATGATTTTATGAGACCGACGAGAAACGGCAAGGGTTCTTCTTACGATATTATTGTTCCGAAGTTTAAGAAGGCGGCAGAAAGCCGTAACCAGATGAATTATTATGTAAGAGGTACCTATACGCATTATAATACAGACTTCTGTGAGGATGTATTGCACTTGGCGGATTTGGGCTTTGAGCAGATTTCCGTGGAGCCTGTTGTGGCACCGGAGACGGAAGGGTATGCTTTAACAGAAGAAGATTTGCCGGTGTTGTTTGAAAATTATGATAAGCTGGCGAAAGAAATGATTAAAAGACGTAAGGAAGGCAGACCTTTTAACTTCTTCCATTTTATGATTGATTTATCCGGCGGTCCCTGTGTGGCAAAACGTTTGTCAGGTTGTGGTTCCGGATGTGAATATCTGGCAGTTACGCCTTGGGGCGATTTTTATCCCTGCCATCAGTTCGTGGGCGAAGAAGAATTCCTGATGGGAAATGTGGATGAAGGTATCTTAAGAAACGACATCAGGGAAATGTTCTCTGATTGTAACGTATATGCGAAAGAGAAGTGCAAAAACTGTTTTGCTAAGTTTTATTGCAGTGGCGGATGTGCCGCAAATTCATATCACTTCCACGGTCATATCAATGATGCATATGACATTGGTTGTGAGTTGCAGAAGAAACGTATTGAATGTGCCATTATGATGGAGGTCGCAAAAAGCACCGAAGAATAGGCAGAAGAACGGAGTAAAAGGATGAATAAAACAGGTAAAATTATTAGCTTTTTCGCCATAATATTGATTACAGTTGCATTAGGTTATGTGGCATTGGTTGGTGTGGGCGAAAATAAAACAGGTTCGCTGTATGACATTAAGCAGGGGCTGGATTTGGCAGGCGGTGTCAGCATTACGTATGAAGTAGTGGGCGAAGAAGAACCTACTGTGGAAGAAATGAATGACACGGTATTTAAACTTCAGCAGAAGGTAGATACCTACAGTACGGAAGCACAGGTATATCCGGAGGGAACTGACCGAATTAATATTGAAATTCCGGGTGTAAGTAATGCAAATGAAATTCTGGAAGAACTGGGTAAGCCCGGTAGTCTTATGTTTATTGCTGAGACTGATTCGGAAGGAAATTATAATTATGAACCCGCGGTAACACCGGAAGGTATGATGGTTTATCACGATGAAACCTGGAATACCTTTGTTATGGTAGCAGATGGTGTTGCGGTTGAATATGATATGGAAACCGAGTCTGTTGTACTGGATGAAGCAGGAAATGCCGTGACTTATGAATTGGATGAAGATTCCAGAATTGACATTCAGTATAAGTTAAATAAGACATTGGATGAATTACAGGCTGACGGTTCCATTATTTTAACCGGTAACGAAGTGCAGAGTGCGAAAGCAACTCAGCAGCAGGATCAGCTTGGTAATTTGGAATATGTGGTTGCTTTGGGCTTAAATGCCGATGGTACCGCAAGTTTTGCGAAGGCTACCGAGAAAGCGTATGCTAACGGAGAAACCATTGCAATCTATTATGATGATAAATTCATCAGTGTGCCCCGTGTTGGTGTTGTAATCAGAGACGGACAGGCGGTAATTAACGGTATGGGAAATGCGGATGAGGCTGAACGTCTTGCGTCCAACATCCGTAATGGTGCATTGAAGTTGGAATTGCAGGAATTACGTTCCAACGTAGTAGGTGCCCAGCTTGGTTCTGAGGCTATTACAACCTGCTTGCAGGCAGCAGTGATTGGTTTCGTTCTGGTTGCCGTATTTATGGTTGCGGTATACTTTTTACCCGGTTTTGTCAGTGTTTTGGCATTGATATTGTACGTATTCCTTATTATCATTACATTATCGTTGTTTAACGAGGTAATTACTTTAACCTTGCCCGGTATCGCAGGTATTATTTTGTCAATCGGTATGGCGGTAGATGCCAACGTTATCATTTTCGCACGTATCCGTGAAGAACTTGCTACAGGAAAGACTGTACAGAGTGCAGTGGATATTGGTTTTAAGAAGGCGACTTCTTCTATCGTGGACGGTAACGTTACAACCTTGATTGCATCGGTTGTATTGATTATTGCCGGAACAGGAACCGTAAAAGGCTTCGCATGGACTTTGGCAATCGGTATTGTATTGTCAATGTTTACCGCTATGGTAATTACGAGATTGTTGTTGAATGGTGCAATTGCACTCGGACTTGACAATATTAAATTATTTGGTATCGGAAAAGAACGGAAAACCTTCGATTTTATCTCTAAGGGTAAAATTTTTATGGCTATTTCGTTGCTTTGTATTGTTCTGGGCGGCGTATTTATGGGTATTAACCAGGGTACTACAGGAGAACCTCTTAACTTAAGTCTTGAATTTAAGGGCGGTACTTCCACAAGTTTGGTGCTTGCGGAAGATATGAGCATTGAAGATATTGATGCGCAGATTGTTCCCGGTATTGAAGCAATTACAGGTGACGGTAACGTTCAGGTGCAGAAAGTAGAGGGCGGTAATGAAATTATCGTAAAAACCAGAGAATTGGATGAGGTGGAACGTCAGGAACTGGATGCTTTGTTTATTGAAAATTATGACGTGGATCCCGACAGTATTCAGAGTCAGACCATTGGTGCAACTATTTCCGGTGAAATGAAGAAAGATTCCTTAATTGCTGTTTCCATTGCGGTAGTATGTATGTTGATTTACATTTGGTTCCGTTTCAGTGATTGGCGTTTTGGTGTATCTTCCGTGTTGGCGTTGATTCACGATGTTTTGGTGGTTCTGGCCTTTTATGCCATTGCCAGAGTCAGCGTGGGTAGTACATTTATTGCGTGTATGCTAACGATTGTCGGTTATTCGATTAATGCAACCATTGTAATTTTTGACCGAATCCGTGAAAACTACAAAGAGGCCAAAGCAAAGGCGGATGAGGCATATTTAAAGAAACGACAGAGAGATGCTTCCAAGTTTGAAATCGATTTGAAAGAAATTGTAAACAGAAGTATTACCCAGACAATGTCAAGAAGTGTGTTTACTTCACTTACCACGTTTATTATGGTTGCAGCCCTTTATGTGTTAGGTGTAACATCTATTAAGGAATTTGCATTACCCCTTATGGTAGGTATTCTTTGTGGTACGTATTCATCTGTTTGTCTTGCAGGTAATTTGTGGTATTTCTTCCGACAGAAGTTCCCGGTACGCGAAGGCGAGGATGATGAGGATTATGTATAGAATCCACTGAAATGCAATGGATTTTATAGTCTTTTTGTTTTAAAATGATATAGGTATAAAATTACATTAGAAAAAAGTCCGAAAGGGCTTTTTTCTCGTAAAAAGGAAAAGGTTAAAAGTATGGCAGAATGGCGGTTAATCAGACAGGGTGCAGATTATGAGGCACTTTCAAGAGAATACGGCATCAATCCGGTAGTGCTTCGTATTATGAGAAATCGAGGAATTACCGAGGCGGAGCAGATTGAAGAATATTTGCATAGCGATATACAAGACTGCGATATTACGGATGGTTTTGTGGATATGGATGTTGCAATTTCATATCTGGAAGGTCTTCGTAATTCCGGTCATAAAATACGTATTATCGGCGATTATGATATTGATGGTGTTTGCAGCACCGCCATTCTTTACAAAGGGCTGGATGCATTGGGATTAAAAGCAGATTACGCCATTCCCCATAGAATTTTGGATGGGTATGGGATTAATGTAAGTCTTGTAGAGAGGGCTTTTGAGGATGGAGTGCAAACCATCATTACCTGCGATAACGGAATTTCGGCTTTTGAGGCTTTGGATAGGGCAGCAGAATTGGGCATTCAGGTTATTGTGACGGATCACCATGAAATTCGTCGGGAAAATGCGGACGGCAAAGATGTTGAGAAATTACCGCAGGCTATAGCGTTAATTAATCCGAAACGTGAAGGGAATACATATCCTTTTACGGATATTTGCGGTGCCTATGTAGCGTATAAACTTATGATTCGAATGCTGGAACGTGCAGGCAATATAAAACGATACGAGGAATTGAAAGAGGAATTGAGGGTGTTAGCCGGATTTGCCACAGTGGGTGATGTAATGCCGTTGGTGAAGGAAAACCGTACTCTTGTAAAATATTGTCTTAAGCATATCAAAGAATGCACAAACATTGGTTTAAGAGCCTTGATACAACAAAATAATCTGACGAATAAGGAAATTAAGGCCTATACAATTGGTTTTGTTTTAGGACCGTGCTTAAATGCCAAAGGCCGTTTGGAGTCGGCGGAACAGTCGCTGGAATTGCTTTTATGTAATGATGCCCAAATTGCGGAGCGCAAGGCACTGGAGTTGGTTCAAACCAATACAGAGCGTAAGGCACTTACGGATGCCGGCGTGGAGCGGGCAATCGAATTGGTGCGCGAACAGTGTCAGAACGATAAAATTATTGTGGTGTATTTGGAGAATTGTCACGAAAGCATTGCCGGTATTATTGCAGGCAGGGTGAGAGAGGCCTTTTACAGGCCAACGTGGATTTTTACGGATGCCAGTGACGGCTTAAAAGGGTCGGGACGTTCCGTTGATGCATACGATATGAACAAAGGAATGTGCCGGTGTGAAGATTTGCTTACTCATTTTGGCGGACATAAGCTGGCAGCAGGGGCATCTCTTCCTAAAGAGAATTTGGATGCATTCCGGAAGCGCCTTAATGAAGAGGCAAATCTTACGGAAGAGGACTTGACGGAAGTAATCCGAATTGATGTGGATATGCCTTTCGGATATTCCAATGAAGCTTTTTTGGAAGAATTAAGCCTTTTGGAACCGTTTGGAAAGGATAACGAAAGACCGGTTTTTGCCCAGTCGGAAGTGACGTTTATCAGGGCCAGAATTTTTGGAGCACACAATAACGTGGTATCCTTCCGGGTAAAAGATAAATACGGCAAATTTTATGATTTAAAGTATTTCGGTGATATTCCGTCCTTCAATCGCTATTTAGACGAAAAATACGGCGAAGGCAGTGCGGAACACTTGTATTCGGGTGATGGTGATTATAAAATGTCCGTTATTTATAATCCGGATTTGAATACCTATAACGGACGTACGGAAGTACAGCTTGTAATGAAGAATTACTGTTAAAAGCGCGGTATGGATTTAAAGTAAAAAATGTGTTATAATAATATGATTTATTTATGCAAGAATAAAGTGTAGCGGTGTCGTGTATGGCAAAGCCCGGGAGGTTGATATGGCAAAGTTATCCTATTTGTTAGAAAAGCTTACATATGAGTGCGTGAGCGGCAGTGTAGACAGAGACATTACTGCGGTATGTTATGATTCACGTAAGGTAATGCCGGGAGCACTTTTTATCTGCATTGAAGGCGCTAATTTTGACGGTCACTCCGTAGCGGCGGAAATGGTTGAAAAAGGCGCTGGCTGCCTTGTGGTGTCCAAGGA
This sequence comes from Lachnospiraceae bacterium, assembly GCA_045590655.1. Lineage (GTDB taxonomy): Bacteria > Bacillota > Clostridia > Lachnospirales > Lachnospiraceae > UBA3766. Next base: position 110,470 of record JAZNRI010000028.1, on the reverse strand, counting down.
TGTAGTGGTGCCGGAGGGCAGTGATGTAACCGTAATTAAAGTAAAAGATACCCGCTATGCCATGGCTTTTATTTCGGCGGCTTATTTTAACCATCCTGCCGATAAAATGAAGGTTATCGGAATCACAGGTACCAAGGGCAAAACTACAACCACTTATATGGTTAAATCCATTCTGGAAAACGCCGGTATGAAGGTTGGTTTGGTGGGTACCATTGAAACCATTATCGGCGAGAAAAAGATTCCTGCGCTTAATACGACGCCGGAGTCTTATATCTTGCAGGAATATTTTGCACAGATGGTTGAGGCAGGTTGTGATGCAGTGGTTATGGAGGTTTCTTCCCAGGGACTTATGATGCACAGAACCCAAGGATTTGTGTTTGATTTAGGCATTTTTACTAACTTGGAGCCTGACCATATCGGCCCCAATGAACATAGCAGTTTTGAAGAATATATGGCTTGTAAGGGGCTTTTGTTTAAACAGTGTAAGGTAGGCATTGTAAATGCCGATGATAAGCATGTCAATGATTTGCTTGCAGGTCATACCTGTGAAATAGAGACCTACGGCTTTGGCGCGGGCGCCGATTTGAGGGCAGAGAATGTGGAATTATACCGTGAAAACGGAGAACTGGGCGTGAAATTTACCGTAACAGGTAAGTTAAACACGTCTGTTAAGGTCCCCAGCCCAGGTCGCTTTAGTGTATATAATGCATTAACGGCCATTGCTATTTGCAGACATTTTAACGTGGAAGATGAGCGTATGAAGGAGGCACTGTTAAAGGCGCATGTAAAAGGGCGTATTGAAATGATACCGGTATCGCCGGAGTTTTCATTGATGATTGACTATGCCCACAATGCTATGGCATTAGAAAGCCTTCTTACTACATTGAAAGAATACAATCCCGAGCGTCTGGTATGCTTGTTCGGATGCGGAGGAAATCGTTCCAAATTAAGACGATTTGAAATGGGCGAAGTAAGCGGTAAACTTGCGGATTTGACCATTATTACGTCCGATAATCCCCGCTTTGAGAAACCGGAGGATATTATTGCGGATATCCGTACCGGTATTGCCAAGACAACCGGCGATTACGTGGAAATCGTCAATCGCAAAGAGGCCATTGCTTATGCGATTCAGAACGGTAAGCCCGGCGATATTATTGTGCTTGCAGGCAAGGGGCACGAGGATTATCAGGAGATTGAAGGCAAGAAATATCCTATGGATGAGCGTGTCTTAATCCGGGAAATTTTAGAAGAAAATAAACAATAAGCAAATTGATGTGTAATCAAATATAGCGGATACTGAAAGGGGCATTTTTATTTTGGTAAAAGTGTTCCGAGAGAAAGAAAAGGAGGAGAAGGATATGTCATATGCAGAAGTAATTGTAGATATATCCCACGAAAATGTTGACCGTCCTTTTACCTACGGTATTCCGCAACATTTACAGGGGCAGATTGCCTTGGGCAGTAAGGTAGAAATCCCTTTCGGTAAAAGCAACAGAATGATTACAGGCTATGTGGTAGGTTTTACGGACCATATTGATTTTGATGCATCTCGCGTAAAAGATATTTCGACCTTGTGTGAAAAAAGTGTTTCAACGGAAGAGAAGTTAATCGGCATTGCATCTTTTATCAAAGAGAAATACGGTTCCACTATGATTACTGCGTTAAAAACGGTTCTGCCGGTCAAAAAGGCCACGAAGGCCCAGGAAAAGAAATCGGTGATTGCCTTAAAAGACGAATCGGAGCTTTATAAGGCATCTTTGATTGCCAAAAGTAAAAATCAGAGGGCGAAGGTGAGACTTTTACAGGCTTTGTGTGAAAGTCCGAGAATTGATTATTCTCTTGTAACCGGCAAGTTAAATGTCAGTGCCCAGACCGTTTTATCCCTGCAGAAACAGGGGATATTACAGATAGAGACGGAACGCAGTTACCGTAACCCTATATCATTCCGAGCTGAAGAAGCAACGAAGGTTTCTTTAAGCAAGGCGCAGCAGGAAATTGTGGATGCGGTGGAGAAAGATTACGAAGAAGGCAATCCGGGCAAATATTTGATTCACGGAATTACGGGTAGCGGTAAAACGGAAGTTTATATGGAACTGATTGCCAAGCGCATTGAGCAGGGGCAGCAGGCGATTTTCTTAATTCCGGAAATATCTTTGACGTATCAGAACGTGGTGCGTTTTTACCGCAGATTCGGAGACAAGGTATCCATTATGCATTCCAGATTGTCTGCGGGGGAACGCTTTGATCAGTTCGAGCGGGCAAGAAAAGGGGAAGTAAGCATTATGATAGGGCCAAGATCGGCGTTATTCACACCCTTTTTAAATCTTGGCATTATTATTATAGATGAAGAGCATGAAGGCACTTATAAAAGTGAAACAATGCCCAAATATCACGCTAGGGAAGTGGCGGAAGAAATGGCGAAAAGAGCAGGTGCAGCGTTGGTTCTCGGTTCGGCAACGCCTTCCCTTGAAAGCTATCAAAAGGCAAAGAGCGGAGAATATGTTCTTTTTACCTTAAAAGAGCGTTTGACCGGCGGTACGCTTGCTAATGTAAATTTAGTGGATTTGCGAGAGGAGTTAAAAGCCGGGAACAAAAGTATTTTCAGCCGTCGTTTAAAAGAGCTGATGGAAGACCGTTTGGAAAAGGGCGAGCAGATGATGCTGTTTTTAAACCGTCGCGGTTATTCGGGATTTGTATCCTGCAGAGACTGCGGTGAGGTAATCAAATGTCCGCACTGTGACGTGTCGTTGTCCGAGCATAACAGAGGAGAGAAACTGGTATGCCATTATTGCGGTTATGAACAGCCTGCAGTGAAGAAATGTCCGTCCTGCGGTTCCAATAAGGTGGCCGGTTTTAAGGCGGGTACCCAGCAGATTGAAGAAGCGTTGCATAAGCAGTTCCCCATGGCTGTGGTTTTACGAATGGATGCGGATACCACGAAGCATAAGGATGATTACGAAAGCATTTTATCCAAGTTCGCAAACAGGGAAGCGGATATTTTATTGGGAACCCAGATGATTGTAAAAGGACACGATTTTCCGGGTGTAACCCTGATGGGAATTCTGGCAGCAGACTTGTCTTTGTCCAACAATGATTTCAGGGCAGCAGAGAGAACGTTTCAGCTGTTAACCCAGGCAGCAGGTCGCGCCGGACGCGGGGAATTGCCGGGAGAAGTGGTAATTCAGACGTATCAGCCGGAACATTATGCGATTGTACGTGCATCCGGACAGGATTACGAAGGATTTTATGAGGAAGAACTAGCATATAGGGAGTTCCTTTTATATCCGCCTGCGGCAAATATGATGGCGGTACAGTTATCAGGCCCTGATGAGAAAGCATTGGAGCGTTTGGGACAGCGTTTGGCGACGGAAGTAAAGGCGATGGAGTTTGATTCCGTGCCGGCACAAATTGGTCCGGCGAAAGCCAACCTAAGCAAAAAGAGTGATTTATACCGACAGGTAATATACTATAAGCATAAGGATTATGAAGAACTTGTCCGCATTAAGGACAGAATGGAAGAGTGCGTCCGGCTTTGGGAGATTAAGCGTGAGAGCGTACAGTTTGATTTTAATCCGATGAATACATTTTAAAATGCGTAAGCAGGAACGGAGGAAACGATGGCACTTAGAAAAGTCAGAGTAATGGGAGATGAGGTTTTAAATCAGGTATGCAAGGAAGTAAAAGAAATTACGCCTCGCACACAGATGTTAATTGAAGATATGTTGGATACTATGTATGAGTCCAATGGTGTTGGTTTGGCGGCACCTCAGGTGGGTGTTTTGAAAAGAATTGTGGTAATTGACGTATCCGAAAACGGTGACGAACCCATTCTTATGATTAATCCTAAAATTTTGGAAACTTCCGGTGAGCAGACCGGTAGCGAGGGTTGTCTTTCCGTACCCGGCAAGGCCGGCAATGTAACAAGACCTAATTACGTGAAGGCTATGGCCTACGATGAGAATATGGAGCCTTTTGAGATTGAGGGTACCGAACTTCTTGCAAGAGCAATCTGCCACGAATTGGACCATTTGGACGGCAAGTTGTATGTGGATTTGGTGGAAGGACCTCTTCAGGACGTGGATGCGGAAGAGTAATACCCTAGGGAGGTAAACATGAAAGTTGTATATATGGGAACCCCGGATTTTGCGGTAGGGGCTTTGGAAAGTATTATAAAAGCAGGCCATGAGGTGGTTTTGGTAGTGACTCAGCCGGATAAACCAAAAGGCCGAGGCAAAGAAATGCAGATGACACCGGTGAAAAAATGTGCCGTAGAGCATAATATTCCGGTTTTTCAACCTGTTAAAATTAAGGATGCTGAGGCGGTAGAGTACCTGAAAACGTTTGACGCGGATATTTTCGTGGTAGCAGCCTTCGGACAGATTTTATCATCTGAAATTCTTCATATGCCTAAATACGGTTGTGTTAATATTCACGCGTCACTTTTACCTATGTACAGAGGTGCGGCCCCGATTCAGGCGGTAATCATTCATAAAGAAAAAGAAACCGGCGTTACCATTATGCAGATGGATGAAGGTCTGGATACCGGTGATATGCTGACGAAGGAGATTATCCCGATTGAAGCAAACGAGACCGGTGAAACTTTGCATGATAAATTAAGTGAGCTTGGCGCAGAAATGATTGTCAAAGCATTGACGGCTATTGAAGAGGGCAATATTACACCCGTACCCCAGGGCGACGGTGAAACCTGTTATGCATCTATGTTAAAGAAAGAGATGGGTTGCATCGACTGGCGAAAGTCTGCGGATGACATTGAGCATCTGGTAAGAGGCTTATATCCCTGGCCCGGTACTTATACCTTTTTAAACGGTAAAATGATGAAAATCTGCGCTGTTGCCTTAAGTGATGTTCCTGCAAACGGAGCACCGGGAGAGGTGTGCATGGTAACCAAAGACAGTCTCTTTGTAAATACAGGCGAGGGAACACTTGAAATTAAAGAACTTCAGCCGGAAGGCAAGAAACGAATGACCGTACATGACTTTTTGCTTGGCAATAAGCTGGAAAAAGGCATCTGTTTCGGTGTGAAGAATTCGTAGGAGAATGCAATGGCAGGTGAAAAAGACGATCTTCTTTTAAGACAGCTGGTGATGGAAATTTTGCTGGAAGTAAGAAAAGGCGAAGAGTATTTGAATGTTGTTCTAAAAGGAGTGCTTGATAAATATAATTATCTGGACGGCAAAAAGAAAGCTTTTATCAAAAAGCTTGCAACCGGCTGTCTGGAGCGTCAGACGGAACTGGATTATGTGATTAATCTTTTTTCGAAAACCAAGACGAATAAAATGAAACCCGTAATCCGCATCATTATGGAAATGGCGGTGTATCAGATTCTTTATATGGACAACGTTTATGATACAGCAGCTTGTAATATGGCAGTTTCCCTGGCAAAGAAAAAGGGCTTTCAGGGCTTGTCCGGTTTTGTAAACGGCGTGCTTCGTACGATTTGCCGTGAGAAAGAACAAATTGTATATCCGGATAAAGAGAAAGATTTTATTCAATATGCCACGGTGCGTTTTTCTATGCCGGAGTGGATTGTAGCGCTTTGGATGGAGCAGTACGGCAGGGAAACAACGGAGCGTATGCTGGAGGCATCTTTGCAGGAAAATGCGGTAACGGTGCGCGTAAATGAGAATTTGGCATCTGTGACACAGGAAGAATTGATTGGGCAGTGGAAGAAAGACGGCGTTAAGGTTAGCGCGCATCCATATCTTCCGTATGCCTATGACTTAGCAGGTGGCTATGGCATACAGAATTTGTATGGCTATGATGAAGGATATTTTACAGTGCAGGATGTAAGTTCCATGCTGGTGGCTGAATGTGCAGGTGCTAAGAAGGATGCTATGGTTATCGATGTCTGTGCGGCACCCGGCGGTAAAACAATGCACGTGGCTACGAAATTAAACGGTAGCGGTAAAGTAATTTCCTGTGATGTATCCGAATATAAAACCGATAAAATTAACGAGAATATAGAACGTTTAGGACTTAAGAACGTGCAGGTGCAGGTTGCCGATGCAACCGTAGAAAATAAGGATTTTATTGACAAAGCAGATATTGTGCTTGCTGATGTGCCCTGTTCCGGGCTTGGTGTCCTTGGTAAAAAGGTGGATATCAAATATCGCCTGACCAAAGAGCAGACGGAAGAAATCGTTTCCTTACAGAGACAGATTGTACGTAATGTATGTAACTATGTCAAAAAGGGCGGTACTTTTATTTATAGTACTTGTACCGTGAACAAGGCAGAGAATAATGATAATGTCAAGTGGATGACAGAGAACCTGCCGTTGGAGGTAGTGTCGATTGGAAACGAATTGCCTGAGGAATTAAGAAATTCCGTAGGTGAAGACGGTACTTTGCAATTGTTCCAAGGTGTACATAAGTGCGACGGATTCTATATTGCGAAGTTAAGAAAGCTTTAAGTAGATGACAGAGAGAATTATGACAGATATTAAGTCCCTGACTTTACAGGAATTGAAAACTGAATTAACGGCTATGGGCGAGAAAGCCTTTCGTGCAGGGCAGATGTATGACTGGATGCATAAAAGGCTAGTGGAAAGTTTTGACGAGATGACAAATCTGTCGCAAGCTATGCGGAGCGCCTGTAAAGAACGTTTTGATTATGTAACACTGAAGGCGGTGCAGGTGCAGGAGTCCCAAATTGACGGAACGAAGAAGTTTCTGTTTGAGCTTCCTGACGGAAATCTTGTGGAGAGTGTCTGGATGAAGTATCATCACGGCAATTCCGTGTGTATTTCTTCCCAGGTTGGCTGTAAAATGGGATGCCGTTTCTGCGCGTCTACTTTGGATGGATGGGAGAGGAATCTTTTACCTTCGGAGATGCTGGAGCAAATTTATGCGATTACCCGTATGACGGGTGAACGTGTATCCAACGTGGTGGTAATGGGCACGGGCGAACCAATGGATAATTATGATAATTTGGTACGATTCATCGAACTTTTAACCAATGAGGATGGCTTAAATATCAGTCAGCGTAACGTAACGGTTTCCACCTGCGGTATTGTGCCGGGAATCCGTAAGTTTGCGGAGGAAGGGTTGCAGGTGACGTTGGCCTTATCCTTGCATGCGCCCAATGATGAGAAACGCAAGGAATTAATGCCTATTGCCAAGAAATATTCCTTGAAAGAAGTTTTGGAAGCTTGCGATTATTATTTCGAAAAGACCGGCCGCCGTATCAGCTTCGAGTATGCATTGGTAGGTGGCGTTAACGATAATGACGGGGAGGCGCAGGAGTTGATTTCGCTTTTACAGGGCAGGAACTGTCATGTGAATTTAATTCCCGTAAACCCCATAAAAGAAAGAGATTATGTATCAACGAACCGTCAAAAGACGGAGCAGTTTAAAAATAAACTTGAAAAAAGTAAAATTCAATGTACAATAAGAAGGGAAATGGGCAGAGATATTGACGGTGCCTGTGGACAGCTTAGAAGACGTCATGTTCGAAAAGAGCAGTAGGAGGATACTTAAGGTGATAAGGTCGTTTTCCGTAACGGATATAGGAAGGAAAAGACAACTGAATCAGGACTTTGTTTTCACATCTGAATTGCCTTTGGGATGTTTGCCGAATCTTTTTGTGGTGGCCGACGGAATGGGAGGTCATAAGGCCGGAGATTTTGCTTCCAAATATACGGTGGAAACCATTATTGAGGAAGTAGGAAAGGCCAAGAATAAAGAGCCGGTAGAGATTTTACAACATGCAATCAACCGTGCAAATCAGCGCGTGCGCCGTAAAGCTACGGAAGATGAGAATATGGTAGGTATGGGAACAACGGTGGTTGCATCTACCTATAAGGACGGTATTCTCTACGTTGCTAATGTAGGTGACAGCAGATTGTATGTTGTGAATGATGAGATAAAGCAGATTACAAGAGACCATTCTTATGTGGAAGAAATGGTACGTATGGGAAATCTCGACAGGGTTTCTGCACGGAATCACCCGGATAAAAACATTATCACCAGGGCGGTCGGTGCCATGGATACGGTAAATGTAGATTTCTTTGAGGTTGAACTTCAGAAAGGGGACATTGTACTGATGTGTTCTGACGGTTTGACCAATATGATAGAAGATGAAGAAATTTTAGAAATTTTAAAAAGGGAAAAAGGCCTTGAGCACAAGGCAGAGGAACTGATAAAGACAGCCAACCAAAACGGCGGTAAAGATAATATTGCCGTAGTGTTGATGGAACAGATATAGTTGAGAGGTAAATTATGATTAAAATGGGTATGATGATAGGCGACCGCTACGAAATCCTGGAATCCATAGGAACCGGCGGAATGTCAGATGTATACAAGGCAAAGTGCCATAAGTTAAACCGTTTTGTTGCAGTAAAAGTGTTAAAACAGGAGTTTAGCGAAAGTTCGGAGTTTGTATCTAAATTCCGTACTGAAGCCCAGGCTGCTGCAGGCTTAATGCACCCTAATATTGTAAACGTTTACGACGTAGGGGAAGAAAACGGCATTAACTATATTGTTATGGAACTTGTGGAAGGTATTACGCTGAAGCGTTATATCGAGAAGAAGGCGCGCCTTTCCGTAAAGGAAGCTGTCAGCATTGCAATCCAGATTTCCATGGGTATTGATGCGGCACACAATAACAATATTATCCATCGCGATATTAAGCCCCAAAATATAATTATCAGTAAAGAAGGTAAGGTAAAAGTAACAGACTTCGGTATTGCCAAGGCTGCTACCAGTAATACCATTACTTCCAATGTTATGGGTAGTGTTCACTATACTTCACCGGAACAGGCACGAGGCGGTTTCAGTGATGAGAAGAGTGATATCTATTCCTTAGGTATTACTATGTTTGAAATGCTTACGGGCCGCGTTCCTTTTAACGGGGATACAACCGTGGCAATTGCGATTAAGCATATTCAGGAAGAAATGCCTTCACCCCGCAATTATGTTCCTGAGATTCCCATCAGTGTGGAACAAATTGTTTTAAAATGTACCCAGAAGAGTCCGGATCGTCGTTATCAGAAGATGCCGGAACTTATTGAAGATTTGAAGAAATCCTTAATTAGTCCTGACGAAGACTTTGTAAAACTGGCTACGGCTGAGAAGAGTGCGGTAACTAAGGCAATGTCTGATAAGGAAAGAGAACAGATTAAACGTAATGCGGCTGTTAAGACCGATGTGGTAACTGCGGCTTCCGCAGGCGGTATTGCATTGCAGAATACAGATAAAATGGGTGAGCGTAAGGTTGCGGCTGCAAAGAATGCGGCAAGACCTGCAGGAACGGCCAATAAGCCTGCAATTACGGGAGAACGTCCTGTGCGCACACGTAAGGAAGAGGAACTTGCGGCAAGAAAGAAACCGGTTAATAAGCCTAAAAAGCCTCAGGTAGATGTGTATGAAGATGATGACGAGGAAGATGATTCCGTACTTGAGAAAGTAAAAACCATACTTATTATTTTAGGTGCGGTAATTATCGGATGTGTAATTTTATACTTTGCCGGATTGGCAGCAGGTATTTTTGGCGACGGAAATTCTTCCCAGAAGAAGGATATGGTGAAGGTACCGAACATTATCGGCGATACTTTGGAAGAGGCTAAAACGGCCTTGGATACGGTTGAATTAAAATATGATATTGAGTATGCGCCTTCAGAGGGTACTGCCGAAAATACGGTTATTTCGGTAACCCCCACTGCTAATACAGAGGTGGAAAAAGGGTATAAAGTTCTTTTGACCGTATGTATGAACGGTGAAGGCGTGGAAGTCCCCAACGTATTAAACAGATCGGAAGCAGAGGCAACCGCCATTCTTGAAAAAGAAGGTTTTGTGGTAGAGAAGCTTGAAGAAAATAATGATAATATTGTAAAAGGAAACATTATTTCCCAGACACCGGAAGCCGGTAGTTTGATGAGCCGTGAAGGTACGGTTACGATTGTAATCAGTAGCGGTAAACTTCGTACAGATGTGTCTATGCCGGGACTGATTGGTATGACAGAAGAACAGGCGAAGAAAACCTTAAGTGATATGGGATTGGTGTGTTCATCCGTAAGTGAGGAATATAGCGATACCATTGAAGCAGGTAAGGTTTGTTATCAGAGTTATACAGAAGGTGCTAATATTGACGAAGGAACAGAAGTAAGTCTTAAGTTAAGTTTAGGACCTGAACCCAGATACTATAGTTGTAATATTGCAGTAGCGGCACCGCCTCGTTTTACCGGAGGTACGGCAACGGTTATTCTTACGGCACCGGACGGAAGCGAACTTTGGAATACTACTGTATCATCCTTCCCGGTTCAGATTAATTTAAGTAATATATATGCTGTACCGAAAGGAACACTTTCCATTACCTATACTGTTTATGTACAGGAAGAGGTATATGATGAGGCAGGTAATATGACAATTCAGAACGTACCTGCACAGGATACCTATACGCAAGAGGTAACGTTCGAATAATGGCGGAGAGAATGGAAGAAATTAAAAAAGGAAGAATTATAAAAGGAAGAATTATAAAAGGAATTGCCGGCTTTTATTATGTGCATGTACCCCACGACGGTGTGTATGAATGTAAGGCAAAAGGAATTTTTCGTAAGGACGGGAGAAAGCCTTTAGTCGGTGATGATGTGGAATTAAAGTGCTTGGATGTTGACAAAATGCTTGGCAATATCACGGCACTTTTGCCGCGTAAAAGTGAGCTTATTAGGCCTTCGGTTGCCAATATTGATCAGGCATTGATTGTGTTTGCAATTACGAAACCGGCACCGAATTTTAATTTGTTGGACCGTTTTCTGATTATGATGCAGAGTCAGGGATTAAGTTGTACGATTTGTTTTAATAAAAGTGATATTGCTGACGAAAAGGAAATCGAAGAAATTAAGCAGGCATACGAAGCTTGCGGTAATCAGGTGTTGTTTGTCAGTGCCAGAGAAGAAATCGGTTTGGAAGAGGTACGTAATGCCATTGCAGGCAAAACCACAGCAGTGGCAGGCCCCAGCGGTGTAGGTAAATCTTCTTTGATTAATAAGCTTTGTGGTTGTGAAATGATGCAAACCGGAGAGATTAGTGAGAAAATCGGTCGAGGCAAGCATACTACCAGACATACGGAATTGTTTGCGGCAGAACAAATTGGGGATGAAACCTATCTGATGGATACACCCGGATTTAGTTCGCTGATGGTTTTTTTAGAGGACAAGTCAGACCTTTGCAAATATTATCCGGAATTTGATGATTATGAAGTGAATTGTAAGTTTCAGGGATGTTCCCATATCAGTGAACCTGTATGCGGCATTAAAGATGCCTTGGCTGAAGGGAAAATCAGCCGGTTACGCTATGAGAATTATAAGCTTTTATATGAAGAACTGAAAGCGCAGAAGAAGTATTAATGAAATGTAGTGTCGACATTGGTTTGTTATTGGATTTCAAAATATTATGAGAAAATGTGCATAGGAAAAGATGTATATTAAAGAACGGAGAATAACGATGAGAGAAAGAATTTTAGCACCTTCGATTTTATCGGCGGATTTTACAAAGCTTGGCGAAGAAATCAAGCGCGTGGAGGAAGCAGGCGCAAAATATTTACATTTTGATGTAATGGATGGTTTGTTTGTTCCGTCTATTTCATTTGGTATGCCTGTATTAAAATCCATTCGCAAGGCATCAGATATTGTATATGATGTGCATTTGATGATTGTGGAACCGGAGCGTTATGTGGAGTATTTCAAGAACTCAGGTGCGGATTTAATCACCGTTCATATCGAAACTTTAAAAGATCCTGAGGCGGTTTTAAAGCAAATCAAGGATTTGGGCGCGAAGGTGGGCCTTGCATTGAATCCCGAAACTGAGGTGGAAAAGGTATATCCTTATCTTCATTTGATTGATATGGCTTTGGTTATGACAGTGCATCCCGGTTTTGGCGGTCAGAAGTATATTCATGATTGTACCGCCAAAATTGCAGATTTGGCGACAAAGAGAGAAGAGCTGGGCTTGGATTATGATATTGAAGTAGATGGTGGTATTGGTGAAGGAACCATTGATGAAGCGATGGATGCCGGAGCGAATATTCTTGTAGCAGGCTCCAGCGTTTACGGCGGGGATGCTTATGAGAATGCCAAGAAACTGATGGCGAAGTTCTAATCGGAAAGGAAACTAAAATGAAAATATTTGAAAAATACCGTGAAATTATAATTTATCTGATTGTAGGTGTTTTAACCACCATTGTTTCCTGGGGAGCCTGCTTTGTAGCAAAGTTGTTTTTAGATCCTACACAGGACCTTCAGAATTTTATTATCAATACCATCGGTTGGGTGGCAGGTGTTGTTTTTGCTTACCCCTTAAACCGTAAATGGGTATTTAACAGTAAGAATAAGCAGATTATGAAGGAATTCTTGGGTTTTGCAAGTTCAAGACTTTCTACCTGGATTCTGGATATTTTGATTATGTGGTTTTTTGTAAATATCGTGCCTTTGAATAATTTGATTATCAAGGTATGCGGTTGGGTAAATATCAATCTTGCTGGTGCAGATATAGATTCCATCAATTACTGGGTGGTAAAAGTGTGTATTTCGGCAGTGTTGGTTACTATTTTGAATTATGTATTCAGTAAGTTGTTTATCTTTAAGAAGAAGGACAAAGCAACGGAAGAGTAAAATAGCTTAAATAATATAAAAGATATGTTTTATAAAATAGCGTCAAGATAACTTGAAAAAAGATTATTTTGACGCTATAATGATATGCGGCGCAAAAAAGATGCAATTATGATTAAGATGGATGGTTGCTTAAACAATATAGAGAGCAACTTTTAGGAGGAAATAAATATGAAGCTTGGCATAGTCGGACTTCCCAACGTAGGTAAAAGTACATTATTCAATTCATTGACCAAGGCAGGCGCAGAGTCGGCAAACTATCCGTTCTGTACCATCGACCCTAACGTGGGTATTGTATCCGTACCCGATGAAAGAATCAAAAAATTGGGTGAATTATACAATACCAAGAAGGTAACACCGGCGGTAATTGAATTTGTTGATATTGCGGGTCTTGTAAAAGGCGCATCCAAGGGCGAAGGTCTTGGTAATCAGTTCTTAAGTAATATACGTGAAGTGGATGCTATTGTTCACGTGGTTCGTTGTTTTGAAGACAGCAATGTAGTTCATGTAGACGGTAGCGTATCCCCTGTCAGAGATATCGAAACCATCAACTTGGAATTAATCTTCTCTGATATTGAAATTCTCGAACGTAGAATCGCGAAGACAAGCAAGGGCGCAAGAAATGATAAAACCCTTGCCAAAGAGCTTGCTTTGCTTGAAAGAATCAAAGCATTCCTGGAAGAAGGAAAGCTTGCGAAGTCTTTTGAAACAGAAGATGATGACGAAGCAGACTGGTTAAAATCATATAACTTATTAACCGCAAAGCCTGTTATCTATGCAGCTAATGTGGCAGAAGATGATTTGGGCAATGACGGCGCAGACAATGCGCATGTACAGGCAGTTCGTGCGTTTGCGGCAGAAGACGGCAGTGAAGTATTCGTAATCTGTGCGCAGATTGAGCAGGAAATTGCGGAATTAGACGATGAAGAAAAGGCAATGTTCCTGGAAGATTTAGGTCTTTCTGAATCCGGCCTTGAGAAGTTGATTGCTGCAAGTTATCGTATTTTAGGCTTGATTAGTTTCCTGACTGCAGGTGAAGATGAATGCCGTGCCTGGACCATTAAGGTAGGAACCAAGGCACCCCAGGCAGCAGGTAAAATCCATACTGACTTTGAACGAGGTTTCATTAAGGCAGAAGTTGTATCTTATGAGAACTTAATGGAGCAGGGTTCCATTACCGCAGCAAAGGAAAAAGGTCTTGTCGGTTTGGAAGGAAAGGAATATGTAGTTAAGGACGGAGACGTAATTTTATTCAGATTTAATGTATAATTCCGGATTCCGAAGGTATTATCTTTACTAAAATATGTGATTTTAAGCTAAAATTGTATTACTGAAATCTTACAAACTTTTTACAACTTTATTACAATTGTTACAGAATCTATTACGAAAGTATGACATTTTCACCCGAATTTGTCATACTTTTTTAATATTTCCGACTTATTTAATCAAATGTCGTTTTTTTGTCAAAAAGTGCTTGATTTTCGGGATTTTTGCGGTTATATTGTTGGCGAAAAATTCAAATAAAATGTTACGAAAAAATATAGAAAAATTTTTAATAAATTTTGAAAAAAGTATTGACAAAGTAGTAAAATAATACTAATCTGTAAATGAAAGTAGTAAAAATAAACTATCTATGCTGTTTTTTGTGAAAAATAAAAACTGTATAAAGTAAAAATCAAAATAAAAAATTCTGAAAAGTGAAAACGGAAATAGAAGTTGTGTAAAAGGGAGTAGTCGGCATGAAAAAAATTCTATACGTAACAATGATGATAATGTGTGCGGGATTGACAGCTTGCGAAAGTGCGGACACTGCAGATGTGAATATTCAGGGGAGAAAAGGATATGAATTCTGTGTCGATGCGGAAAACAGGCTTGGAGATATGGGCGAAAACTTCTATACGGAACTTGTTGAGAAAGAGAAAGAAGCGGCTGAAGCCGAGAGTGTTGCCAAAGATTTAATCGAGAACTTTGAAGAAGAACCCATTGAATGGAATGGGGAACGGGCGGAAGTTACCACAGAGCGCCTGTATCGTATCAGTCAAAGCAATGCGTTTGTGATTGATTTTGAGCCTGCAGGAAGTGAATGGATCAATGGCTTGGCTATTACAAATCCGCCCCAGTATCAGAAGATTATAATCAGGGCAAAGGAAAACGAAATTGAATTAAGCGGAGATTACATAGAACCGACGAAAGCTTTTTTATTACAGACTACTGAGGGATATTTTTTACTTCTGGAAACCGATGAAGGATGGGATACGGACGAACAGCTATGGCTTTTTCAAATGAAAGACGGGCATGTCGTGCAGTGCGGTGAACCGATACAGGCTAAGCTTAACGCTACCAAGATGTGGGCTTGGAGTTCTGATAATATAAAATGCAGCGAGATTGTAAATATAACAGACCGAATGACGGAGACGGAGTACGCAAGCAGCGCAATCGATTTCATCTATCAGCGTAAGTATTATAAAATTGCCAACGGTCAGTTGACGGCGGTGGAAGAACTTGCCGAAACGGAGATAATTGAAACCGATTTACATACCTACAAAGCAACCATGTATCGCAATGCGGAGACAGAGAGAATTATACGTTGGGAAGTGGAAGTTTATAACGGCGATGAATTATTCCAAACCATTTACTATGACCACGATGAAAATGTAGGTTGCATTCCTGACTTATATAAATTGATCTGGGAAGAAGATGTTAATTTCGATGGTACGAAGGATATCTTAGTTTGGCAGGGGCATTACGGTACGCACGGTGATTTGGCTTACCGCTGTTATCTTGCAAACGGATATGGTGGCTTGTATGAATTCCGTCCGGAGTTTCAAGAGATTCCAAATCCCAAGGTGGATAAAGAACAGAAATTGATTTATGGAATTTGTAGAGGTAGTGCAAGTGTTTATTATGACTATTTTTATCGTTACGATGGGAATACCTTTGTACTTGCGCAACGTAATATTTATGTGTGGGATGATGCAAGTGAGAAACATTTGTTGGTGTGTTCATTGGATGCGGATGTGGTGGTATATACCGAAACTGATTATGCACTGGTTGGAAACTACGAAGGTACAAGTGGTCTGGAATACAGTTTTAACGTCTATACAAGTATGGACGGAGTAGGAGAATGTAGAGATATAGGCAATATTACAGACATTACTTCGGATGATGAAGATGCGTTAAGAAATCAAGGATTACTCTATAAAATCAGTAAAGGGCAATATTGCGTGTTTGATTATGATACACTGACAGCTTATTATCTGTATGCGCAGGTGCAGAATGGCGTCTGGACCATTGAAATCAAAGACCGGGACGGAAACGTACTGGATACTTTGACACAGACGGAACATTATGAGTATTAAGTAAGAAAAGTTTTATAAAAAGTGTATATTAGAGATGCGTAGGATACAGGCATATAATTTGTGATTATGCAATTTAGGGGAATTAATTTTATGAAGAAAATAGTATTTATCTGGATGATAATGATATTTATGCTGGCAGTAGGATGTACTGCGACTGCTGAAGAAGAAAAGGCAGAAGAAACAGCTAAATTAACCGAAGTGGGAGAGATAGGAGCTTCCTGGTATGCGGAGTCTCAATTTTATAAGGATTTCAGTGAGTTAGTGGTAGGTGAGAAGTTCCCGCTAAAAGATGGCAGATTTGTGCAGGTGACAGACGAGAAGATTGTAACGGATCGTGCAGAATTTAATTTCTCGGAACGTTTCGGCGAGTTGGATTCTGAAATCTATCTTTTTTATCCTTCTGATGAGAAATGGTATGTATTGTTTGAGACCTGGGCACCCAGCTATTTGCATTGTCTTTTACTGTTTGAGGTTTGCGGGGATGACATTGTATTGTGCCAGAGAATGGAAGGCGCCTATATCGGGTCTGTACAGAGTTCTTCACAGATTCAGATTATGGGAGAATTATACGGACTGGGACGTACAAGAAAGTGCGATAGTGCGGAAGGAATATATTGTATTGATTCAGAGACAGAATCTTTGGTGTTGGCAGAGGGTGAATGGCTGTATTTGGAAGAAGATGGTTTTAGGACCATAAAAGGGGAAGAACTTCCGGTTATCATTAACGGAAGAGAAACTACGTTGCCTGTAGGAACGAAAATCCGCTTTGTGCAGACCGATTTAAACGGTACTTACTGGATTTTATTGGAGGATACCAGTGAAAAAGCGATTTTAGCTTACGAAACGGATGAAAAGGGGAGATATTATATTGGCGGAAAGTCGGCAGGGCTTTATTTTAAATATGGCGTGTATGTTGATGAATATACCAAAAATATGCTTGAAATAGACAGTGCGACTGCACAACTTGAAGAGGGCAGCGAAATTGTATATCGTGAATATACAATACAGGGTGAAAAGTACGATTATCAAATTGAAGCGTTGTATGATGTAGAGTCGGAAGAAGAGTCGGGCTGGCTGATTTCAATTTATGACGGCGATACCTTGATACAGACAATTCATCAGGAATTTGAATATTCCATGTGGGTTCACGCAGAGGAGCATATTCATGAGGCAGACGTGAACTTTGACGGAAGAATGGATTTAATTGTACGTAACGGCTTAGAGGATGTGGGCGGTAATTTCCACAGTAACTGTTATATTGGCAATGCAGACGGTACTTTCACGGAATGTGAATCTTTTTTAAGTATTAAATCACCGTGGATTGATGAAGCCAATCAGACAGTCTGCGATTACAATCCCGGCGAAACCTATCACATTGAGCAGGTTTATCAATATGACGGAAAAGAGTTTGTAATCGTTAAGACGAATCATTACTATAAGGATCCGGATACGCAGGAATGGATATTCAAAGAGAGCCATTCGATAGAAGATTGTATTACATTTGAGCATTTGTCTTCTGTAGAAGGTTTGTCAGAGGAAGACCGTGTGGAGTTACAGCGGTTTGCACCTATTTTTGATGATAAAACCAAGATTCACTTGTGGACACAGGATGATAAGGAAGAAGGTATGTTCTCGTTGCATCAGATTCCCGGCTTTTACGGGGATGAAATTCCGGGCTTTATGGATATGTATGATTACACTATCGTGGATGTGACGGAGGACGGCAAGAAGGACTTAATTATGCGCTTTGACGATATTGGTGGCAGTGTATTTGTGGTTTGTGAAGAGAACGGCGAATATTATATGTCTTACAATTCCTGGCGCCAGATGCAGGTCGTATATGAGAATGGTTTGCATATGGGTAGTGGCGGTGCCGGAAATTATGTGTATAGCCGGTTATATTTTGAAAACGGAGCGTTTCGGGAAGATTATATTGCGATTCATGATTCGGATACCGTGTATGTTGGAAATGACGAATATGAAGTGTTATTTGAAGGTTATATAAACGAGCACGAGGTATCGCAGGAAGAATTTGCCGAATGGGAAGCTGCGAATATCGGTAATGAAGTGCATTGGTATGAAGTGACGATGGATGATTAAAAGAATATAAAGGGATTGATAGAGATGAGTAAAAAGACACTTAAAAAATATGTTTTCGTGATGTTTGTGGTGAGTGTTTGGGCAATTGTTATGATTGGTTGTGGTAAGGATTCAAATACACTGGCGGAAGCTGATGTTGAATCACAATCGGAAGCGCAAATGTCTGTTGAGAGTGATTCTAATGGGGATGAAAATTTGGAAGATGATGCAGATGCAATGTCGGATGTTGAGCAGGAATCGGAAGAGGCGGTTGTAAGTGAAGAAAGTCCGGTGTTAAGTTCGGAAGATGCCATAGTATCTTTGCAGAATCTTTTGGAAAGTGACTCTCCCATGTTTGAGGAAGAATTGGGCAGAAAATTGTATGAGTGCCGTACGTCGCAGACGAATGCGGTAAATTTTACGGGAGAATGGAAGCGTACGAATGTAGTGAGGGCTTTTGAAGCCAACCTTACCATATCGAATCAGGATGCAGAAGGTTTTGATGTGGAAGGTTATGTGTTCTGGTATTCCCATAGCGGAGAGCTTGAGGACGGGCATGCGTATTTTGTAACGGAGAATGTTGCGGTTTATGAATTTTATAATGATGTGTTGGAAACCTATGCATATCTTTTATTTTACATCGATGGGGATGTGATGCAAATTTATGCAACTGGCGTGGATGCAGACTTCGGCTTGGGTGCAAACTGCTTCTGGCAGGGCGAGTATGTGAAGGGTGAGCCGTCATATACGAATGAAACTGTGGTACAGGATAATTTCTCGGAAGAAACATTGGCGCAGATTCATGAGCTTATAGGTGATGAGCGATATGAAAGTATGTTTATTACCACTATGGAAAACGGTGCGTTGATGCAGGAAAATTGTGTGTTGGCAAACGGAACCAAGGCGACATATTATAATTCGTTTATCTATGGCATCGCGGATTATAATCATTTTACATTGCTTATAGATGAGAATGGTGAAATTTACATTGAAATCGGTCCGGAGAATGAAGTGTTCAGCACGGTGGAAGGGATTACCGAAATTCCGGAATACGTGATTGAGTAAGGAAACATGGCCGGTGTATGAAAAATGGGTGGAAATTACCCGGATAAAATACGAAATGTATTCCGGGAGAATTGGGCTGAATGGATATGAGGAATAATTGTATGAAAAGCAGAAGAAAAATACAGATGATTTGCGTATGTATGGCCATGTTGACCTTGGTCGGCTGTACAGCCGGCAGACAAGCGGATTCAGAACCGATGAATGTGATTCCTTTGGCAGAACTTGATGGGGAAGGTGTGGCTGATTGGAATTTGGATTCTTCAGAAGAAGATAACAGCGAAGTGGCTGCGGAGGAAGCAACCGAAGAAATAAGTGAAGAAGAAACAACTGAAGCGGAAGAAGAATTGTCTGTAGAGGAATCTCTGGAACAGAACGGCTGGGCGAGGGTGCCTGAAAATACCGAATTTGTGCTGGGAAAGGATATGAAGTTCCGCCTTGCCGATGACCGTTTGGTCAAAGGGGACCAAAGTGTGATTTTCGGGGACGTATACGGCACCGTTTACAGAGCATATGTTATGGAACCGCAAGAGGGACAGTACTATATGCTTTTAGAAACCTGGGATTACATGCAATTAAGGGAAGATTATGTACTGGTGTATCAGTTGACGGAGAATGAGATGGTTCTGTGCCAGGAAATATATGGAGGAAGCATCAGTGACATAATTTCTGCCGATACGGTAAGAATGGGACAGGTAGAGAAAGATTTTGGGCTGACAAGGACTTTTTGCACCTATCGTTTGGATAAAAGTACAAAGACTTTGGTTTCGACGGAAGAATGGAAGGAAGTAAACCGATATATTACGGCAGAAGAAAAAGAGATTCCCATATGGTTTAATGGGGAAGAAACTCTTCTTCCGGTGGGAAGTTCTGTTCGGATGGTGGAAACGAATTTGCAGGGACATATTGTTATTGAAGTTGAGGAGACCGGAGAACGCGGGGATTTCTTTTATGAAACAGATGGAAACGGCAGGATATTAATCGGCGAAGAACCTGCAGGAGCATATTTTGAAAAAACGCTGGTTACAGAATTTAACGAAACGAATCTGCAGGAACGTGCGGAGGCTTTGGAAACGGCCGGCGAAGACGGCTTTGCCATGATGTGCGAAACGGTGGAACAGGGTGAGCGATATACCTATCATATTACGGATTACTGCGGCAGTTTAGAAGGTTGGAGTGAAAAACGCATTATCGAAATATATGAAGGGGACCGCCTGATACAGACCATCGAACAATTGTGGGAAACTCCTGTACAGCTTTCGGCTATAGAGGAGCGTGTTTGGGAGCAGGATGCTGATTTTGACGGTGTAGAAGATATCGTCTTTTTTGACTGTTATACAGGCAATCAAAGTGCCGAACTGTATAGTTGCTATTTATCAAGAGGCAGCAAATTTGTGGAATGTGAGTCATTTTATGGGATTTTTAATCCGAGATTTGATGAAGAAAATAAAGTGATATCATCTTTCGGCAGAGGCAGCGCAATATCTTACAGCATGAGTTATTACCGCTATGAGGGTACGGAATTTGTAAAATTTCGGGAAGATAATTATGTGGGAAATGAGGAGGTGGGCGCGCATATTATGGAAGATGTGCATCCCTTCTGGAATTATATGATGGTGAGTGAAGACCTAAGCGAAGAGGAAGAGAAAGAGATGCAACGCTTCTATCCGGTTTTCTGTTCAAACAAAGAGATGACTTTGTGGTATGGAGGAATGGAAGTTATAGGAACTACTACCTTTGACGGAATCGCAGAACTTTTCCTGGAAGAAGAAGGTGCTACATTACAGTACCTGTACGAATTTGCTTTTGTGGATATGACGGGAGATGGTCAGAAGGAACTGGTGATGCGTTGCGGAGATTTGGGCAGCAGTGTTTTCGTTCTTCTGGAAGATAATGGGGAGTTTTATATATCCTATTTTGGTATTCGTTGGATGCAGACTGTTTACGAAGACGGAATGTATCGGGGCAGTGGCGGTGCCGGGACATGGGTGTATCTGCGATTGTTTTTGGAGGACGGGAAATTACGCGAGGAAGAAATCGCTTGCCATAATATGAGAGATATTCACGTGGAAGATGCAGAGGATATAGTTGTTTTTGAAGGTAATGTCTACGGAGAAGAAGTCAATTTGGAAGAATTTTTACTGTGGGAAGTTGAGCATACGGATAATGAGGTAGAATGGAATGAGGCAGTTATATTCTAGAATAAAAAAGAATTTGTACATATCTGCAAGCGTCGGTGTGTCTGTGATGGTGCTGGCAGGATGTGCAGAATTGCAGGGCGCGTCTGAAGATAGTCTGCAACTTATGCAGCAACAAAGGGAAATTGCGCTGGAACCTGTTGCGGGGATTGCGGAAGTAAAAGATCATCTGGCGATGATGCTTAATGATGATGTGCTGATATATGCGGAGAGTTCTGAATGTGAAGATGAGGATTCGGGAATTGCGGACGCAAACTCTGAATGTGCTGATGAAGAACTTGAAAATTTGAATGGTGGCGATGAAATTGTAAACAGCGATTCCGGAGAAAGGGAAGAAGACTCTTTAACAACGGACGAGCGGATCGTAAATCGTATGAATAACATCGCGGATTTGAAAGATTATTCTTTTGATTCATATACCGGGTTGCCTGTATATACCAAATGCTACTATTTCGATGAACGCTGGGGTGCTGAATTATATGAAATGCGGACTGCGCAGGAAGGCAATGAGGTCTATGTGAATTTTGAAGGGACCTGGAATCGTACGCAGGTAAACAGCGGAATGGCTGCTAAACTGGAAATTTCGAATCAGGATACAGAAGGCTTTGATGTTTCCGGATATATTATGGATTATAACAGCTACATCCGTCCGGAATACAGGGCATATTTTCTACGTTATGATTTGGCAATTTGCGAATTTACGCCGGAAGAAGGAAAGACAGGGTATATTCTGTTTGAAAGAACTGCGGACGGAATGAATATATACGCTACCGGTTTGCTGGAAGAGTCAGAATATTATGACTGTACCATTACGATTGCAGGCGGGTA
Source organism: Lachnospiraceae bacterium (assembly GCA_045590655.1). Taxonomy (GTDB): domain Bacteria; phylum Bacillota; class Clostridia; order Lachnospirales; family Lachnospiraceae; genus UBA3766. Next base: position 88,321 of record JAZNRI010000028.1, on the reverse strand, counting down.
TACAAGCAAAGAACCGCAATATATTAACACAACCCGGGTGGAGGACAATTTTACAGAGGAAGAATTGGCAGAGATTCGCGCGCTTCTCGGGGATGATTATTATGAGCACTATTTTTATAATGTGGTAAGGTACGGAGAGTTGGATGTTACCAAAGTAGTATTAGAGGACGGAACCAAGGCAATTCATTATGTCGGTGATTATCCGGCGATGAATTATTGGACCTTTGAACTTTTAAAATGTGAGAACGGGGATTTGTATTGTAAAGTCTGTTTGATGAGTCCCACATTCTTCACTAATGTGGACAGTGCAACAGATTTGCCGGAATATGAACTTGCCAAGGCAACGGAGCAGGAAAAGGCAATTGCCGAAATTCAATCAGGAGACGGCCGGTTTGATGCCAAGCTTGGGGATTCATTATGGAATAGTCGTCCTGACGGACCGGTAAAAGATGCGGCAGATTTCACGGGTGAATGGAGCAGAACCGATGTGCATAGCGGTTTGTTTGCGACTATAGACATTAGTAATCAGGATGAAGAGGGATTCGATGTAGGTGGTAGCGTGGGGTACTTTTCCCACGGCGGACGCTTGGAGGACGGGCGTGCATATTTTATCACGGATACTATGGCAATCTATGAATATAACGGCTGCTATTTGTTGTTGGAGAGAACGAGAAGCGGCATAGAGGTATATGAAGCGGAAGCGCAAGGTAAAAGTTTTCCTTTCGGGGCGGGCTGTTCCATGGAAGGAAATTATACTTTGGGCAGACCGGAGTATACGAATGAAGGATATATGGAAGAGAATTTTACACAGACGGAACAGAATGAAATCAAGGCATTGTTAGGTGATGCCTATGACATGAATTTTGAAGATGTGGTTAATTACGGTGTGCTGGATTCGTGGACCTGCGAATTGGCTGACGGAACTAGGGCTGTTTTTTATGACGGCTGGTTTCCGACCGTGGCATTCTGCAATTTCAGAATGTTAAAATGTGAAAACGGCGATTTATATTGCGAAGTGGGAAATGAAAATGATTGGTATACCAATGTGGCCGGTGAGACGGATTTCCCTGCATACAGAATTGTCTGGTATTAAAAGTGTAAAAAGGAATCGGGTAAGTACAATGAAGAGAAAAAAGAAAATGCGAAAATACATTATTATGTTCCTTGTAGCAAGTATGCTGTTGTCTGTGGGTTGCGGTGAAACGAAACCGGAGGAACCGGTGAATGTAATCGGTTTTGGCGAGATGGATACAGATGGTGTTGCAAGTTGGAGACCGGAAGAGAACAGCAATGATGTGGTTGATGTAAACGATGGTATTTCAGTTGATGATGAGTCGGACGAGGCGGAAAATGAGACTGAAATAGCAGATTCAAATGCAGAGAACGCCACAGAGGATGCAACGTCCGCCGGTCAGCAGGAAGAAAAAGAAGGCCTGTTGTTTAGTATGGAGCCGGGAGTGTTGGATAATCCGCTGTTTGCTTCTTTCTTGGCAAACGAAACAGTGGCAGTGGATAATACTGTGCGGAATGATGCAACAATCATAAGTTATCTTGATTTTGATTTTTATGGGGAGGAATTTTATCTGGAAGACCTGTATGAGGCATTTCAGGAAAAAACACTGAACAATGGCGGAATACAGGGCGTTCAGATTTTTACAAGGGATTTTGACCTGGATGAAAAAGAAGAACTGGTTGTATTGATTGAGTATTGGCAAAATAACGGTCTTGCAGGCGTGTTGTATACTTTTAAGGAAAAAAACGGAACGCTGTATGCCTGGGAAGAATCGTTTGTATTTGCAGGAAACAGTAAGGTTACATTTTATGAGAACGGAACCTTCAGTAAGGCTTATGCTGATAGTACCTTGTTTACAAGATATGATGAAAAGGGACAACTGGAACCGATATTAAGTCACTACGAGTACATTCCAAGGTTTGATTCCTATTGGGGAAGCGTAAAGTGCAGTCGTGGTGTTACGGTTTATGAAAATGGTGTTAAAGCAGAAAGCGCAGAATATGAGTTCAGATTATGGAGCGTAGGCGGTGAAGAACAAATTGAGAAGGAAGAAATTGCTTCTCAAAAAGAATATTATGAAATAATGAATGCATTTTGGGAAGAGCAGGGAGACGATGAAGGTCTTGCATTATGCACACTTTCTAATTTGAATAGGGCGGAAGAGTTTGCGGAAAGAGTGTCTTTTTACCATTTATGCAGCTATTCGGCCCAGTATCCGGTGCCCACGCCTAAATTATGTTATACCGATTATCAGGTAGATGAAGAGGTGGAGTCAAATGACCTTTTTATGCAGTTTATAAATGGGGAGACGGAGGCCTATGAGCTTGTGGAAGTACGGGAAGATGTAAAAGATTTCTACATCGGTGAAATACCGGAAACGGATGAGGAGAGTACCGTAATCTCGTCTTTTGAAAAGCCGGTTATGATTACCGACGTTTATGAGGAGCATAAACAAAAGTACAATATTTATTATATTGATGCTTCCTGGTATGAGATGGATGCGGTCCGCTTTGCTGCAAGGGATTTGGACGGCGATGACAAAGAAGAATTGCTTATGCTGGTGGAATACGGTGAAAAGAAAGGCGATTTGCACGTTTTTCACGAAGAGAGCGGGAAACTCTATCGATGGGAAAGTCTGCGTGATATCAGAGACAGTGTGGAAGCCTTGGAATTATGCTTTTATAAGGATAATGTGATTGGCATTGTGGGAAAAGAAGATGCAGAGTATCTACGATATAATGAGGCGGGAGCTGTAGAGAAGATATTAAGCATTGATTTTGAGTACAAGGATCGTCAGGATTATGAGACAATGCGTATCTATTATCGTACTTACAAGGCGGTATTTTATGAAAATGGTGTGCAGACCGACGTATTGTATTATGAAGACAAGTATTTTATTGAAGATATTGACGGTTTACCTTCGGATGCGGATGAATACAGATCTACATCGGATGGTTTTGTAAAAGACCGGTATCAAAAAGAGGTTTCGAAGTTTAAAGAGGAACTTGGAGACTGTGAAGTGTTGTTGGGAGCAGACGAGACGCATTCTGCGGAGAAACTGTATACTGTTGAGGTAGTAGAGTTGTTCCGTACGGCGGAATGTGAGAGTCGTGAATTGCTTGATTATTTCCGTGAAGGTAAAATACCGGCGCAGTATGTTAGCTATGAGAACGGTATTCCTGAAATTACCGGAAGACAAGGATTCCTTATAGAACTTTATCATACTGCGAATCCTGAAATCGGCAGATTGGCTAATTTGGATGCGGATTCGGATTATGAAATGGTTGTGCGCGGTCCTTACGGCGGGACTTATCTGGATGCAAGAAACGGGAAAGTGTATATTATTGCAAGCGGTCAGGGTACGGCTAATGAAATCAGTTATGCAGAATATGACGAGCAGAACTGGATTATGGAAAGCGATACTACCCACGGCGGACGGCAATGGTACCATTTGCGCAGGTTGGACTCTGACGGAACGATTATCGAAGAATTTACGCTTGCAAAGTATTATTGGGACAATCCCGGGGAACCGGACGGACCGGGTACGGTATATGAGTATAACGGGGAAGAAATAACCAGGTTTGAGTACGACAGAATACTGGGAAGTCTTGACATTGTTAAAACGTCTGCCTGGTATTATGAGTAAAAGAATGTGATGAATAAGTTGTAGAGTTGGAAAGGTTATAAAAATGAAAAAGGTAATGCGTGGAAAGGGAATAAAAATTATCAGTGTATTTTGGATAACCGTTCTTGTGCTTGGAATGTATGGCTGTGCAGAAAAAGATGGAATGACTGAGACTTCGATGACAGAAAGTGAAGTAAGTACAGCTGTGGAAACCGAAGAATCAGAAAGCGAAACGGTGCAGAGTACAGAAACGGAAGAACTTGGGGATACGCAAACTGTGGTTTATTCCGATAAATGTCCTACCGGTGCACCGGTGTCTGCCACTTATGCAATCAATGAGTTGCCGGAGATGGAAAACCAACACTATGCAAAGTGGGATGATAATATTTACTTTAGACAATATAATGCCGAAAGTTTTGAGGAAGGTGCATTATGGGCAGATATCGGTTATACCGCCGAACCACTTGTTGAGAAGAGCCTGATGTGTATGGATGCGCAGGGAAATCTTACCAAGGTAGGAACGGATTGCGGATATGGTCCTATGTACATTATTGATGTCGATGGTAATGGGCCCAGAATCTATTCCACGTTACTGGATCAGGACGGACTTTATAAAATCTATTCCTGCGATTTATCAGGTGGTGATGTAAAGTATCTCTACAGTAGTGAAGATTCCATTGAATTTATTGAACGATACGAAACTAAAATTTCTTTTATGAGCGGAATGTTTGATGAATGTTATATTGATTTGGTAACCAAAGAGGTTAAGGCAGTGAATTTAGGAAAGTATTCATCGGGCGAATGGATTGGTATGGATGAAGACGGTATGTACTTTATGGTGGGAGTAGATGGCGAAGAGTTCCATATCTGCAGGACTACTTATTACGGTGATGTAAAAGTATTAGCTAAAATACCGGAGACGGATATCATTACAGAAGAGTATATGGACCTGTTTGTAGACGAGGAAGGAAAACTGTGCGGGATATCGGACATTGCAATATCGGATGCTGATTTTATAGGGGATAAAATTTATTTTATGATTATGTCGTATAGCGGAAGCGGGCATATGCCTGCCAGCGGTGCGGTTTATGAAGTGGAAAAGTTTACAGGTGAGTGTAACAAAATATTTATGTCGGATACAGCCACTCAATTTCATATTGTAAAACAAGGTGAGAATGCATGGATATATTATCCTGCGTCCGGAACTGTAGACGAAGAGTGGAAAAGATGGGCAGAATGTGAACAGTTTGCGGGAGAGCAGGGTGCTGAGGCACCAACTGCTGTATACGGCGAGAATGATATGGGGCATCTTGCTTTGGGACATTACGCAACAGATGACGGATATCATTTGTATGCTACACCGGATAACACGGGGTGCAGTTATATTGTATTGTCCGCAGAAGAAATCAATGCATTGGGAATTGATACACCATTCATTCGAAGAGAAACGAACGGAACGGTCGAATGGAATGTTGTAAGAGCGGAATATATTGGAGATAAGCTGTTTTTTAGTGTGGAGATTTCTAACCATGATATAGAACACAATATCGGCTGGCGTGACTTTTATGTAAGACGTATTACTTATGATTATTATAAGGATTTGAGTACCGGTGAGATTAAGTTGATACAGAGTTATTAAGAATATGTATTGCCTGCGTTTGCTTGCGGTTTGAGTATGAAAAGTAATAAAAGTAAATTGTGTTTAGAGGGGTAATAGTATGATTAAAAAGGTAATATATATGTGGGCGTTGGTTGCAATTATGATTTTAATTGCCGGTTGCAATCGACAGGAGCCGATTTCGGCGGAAAACGTCTCGGATGCAGGTAGTGAAACCTTATCCACGCAACCTGAGTCTGACAGCGAAACCACAGATGATAAAAGTGAAACGACAGAAAGTGACAGCGCAGAGGAAGTTGATGAAAGCACTGTGGAAGAAACTTCAGTTCCGGAGATTTCAGAAGAAGAGTTGCATCGTCTGGTGGACGGTAACTATTTCTGTATTACCAACGCATTTGAGTACGGAAGACTTTCTATGGAAGGAAGCACGGACGGAAGAGTAGTTGTTTCAAACGAGTATTTTGCCGGTTTTGTGCAGTTTGAAGATTTTATACGTAGTATTTATACGGAAGAGGAGGCAGATTATCTGCTGTATGAGTACTGCGGCGGATTCCCCTTATATTACGAAAAGGACGGTGTCTTTTATCAGAGGGCAGAACTTTTTGGTGGTGGCATGGTCTGCCCTTGGGAGAGCTATGTGATAGAGGATATTGAAGGAGATGACGATGAATGCAGATTCTCTGTGTATGCAACTTATCCTGCGGATATTGCACCGGAGGGTGTGCCGGGCGAGCGGTATGAATATCTTGCCGTAAAAGAGGATGATGGCTGGAAACTTGCTTTTATCGTAAGCAGACGTGATTGCAGCTTCGAAGAAGCGCAGGAGTATTTGGCAAAGGACAGAGCGGCAGCAGGCGTTGATATTGATTACGAGAACCTGATTACAGAGAAAGAGGCATTGGAAATTGCATATAACTTTATTTATGAGGGTTCTGATATCGAACAGTATCGTACATATTGCGATGCAATGCCGTATTTTGATCCGAAGGGAAATGCCACTGTTCAAATGGATGGCATTACTTATGAAGAGAAATCCGGTTTGGGTTATGTGACAATGCAGTATGGTGAAGGCGGTATGGAAAGCTTTGATGCAATCAACCCGGCGCCTGAGAAAACGAAGACCTGCCTGACCTATATCGGCAAATCCGAGAATGATGCATTTTATGTATTCTGGTTGTACTCATATATTTCGGATGGTGATGGGGAATATCACTATTCTTCGTTAGATTTTATTCTTGTTTCGGCAGACGGAAGGGAACTTGTTTCCGAAAGGCATGATGCAAACGGGGCTTATATTGAAGATTCGTTGGAATGGAAAGATTTCACGAAGTTTTTGGATTGTGAGATTGTAAACAGTTGGATTTTCTGATAAGGAGTTTTGAATAAAATGCCTGCGATGTAAAAGAGGAGAAAAACGCTATGCGAAAGAAGATAAAAACTGTTTCGTTGATTGTAGCAGCATCTCTTATCCTGAATATGTTTGGCTGTGCGCAGAAAGCAGATGCCACCATAGCAATTGCGATGGGAATGTTTGCCTGTACGGTGAGAATGGATTTGGCAGCAGGACAATCGGACGGAGATACCGGGCAAGATACATATGAACAAGCGGCAAATGCTGAGACTTCAGAAGTGAAAGAAAGTGTGCCTGTGCCGACAATGACTTTGGAGGAAGTTTTGGAACGTATGGAATATGCCAAAACGGACCATTTTCTTGTGTTTGAACCGGAAGAGGGTGCAGCTTTGTTTTATTATGCATCTTCTCAAGAGAACGCAAAGGATTTTACGGGAACCTGGCAACGTACGGATGTAAAGAGTCTGTGTAGTGGATCGGTTTATATTAATGATCAGGATGAAACCGGCTTTGATGTAGGCGGGAGATTTCGTTTTCAGTCTTACAAAGCGTCTATCGAGGGCAGGGCATATTTGGTAACGGAGAATCTGGCGATTCTCAGAGTGTATAATGAATGTGCCAAGCCGGATGAGGTGAGCGGTGAGACAAACTGGTACGAATACGTTGCTTTTGAATATACGGAAGACGGATTAAATGTATATGCTACCGCCCGGGGCGATGATTTGTTCGGCATGATTGATAATCATTGCTTTGCGGAAGGCAATTATATACAAGGGGACCCTTTTTATACGGATGTAAATATTTTAGATGATACGTATGCAGAAACTTTACAGGATGAAATTAAGACACTGATTGGTCCGGAACTTTATAGGGATTGTTTTGTGGAGACTACAGAAAACGGCAGTTTGTTTATATATGATATTTTGCTGGAAGACGGCACGCAGGGGAAGCATTATCATGCATATTCCATGGGCAGAGAAACAACACTTTTTTATAAAATATATGTATTTGATAATGGTGATATATACGGAAAGATTGGCAAAGACAGGATATTCTTCAGCAATGTGGAAGGTGCGACGGAAGTGCCGGACTATGAATACGTGGAAGATGGGCTGATGTACGGATAAAAGGTAAGATAATACTTAGTTTAAAGTGCTATAAGAAAGTAGGATGAAATGAGAAAACGCATAGTAATATTTTTAATGGCTGTTATGATGGTTGGGATGCTTGCCTGCAATGGGCAGCAGGGCAATGCCACCGAAGAAACATCGGCTGCAGAGGAAAAGCTTATCAGCGAAGAGAACGTCGATGCATCTGCGGAAGAGAATGCGTCACAGTCAGAGGAGAGTCAAGAGATAGATTATGTTTCGGATATGACATTAGAAGAGGCATTGGCAGCTATGGATGCAACGGAGACACAGGAAAGTTTATATTTTGAAGAGGAAGTAGGGAAGGTATTATACAATGCCATCACACCCCAGGAAAATGCAATGGATTTTACGGGAGAATGGAATCGTACCAATGTGCCAACCTACCATTACGGTAAAATTACCATTAGTAATCAGGATGAAACCGGCTTTGATGTGGATGGGGCTTTTCTCTGGTATGCAAATGGCGGGGATATTATGAACGAAAGGGCTTATTTTGTAACAGAGAATTTGGCAATCTATGAAATATATAATGATTGGGCGGATGATGAGGAGTATGGAGGGTATGCGGTACCGTATGAATATATCGCTTTTAAACGTACCGAAGACGGATTGCAGGTATATGCTACGGGAATTGGTGGTGAAATAGGAGCATTCAGTGTGAATTGTTTTGCGCATGGTGAATTTATTGCGGGAGAACCGACCTATACCAATGCCAATATATTAAAAGAAACCTATACCGATGAGCAGCTTACAGAACTGAAAAAACTGATGGGTGAAGAACTTTATGGGAAATGGTTTGTTACTACTACAGAATACGGTCGGGTAGAAATATCCGGTTGTGTACTGGAGGACGATAGCATAGGACTTTACTACAGAGGATATGTTCCGGGTGTTGCGTCTTTTCAATATTATAATCTAATAATCTGCGATAATGGAAACATTTATGGTGATGTGGGGCCGGACGGAACATTTTTTTCAAATGTATCGGGAGTTACCGAACCGCCTGAGTTTGATACTGTGGAGCGATATATGACGTATCGGGAATTCAAGAATTATTTGAAAGAAACTGTGCCGGACGTACAAGCAGGGGAAGCAATAGAGTTATCTACGGAGTTGGACTACTATTTCGTATTGCGTGATGAGTTGGAAAATAGTTTTCAAGGAGAAAAAATGAATCGTCTTGAAGACAGTTATGTTATAAAGCATCCCGCAGGAAAAATGTTTCTGATATTTCATATCTATAACATAAGTACAGGTTATGAGGTTCGCGTATATGATATCACCAGTGACAGTGGTGATGATTGGGGCCGGACGGAGTATATGGGCAGAACACAAATGGTTGGTGAAGTGGGAATCGAACGGATTGAAACGATTCGTACGTTATATAAGATTGGAACCTATCAGAGTTATAAAGATTATGCCCTTGATGAGAACGGACACTTTGTGGAATTAAGTGAAGGTTATATCTTTGAGCCTCATGAAAGTGGAAATTTGAAAGTAATAAAGGAACTTCCTGTTATTATAGACGGAGAAGAATGTATTATCAAACCGGGAGAAGAGATTGTGATTACCGGATGTCCGTCGGATGGCAGTAAAGAGATATATTTCCGTGTGGTATCAACAGGTGAGGAGGGAATTATTAGTTATAAAAAAACAACTACGGAGTTTTTTGAGATTGCCGGAGTTTCTCACTATGATTATTTTGAAAATGTATTGGAATTCTCTGATTAACCAAAACGTTGTATAGAACCCCTTTTATCGGATGAAAGATCCGGTAAAAGGGGATTTTTATGTGGCGTGTTTCTTTTTTTGGAAGAATAGTAAAAATCAAAAATTAAATTAAAAAATAAATTTTAAAAAAAAGTGTTGACAAAGTAGTAAAAAGATACTATTATACAAAATGTAAGTAGCGAGTTGATACGAACTAACTGCTTGCAAGTGTAAAAGGAATGAATAAAAGATTTGAGTGAAAGGGGATTCTTTATGAAAAGAATTTTAGTAACAACATTATTATTATCGTGTATGACATTGGTGGGATGTAATCCCATAACAATGAAAATCACAGCTTCCGATGACTTGTCGAACATTAATGTGGAAGTGGACGGATTTTCTTTGGAAAACATTACAATGCAGGAAGATGGCAGTGTGAATGTAAGCTTTGACAATCCAGGAACAGCAACTCAGACCGGGAATGCAGTGGTTTCTACACAGGATGTTACAATGCAGAATGCATCTATGCAGACACCGGTTGTGCTTGGAAGCACAACTCAGAATACTGCATCAAACAACCAGTTAAATGATGTGACAGGCCAGAATACAACAACACAGAGTACACCTGTATCAAATGAGACAACACAGGTACCTGAATCAAATACAACAGTGCAGAATAATGTCACAAATACTCAGGCAACAGACAATACGGCAAATAACGCTGCTACAACTCAGGTACAAACGAAAGATTCTTATGGCGTTTTCAAAGATCTCGTTACTAATCATTTGACCGCTTATGATAACATTCACAGCATTGAATTAAATCCGGCTGCAGTAGATTTCTCGTTTGTTTCCGGTGTAAACAATGATTGGGCACGTGTGGATAAGGCTATTGTTGTAAAACATTCTACAGGAAAAGTATTCCTTGTACTAGGATACGATGAGATGTCAGCTGATTATGTCGTGGAAGTTTATGAAGTAAGCGGTGATGTACCTACATACTGTTCTACAGCGACAAATGTACGTGTTATATCATATGATCCCAACGAAAAGACTTTCGGAACCGAAGTAACGGTTAATGTATTAGGTACTTACTGGGTAGGTATGGTACATGAATTAAAGGATAACGGCGAATTTGCAGTTAAGGGAAATATTTACACTATGGATACAAGTTATAACGTTGAACGCCATACCCTTACCGTAACCAAAGAATTACCTGTTTGGATGGAAGGCGGTAATACAACACTTCAGCCGGGAACCAAGATTATTATCGATGGCGCAAGTACATGGAATGAAATGTTTTTCAAGGTGGCTGAAACCGGAGAAGGCGGTTATATCACATATGAATTCGACGCAGAAGGCAGAGTTATGATTAACGGTGTGTCAGAGGCTGAATACTTTGAAGTGTTACCGTATACAGGCTAATAATATAAACAGAAGAATTTTAGGATATAAAGCAACCTATCAAATTGTTTGTGTAAAAAAATTACATAAATTACAAAAAAGAGAACGTTTTTGGGGAAGAACGGTCTCTTTTTTATTGCTTTTATAATTAAAAATTGTGTCCCAAAATCTCCAAACCACAAGATTTTGTAAAAGTCTAAAAAAATTATAAAAAAGTGAACAAAAAGTGAAAAAATGCTTGATTACAGCTTTGAAATGGGGTAAAATGACCATAAAAGTGGTAAAAAGTGAAACAAAGTGGTGGTTTGTGGAGAAAAATCACCCATTTTTGCATTCCAAAAGAGGTATTGTGTATGTTGATGGGTTTCATGGGTGAATACAATCATACAATTGATACCAAAGGCAGGCTGATCGTTCCGTCAAAGTACCGTGAAAAACTGGGAAACGAATTTGTTATAACAAGAGGAATTGATGACTGCCTGTTTGTGTATGCCGGGGAAGAGTGGGCAAAGGTAATGGACAAGCTTGGCGAAGTCCGTATGACAAACCGCAAGGCAAGAGAGTTCACAAGATACTTAATCGGTGGAGCTGCAGAAGTGGAAACCGACAGCCAGGGACGTATTTTGGTTCCGGCATTTTTACGAGAGCATGCAAGCATTGTCAAAGAAGTTGTGTTAGTTGGTATGGGTAACCATATCGAAATCTGGGCAAAAGAGAAGTATGACGATGTAATGAGCGCAACCAACATCAGCGAACTTGCAGAAGAACTGGATGAAACCGGTATTTGGATTTAAGACAGTCGTTTGGAGGAGTATATGGGATTTGAACACAAGTCGGTTCTTCTTTGGGAAACGATTGACGGATTAAATATTAAACCGGATGGAATATACGTAGACGGAACCTTGGGCGGTGCCGGACATTCTTTGGAAATCGTTAAGAAACTGGGCAATGGCGGAAGACACATCGGCATTGACCAGGATGCGGCAGCTATAGCGGCAGCAACCGACAGATTGAAACCGTACGAAGAGAAAGTGACAATCGTACGCAGTAATTATTCTGCTATGAAGGAAATTCTGAAAGAGTACGCACCGGAAGGTGTAGACGGCATTATGCTTGATTTGGGAGTTTCTTCTTATCAGCTGGATACGGTAGAGCGCGGTTTCGGCTATAAAAATGACGCCCCGCTGGACATGCGTATGGATCAGCGTCAGAGTCTGACTGCGAAAGATATCGTAAACGGTTACAGCGAAATGGAACTGTTCCGCATTATTAAGGATTATGGCGAAGACCAGTTTGCAAAGAACATTGCAAAGCACATTGTGAGAGCAAGGGCAGACAAGCCTATTGAAACTACTTTTGAATTAAATGAAATCATCAAAGCGGCCATTCCTGCCAAGATGCGCGTGACGGGAGGACATCCTTCAAAGCGTACTTTTCAGGCAATTCGAATTGAATGCAACCGCGAGTTAGAGGTTTTAAGAGATACATTGGATGATATGATTGATGCACTTAAGCCGGGAGGCCGGTTATGCATCATTACATTCCACTCCTTAGAGGACAGAATCGTCAAGTCCAGTTTTAAGAAAGCAGAGAATCCTTGTGTGTGTCCGCCAAGTTTCCCGATTTGTACCTGCGGTAACAAATCAAAAGGCAAGGTAATCACAAGAAAACCGATTCTGCCAAGCGACGAAGAGATGGAAGAAAATAAACGTTCCAAATCTGCAAAGTTACGCGTATTTGAAAAGTGCGAAGCATAGATGATAAAAGAACGGTCGGCATATTTTGAAAAATGAGACCGGAAAAAGAAGAAAAATAACGAAAGAAAAGTCAAATTTTTTATAAAAGAAGGATTGTGTAATATCAAGGAGGATAGTAAAATGGAAAGGGTACAGTACGCAAACAGAAGACCTGTGGCAGCAAACGCAGGTCGTGCAACAACCGGAAGAGAGTATATATATGGCAATACAGTTCCTGACATTAAGAGGGAATTGGACGAGGCACCCCGTAAGAAATTAAGTGCAACTACCAGAAAGAATCGCGAGAAGGCAAAACATATGAATTTGCCTTACGTTATGTTTCTGATTGCGGCAATGGCAATGGCGATTGTAATGCTGACAGGCTATATCCGCGCCAATGCGGAAGTGGTTAACAGCGTGGAGCGAATTGCATCTTTGGAAAGCCAGTATCTGAATTTGAAGGCGGATAACGATGAAGAGTACAGCCGCATCGTAAATTCAGTTGACTTAAACGAAGTAAAAAGAATTGCACAGGAAGAGTTAGGAATGCATTACGCTACGGAGGGCCAGATTGTAAAGTACACCGATGAAATCGGTGACTATGTAAAACAATACTCTGACATCGATTAATTAAAGCGGGTGTAATTTTGAAAGCGTCAAAACAGACAAAGAAAAAGCAATTTAATATGGACATGCGAAAAAAACTAGTAATGCTGTTTGTAATGGTGTTACTAGCTTTTGTCGTGCTTGGGGTAAGATTGGTTTTAATCAATACGCAAAAGGGTGATGAATATACCCATACGGTTTTATCACAGCGTCATTATGACAGTATGATTATTCCCTATCAGCGCGGTAGCATCGTGGACAGCAACGGAACTACTCTAGCGGTCAGTAAGAAGGTATACAATGTTGTCTTGGACGTATCTGTTATGAATTATTATGAGAACCGTACGGCAGGTACTACAACAGCAACCATCAGTGCATTACAGAAGTGCTTTGGGGTGAATTCACATGAGATTTCTGCTTACGTGGCAGAGAATCCCAATTCTAAATATTATGTACTTGCCAAAAGACTGGATTATGAAGAGATTCAGCCGTTCTTAACTATGGTGGAAGAAGCAAAGGCATCTGAAGAACTGACGGATTTGCAGGGCGTCTGGTTTGAAGAGGAGTATTTGAGATATTATCCTTTGGGAACAGTGGCATGTGACGTGCTTGGTTATACCAATGCGGGTAATGCCGGTGCCTATGGTTTAGAGGAGTACTATAACGATACTTTAAACGGAACCAATGGTAGAGAATACGGTTACCTGAATGAAGATTCCAACTTGGAACGTACTACGGTTCCCGCGGTAAACGGCAATACTTTGGTTACTACCATTGATGCCAATATCCAGAAGATTGTAGAAGAGAAGTTAACGGAATACAACGAGGCATATTTCGGAAATTATCGTGAAAACGAAGACGGAAGCTACAATACAGGTTGTATCATTATGGAAGTGGATACGGGTAATATTCTTGCTATGGCAGGTTATCCCTTTTATGACTTAAACGAACCCCGAAATGCTGAGTTGTATTTTACACCGGAAGAAATTGCGGCAGTGGAAGAAAATGGTGGAACCGTAGGGGAAATGTTGGCGGAATTATGGAAGAATTACTGTATTTCGGCAACTTACGAGCCCGGTTCCGTTGCGAAGCCTTTTACGGTAGCGGCAGCTATTGACTCCGGTTCCATTACCGGAAATGAAACCTATTATTGCGGCGGTTTGTTGGAAATCGGCGGTTATAAAATCCGTTGTCACAACCGTTATGGTGATGGTGAAATTAACGTATCCAATGCGGTAGCCCAGTCTTGTAACGTTGCCTTAATGCATATTGCGGATGCAACCGGAGAAAAGACGTATTTAAAATATTTTGAGGAATTTAATTTCGGTTTAAAAACAAACATTGACCTTACCGGTGAAGCAAGAACCATTTCTCTTGTATTTAACGAGAACACGATGGGACCTACGGAACTTGCGACTTCATCTTTCGGTCAGGGGTACAATGTTACCATGATTCAGATGATTACGGCATTCTGTTCCTTGGTAAACGGCGGTTATTATTATGAGCCCCATATGGTAAGCCAGGTGCTTAGCGCAGATGGTGCCGTTATTGAAAATATTGAACCGAGATTGTTAAAACAGACAATTTCCGGTACTACTTCAGAAAAGATTATCGAGTATTGTAATGAAGTAGTAATCAGCGGTACCGGTAAAAAAGCAAGACCTGCGGGATACGCTATCGGCGGTAAGACAGGTACTGCGGAAACCGTTGTAAACGGTGTCAGAAGTGAAAAGGATTACGTAGTATCCTTTATGGGATATGCGCCTGCGGATGATCCGCAGATTGCAATTTACGTGGTAATCGATCGCCCGAATATGCCTGACCAGACAGGTGGTACAGCTGAGGCATGTCTTATTACGAAAGAAATTCTTACGGAAGTATTACCGTATTTGAATATTTATATGACAGAGGAATTGTCAGAAGAAGAAATTGCCGATTTGGAGGCAAGGGGCTTATACAACGCAAACCTTGTAAAACCTGACGAAGAAACATCGGAGGAAGGCGAAGAAGGTTCTGAAGGTGAAGAGGGAACAGAAGGTGAAACTTCGGAAGAACCTCAAAAACCGGAGGTGCAAATTGACCCTGAGACAGGTTATGCCATTGACCCTTATACGGGAGAATTCCTGGATCCTGAAACGGGAAGACCGATTAATCCCGGTTCCGGTTTGATACAGGGTGGACCTGAGGAATCGGAAGAGCCGGAAGAATAGTGAGAATATTCGCAGAATAACCTCACCCAAGCGCTAATAAACTTATAATAAGGTCGCTTCGGTGGGGTTTCTATGCTGGAAAGAAACAAAACAAGGCATCATGGAAAGATTTTTGTTTTTTTTATGCTTGTTTTATTGTGTACTTTTATACTGACAGGACGTCTTGGGTATCTGATGATTATCAAAGGCGAATACTATTCGGAAGTTGCAAGGCAACTTCATGAAAGAGAACGACATATCAAGGCGGCAAGAGGACGTATTCTTGACCGGAATGGTGTTGTGATTGCCGATAATAGGGCGGTATGTACCGTGTCTGTTATTCATAATCAGATTGAGAATCCGGAAGAGGTTATTAGGGTTTTGTGTGCCGAATTATCTTTACCGGAAGAGACGGTAAGGGCAAGGGTAGAGAAACGTTCTTCTATTGAGAAGATTAAAAGTAACGTAGATAAAGAAATCGGAGACCGAATCCGAAATTATAACCTTCCCGGTGTGAAGGTGGACGAAGATTATAAAAGATATTATCCATATAACGAAGTAGCTTCCAAGGTGCTTGGTTTTACTGGGGCGGATAATCAGGGGATTATCGGTCTGGAAGTAATTTATGACGAAGAGCTGCAGGGTACCCCCGGAACCATTCTTACCATGACGGATGCGGCAGGAGTGGAAGTGGAAAATGCGGTAGAAAACCGGATTGAACCGCTTAAAGGAAATGACTTGCAAATCAGTATGGATATGAATATTCAGGAGTATGCCACACAGCTTGCCTATCAGGCGATGGCAAATAATGA
This sequence comes from Lachnospiraceae bacterium, assembly GCA_045590655.1. GTDB lineage: Bacteria > Bacillota > Clostridia > Lachnospirales > Lachnospiraceae > UBA3766. The sequence continues at coordinate 72,106 of JAZNRI010000028.1, read as the reverse complement.
GGCGGACAGAGTCTCAATTATTGTTATGAACCCGCAGAACGGTGAGTTATATGCTATGGTTGATGTTCCTGAGTTTCAGTTAAATAGTCCCTATGAACTGGATTTGGCAGTGGGTGAGAAAATGCCTACGGGAGAGGCGTATCAGGATGCACTGAACTCTATGTGGAGGAACGGTTGTATCAATGATACTTACGAGCCGGGTTCTACTTTTAAAATTATTACCACTGCGGCAGGTTTGGAAGAAGGTGTGGTAAGTCCCGAGGATAGTTTTTATTGTCCCGGGTATATTATGGTAGAGGACAGAAGAATTCGCTGTCATAAAACTACAGGACACGGAAGCGAGACTTTTACGCAGGGAATTATGAATTCCTGTAATCCGGTATTTATTACCGTAGGCGGTCGTTTGGGAGTGGACCGCTACACATATTATTTTGAACATTTTGGACTTATGAATAAAACCGGTGTGGATTTGCCGGGAGAAGCCGGAACGATTATGCATCGGGCAGAAAATATGGGGCCTGTGGAACTGGCAACGGTTTCTTTCGGGCAGTCGTTTCAGATTACACCCATACAGCTGGTGACAACCGTATCTATGATTATAAACGGCGGTGACCGCGTGACACCCCATTTTGCAATGCGTACCATAGCACCTGACGGAAGTGTAGCGGAAGAATTCACTTATGAAATGCAAAGCGGACTGGTAAGCGATGAAACGTCGGAAACCATTCAATATCTTTTGGAACAGGTGGTTTCGGAAGGTACAGGGCGAAACGGATATGTGGAAGGTTTTTCTGTGGGAGGAAAGACTGCCACAAGCCAGACTTTGCCCCGTGGAAGCGGTAAATACATAGCATCTTTTATCGGATTTGCGCCGGCGGATGAACCGGAAGTGATTGCGTTGGTGGTAATCCATAACCCTAAGGGTGTATATTACGGCGGAACCATTGCGGCGCCGGTAGTGCGACAGTTATTTGAAAATATACTTCCGTATCTGGAAGGAACGGATTATAATGAACAGCAGGCATTTTTAAGCGAAACATAATAGCGAAAAAGGTCACATAGGCTTATAGATGTCAATAGAAAGGAAAATAAAATGTTATACGATTCAATTATCCCCATTATTATATCTTTTGCGGTAAGCGTGATTTTAGGACCTTTGGTGATTCCTTTTTTGCGCAGGCTGAAGGTGGGGCAGACAGTAAGAGATGACGGTCCGAAGAGCCACTTGAGTAAGTCGGGAACTCCCACCATGGGCGGTATTCTGATTCTTGTAGGTATTGTGGTGGCGTCAGTCTTTTATATCAAGGATTATCCGAAGATTATTCCGATTCTCTTTTTGACTTTGGGATTCGGTCTTGTGGGATTTTTGGATGACTATATCAAGGTTGTATTGAAGCGTTCCATGGGACTTCGTGCATGGCAGAAGATGGGGCTTCAGATTATTATCACCGGTATTTTCATTTTTTACATTTATCAGTATACGGATATCAGTCTTGCAATGAAGGTGCCTTTTATGCCGGATACCTATATTGATATGGGTTGGTTTAACATTCTTTTTATGTTTATTGTAATTTTGGGAACTGATACGGGTGCGAATTTTACGGACGGTTTAGATGGTCTTGCAAGTTCGGTAACCCTTATGATTGCTATGTTTTTTACGGTGGTTGCTATGGGAACACAGAGCGGAATCGAGCCGATTACCTGTGCGGTAGTGGGCGCGTTACTTGGTTTCCTGTTGTTTAATGTGCACCCTGCCAGTGTTTTTATGGGAGACACCGGGTCGCTTGCATTGGGCGGTTTTGTGGCAGCTACGGCGTATGTGCTTCAGATGCCTTTGTTCCTTGTAATCGTTGCCTGCATTTATGTGGCAGAAGTATTATCGGTTATTCTTCAGGTAGGATATTTCAAAATCACCAAGGGTAAGAGATTGTTTAAAATGGCACCGATTCATCATCACTTTGAATTGTGCGGTTGGAAAGAAACCAAAATTGTTGCGGTATTTACCATCATAACCGCGATTGCATGTCTGATTGCGTTGATGGGCGTATAAGTTTGTAAGGTAAGGTTTTTGGCGGGAGGAATCCGAATGGATTTTATAAGAAAGTTTTTTGATAATCGTAAAAAAGAAGAGAGTTTTTTTGACTACACTTTATTGTTTGTGGTTATTTTTCTTGTGGGCTTTGGTCTGATTATGATTTATTCCGCAAGTTCTTATGAAGCTAATTTGGATTACAATGATCCGGCTTACTATATGAAACGTCAGGCCATTGCTGCGGCACTTGGATTGGTTGCGATGATTTTTGTGTCGTTTATACCGACGGAACTTTTTTCCAAGTTTTCTTTAACGTATTATATCATTGGTGCTGTTGGGCTGTTCCTTTTGCTGACTCCTCTTGGTGTAGAGGTAAACGGTGCAACAAGATGGTTAAAAACCGGTATCGGTTTTAACTTACAGCCTGCGGAAATAGCGAAGCTTTGTATGATTCTGTTCCTGGCAAATGTTATTTGTAAAATGGGTAAAAGTTTGAAGTCCTGGAAGGGATTTGGTATTGCATTGTTATTTCCCCTGCCTATGTGTGCACTGGTTTATTTTATCAGTAATAACTTAAGTAGTGCCATTATCATTTTTGCCATTGCTTATTTGATGATTTTTGTGGCAAGTCCCGATTATAAAAAGGTTGCCCTGGTAACCGGAGGCGGTATTGCCGTAGTAGCCATTATTGTGCTGTGTATCTATTTCTTTGTAGAACCCACCACGGAAAACTTCCGTTTTGCGCGTATTTTAGCATGGTTCCACCCTGAAGCGTATTCGCAGGATGAAGGTTTCCAGACCTTACAGTCTTTGTATGCCATCGGTTCCGGCGGTGTGTTCGGTAAGGGACTCGGTAAAAGTATGCAGAAGTTAAATTACATACCGGAAGCACAGAACGATATGATTTTCTCTATTCTTTGCGAAGAATTAGGTTTATTTGGTGCATTCTGTATTATGCTTTTGTTTGTAATTCTGATTTGGAGATGTATGGTAATTGCCAATAATGCCAAGGATTTATACAGTGCCTTGCTTGTAGTAGGCGTTATGGGGCATTTTGCCATTCAGGTGCTTTTAAATATTGCGGTAGTAACCAATACCATTCCCAATACCGGTATTTCCCTGCCGTTTATCAGTTACGGCGGTTCGTCTATTCTGTTTCTGATGATTGAAGTGGGGATTGTACTGGGCGTCGGTCGTGGTATTAAGTTAAGGGACGGACGATCATGAGTAAAAGAAAAAAGCGCAAACTGAATATGGGTGGGCCCAAAGGCCTTATGGTGAAGTGCGGTCTTGTTGCCTTTGTTATGCTTCTGATTGCCGGCGGAGTGTTTTGGTTTATAAATGCATTTCGCATTACGTCGGTAATGGTGGAAGGGAATATTCATTACAGTACCGATCAAATCACGGAAATGGTTATGAGCAGTGATTTTAGTGATAATTCAGTGTTTTTGTCTATGCAGTATCATAATAAAAGTATTACCGATGTGCCTTTTGTGGAGCGTATCGATGTGTCTGTTGTGGACAGGCAGACGGTTAAAATCACGGTCTATGAAAAGGCCCTTGCCGGATACGTACAGTATTTGGGCAGTTATATGTATTTTGATAAAGACGGTATTGTGGTGGAAAGTTCTAATGTTTTGACACCGGGAATTCCGGAAGTGTCGGGCCTTAAGTTTAACCATGTGGTGCTTCACGAGGCCTTGCCTGTAGAAAATGAAGAGATTTTCCAGGAGATTTTGAATATTACCAATCTTTTAAACAAACACGGATTGTCTGCGACGAAAATTCAATTTGATTCGTTGTATGATGTAAGTCTTCACTTTGGTAAGGTTCGTGTGATTATGGGCGAAGATGCAGATATGGATCAGATTATTATGCATTTGACCGGAATTTTACCGCATTTGGAAGGAAAAAGCGGAGTTTTGCATATGGAAAACTTCTCTGAATCCAACAAAGATATTACATTTGAAGAAGATATTTAAACCAAAGAATTAAAAAATGAGGTTTTTATAAAAAAGTCTCTTATTTTCTTGATAAAAAACAAAAAAATAGGTTGATAAAATCAGAAAAAAATTATATCATTATAAAGATGAATATTAAAAATGGACAAAGAGTGCCATATGAGTACATAGAGTGGAGTAATTGTTTATTTTAATGTGTAAGCGGAATAAGGAATATTAAGGAGGACGTAACCTTGCTTGAAATCAGAACCAATGATGCAAATGCAGCTGCCAGAATTATTGTTGTAGGTGTTGGTGGCGCAGGAAATAATGCTGTTAATAGAATGATTGATGAGAATATTACCGGTGTTGAATTTATCGGTATTAATACAGACAGACAGGCTTTACAGCTTTGTAAAGCACCTAAGTTAATCCAGATTGGTGAGAAACTTACGAAAGGTCTTGGCGCAGGTGCAAAGCCTGAAATCGGTGAAGCAGCTGCCGTAGAGAGCAGAGAAGAAATCGCAACTGCTATGCAGGGCGCAGATATGGTATTTGTTACCTGTGGTATGGGTGGCGGAACCGGAACCGGTGCAGCGCCTATCGTTGCTGAACTTTCTAAGAGCATGGGTATTCTTACCGTTGGTGTTGTTACCAAACCTTTCCGCTTCGAAGCAAAGGGCCGTATGGCAAATGCAGAAGCAGGTATCGAACGATTGAAAGAAAATGTGGATACTTTAATTGTAATTCCCAACGAGAAGCTTCTCCAGATTGTTGATAAGAAGACAACTATGCCGGATGCACTTAAGAAGGCTGATGAAGTATTGCAGCAGGCAGTTTCCGGTATTACAGATTTGATTAATATGCCCGCAGTTATTAACCTTGACTTTGCGGATGTTCAGACCGTTATGACCAATAAGGGTATTGCACATATCGGTATCGGTGTTGGTAAGGGTGAAGATAAGGCTATGGAAGCTGTAAAGATGGCAGTAGAAAGTCCCTTGCTTGAAACAACCATTGACGGTGCAACGGATGTTATCATTAATGTATCAGGTGATATTTCACTTATTGATGCAAATGCAGCAGCAAGTTATGTTCAGGAATTAACAGGCGACCAGGTAAATATTATCTTTGGTGCAATGTATAATGCGGATGAAGTGGATGTATGTAAGATTACAGTTATTGCAACCGGTTTGTTTACACAGACTACACCTGCGATGAAGTATACACCGCCTACATTCCAGCCCTACAAGCCTCAGGTTGGAACAATGGGAACAATGCCTAAGGCAAACAGCCCTTTGTCTTCAAGACCTTTGGCACATACACAGAACTTTACACCGGTTAGTCCTTTGGCGGCTGCACCTCAGGCTGCACCTGCACAGGTACCTGTTTCAAAACCTGTAGCACCGGCGAAGCCTAAGGAAATGAGAAGCAATGTAGCTGAGAAGACCATTGTGATTCCGGAATTTTTGAAAAATAAATAAGATAAAGTATGTAAAGCCCTCTTTTGCTATAAGCAGAAGGGGGCTTTTTTGATGCCTGCAACGCTTGTCGAAAAATATTTAAGTTAAATAAGCCGTTTCGACAAAATTTTCAAGTCTTCAGTGGTAATCTTAACTTCAAGAAGGATATGAAGTATGAAATATGAAGTTTACCTGGATACGGTGTTTTTGATTCAGTTTGTGTTGAACTACTGCGTGTTAATGTTAACTGCTTCTTTTATGAAGTTAATAACTTCAAGGTTAAGAATTATTCTTGCAGCATTCATAGGTGCAGGCGGAAGTTGTCTTATGTTTTTGCCGGGCGGAAGCGGTGCGGGATTTAAGTTTGTTGTGATATTCAGCGTGATCACTTTTATGATGATAAGGATTGCGTTTCATGTACGAGGTTACAAGCTTAATTTGTTTATGTTTCTTACGATTCTTGCAGTGATATTTCTGCTTGGCGGAGTAACGCAATGGGTAGTGGGCAGGCTTGGCGTGAGCGACACGTCCTGGCTGTGGCTTACTTTTATCATTGTTTTTTATAACTTACTGCAGTTTGCATTAAAGAAGTATCGAAGGCAAAAGAGCCATTTCGTTCCGGTAACGATTGATTTAGGAACGGAAGAGGAAATGCAGAATAAAATCAGTGTAATTGCCTTGATTGATTCCGGCAATCGGTTACGGGAGGAAACAACCGGAAAGCCGGTGTGCATTTTAGAAAATGACGTGTTCAAAATACAAACAACAAAAAACTATGAAGTGACGTATCATTCCTTAGGCAACAGAGAAGCGAAAATGCAGGCTTTCATTGTGCCGGAGATTGTCATACATTTTGGTGAAGGTGATTTGAAACAAAAAGAAGTGATGATTGCTTCGTATCCTGAAAAAATCACGAAAAAAGGATCATATCATATGATTTTGCATCCGGCATATTTAAAGGAGGATTAAAAGGATGGTGCAGTCTTTAAGAAACTGGTTGGTTGAAGGAAATGTTTGTCGGAAGTTTTATTTGCCTGTAAATATCAACCCGGAAGAAGAAGGAGAAGTGTTTTATATCGGTGGGAGTGATGCATTGCCGCCGCCTTTGGAGACAGAGGAAGAGAATCGATGTATTTATGAATTATGTACAAATGAGAATGAAGAGGCAAGAGCTACATTAATTGAACATAATTTGCGCCTTGTGGTGTACATAGCAAAGAAATTTGACAATACGGGCGTTGGGGTGGAAGATTTGATATCCATCGGAACAATCGGCTTGATAAAATCCATTAATACCTTTCGGACCGATAAAAATATTAAACTTGCAACCTATGCTTCACGTTGCATTGAAAATGAAATTCTTATGTTTTTACGAAGAAACAGTAAAACAAAACTTGAGGTGTCTATTGATGAACCGTTGAATGTAGACTGGGACGGCAATGAACTGCTGCTGTCGGATATTCTAGGCACGGACGAGGATATTATTTATCGTGACATTGAGCATGATGCGGAACGTAAATTGCTGATGAAGGCAATCGGAAGATTAAGTGAACGTGAACGCCTGATTATCAGCTTAAGATATGGTCTGAACCGTAGCGACGGGCAGGAGATGACACAGAAAGAAGTGGCGGATATGCTGGGGATTTCACAATCTTATATTTCAAGGCTGGAAAAGAAGATTATGAATCGGTTGAAGAAGGAAATCAGTAAGGAAATATAGTAAAAGGGCGGAAATAAAACCGCCCTTTTGTCAGGTTTCCAAGTAATTTCGCATGGTTTTTAAGGCATTTTTTTCAAGGCGTGATACCTGGGCCTGGGAAATACCGATCATATCAGCTACTTCCATTTGGGTTTTGCCTTCAAAGAAGCGAAGCGTAATGATTTCGTGTTCCCTGGCATTTAGTTTTTTCATGGCATCGCTTAATGACAGATGTTCCACCCAGAGTTCTTCACGGTTCTTTTTGTCGCTGACCTGATCCATTACGTATAAGGTGTCACCACCTTCCGTGTAAACCGGTTCATAAAGACTCATAGGATTCTGGATTGCATCAAGAGCATAGACAATGTCTTCTTTCGGAATGCCGATTTCCTGGGAAATTTCCATAATGGTAGGTTCGCGCATGTTTTTCTTTGTAAGACTTTCTTTGGCGTAAATTGCTTTGTAGGCGGTATCTTTTAACGAACGGCTGACGCGAATGGTGTTATTGTCCCGTAAGAAACGGCGGATTTCACCGATAATCATAGGGACTGCATAGGTGGAGAATTTGACATTGAGGGAGGTGTCAAAATTATCGATTGCCTTCATCAGACCGATACAACCTATTTGAAACAAATCGTCCACGTTTTCGTTGTTGGAAGAAAAACGCTTGATGACACTTAAGACCAGGCGCAGATTACCTTCGATATATTTTTCTCTTGCTTCTTTATCGCCTTCAGCGATTTTTTCGAACAGTTCTTCTTTTTCACGGGCGTTTAACAGTGGTAATTTGGCGGTATTTACACCGCAGATTTCAACTTTTCCGCCGGCCATGGCATTCTCCTTTTATGTTTATTTCAGCATTTTAAAAGGCTGTAAAATAAGGATTTACGATTTGACCGATTTTATACAAAGTGACAGGGACAAAAATGCAGGCATAAGATAAAAGAAAAGGGGTGTGGCGATGTTATTTTCGGAATTAAGAGATAAGGAAGTAATCAGTATAAAAGAGTGTCGTAAATTAGGCCACGTCAGTGATATAGAATTTGATTATTGCAAAGGATGTATTGAAAAAATTCATGTTCCCGGACGACATAAAATCTGCAGTTTCTGGAGCCAGGAGCCGGACTATGTGATATGTTTTTGCGACATCAAACAAATCGGTCCGGACATAATTTTGGTGGACATTTGAGTTTTTTGGATTAAAAGCTGTAAAAAAGCAGTAACAACGGCGGTTTAAGCCCTGAAAAAGTCAGAATTTGGTTGACGAAATGACATAAATGTTATAAAATTTTATGGTAAACCAAGTTGTAGTTTGATTTACGTATCAGGATAAAAATCAATAGGGAGCGGTATGTTTTTATACCGGAAGAGGAGAGCGAAATGAAGTGTCCTTTTTGTAATCATGAGAATACAAGAGTAATTGATTCAAGACCGGCAGAGGATAATAATTCCATCCGTCGTCGCCGTGTATGTGATGAGTGTGGTAAGAGATTTACTACATACGAGAAGGTGGAAACCATTCCCCTTATCATCATTAAGAAGGACAATAACCGTGAGACCTATGATCGCACCAAGATTGAGGCGGGTATTTTAAGAGCCTGCCACAAGAGACCTGTTTCGGCAGCGCAGATTACACAACTTGTGGATGCGGTAGAAACAGAAATCGTAAACCGTGAAGAACGTGAAATCTCAAGTAACATAATCGGAGAGTTGATTATGAACAAATTGAAAGACTTGGATCCGGTTGCATACGTAAGATTTGCGTCTGTTTATCGTGAGTTTAAGGATGTAAATACCTTTATGGATGAGTTGAAAAAAATTTTAAAATAATACAGAAAAGGCCGGTGGCAAACCGGTCTTTTGACGTATTGGGAAACTGTTGAAGTGTGAGAGTTAATTTGTGGGGGAGAGAAATGGTTCATTTTGCAGTGTTGGCGGCAGGCGGAATCGCCGCTAAAATGTCAAAAGCAGTGGCGGGATTGCCGGAAGTAAGGCGTTATGCGGTAGCTTCAAGGAGTATGGAAAAGGCAGAAACTTTCGCGAAAGAATGGGGCTATGAGAAAGCCTACGGAAGCTATAAAGAAATGCTTGCAGACCCTGAGGTGGAACTTGTATATGTGGCATCGCCTCACTCGCATCATTATGAGCATGCGAAGATGTGTATTGAAGCGGGGAAGCATGTGCTGGTGGAGAAGGCTTTTACGGTAAATGCCAAGCAGGCGGAGGAATTGATTTCCCTTGCCAAAGAGAAGAAAGTTCTGTTGGTAGAGGCTATGTGGACAAGGTTTATGCCCGCAAGACAAATCATTGATGATTTGCTGGCGGAAGGTACGATTGGTAAAATTATGTCCATAACGGCCAATCTGGGATATGATATCAAAAATAAAGAGCGTCTGATTAAACCGGAACTGGCCGGCGGTGCTTTGTTGGACGTGGGTGTATATCCGATTCAGTTTGCATTGATGACGGTACACAGCCCTTTGGTGAAAATCTCTTCCGATGCAGTGTTATCGCCTGAAGGTGTGGATTACTGTAACAGCGTAACTTTAACCTTTGAGAACGGTGTAATGGCGATTTTGCACAGCAGTATGTTGGGTTTGACGGACAGAGAAGGTGTGATTTACGGAGAAAACGGAAGTCTTCGCGTGCACAATATTAACAATTGCGAAGGGATTTCCGTATATGATAAGCAAGGCCAACTTGTAAAAGAAGTAGCTGTACCGCCGCAGATTAACGGTTATGAATATGAGGTGCTGGCCTGTGTAGAAGCAATCCGCAACGGCGAGTTGGAGTGCAGGGAAATGTCCCATAAGGATACTTTGCAGGGGATGAAAATTCTGGATACAATCCGTGCACAGTGGGGAATGAAATATCCCTGCGAAATGTAAGGTAATTATTGCGCGTCGTTTGATATATGTAATGCAATGCAAGAGATTGAATAGATGCAATGAAAAAGATTGAATGAAAATATAAGGCGATAAAGGAAATAAGAACAATGAAGAAAATTGTAATGTTGGAAAGAGACAATATCGGGGAAGATGTTGACTTAAGCTATTTTGAAAATTTGGGAGATTTGACAATATACGGCACAACGCCTTACGAACAGGTGGTGGAACGAATCGGTGATGCGGATGTTTTGGTAATTAATAAAATCCCCATGAACGAAGCAACATTGAAGGATGCAAAGAACGTAAAATTGATTTGCGTGACTGCTACAGGTACGGACAATGTGGATATGGCGTATTGTGAAAGTCGCGGAATTGCAGTGAAAAACGTAAGAAGTTATTCGACGGAAAGTGTGGTACAACATACCTTTGCCATGTACTTTTATATCAGTGAGAAACTCAGATTTTATGATGATTATGTAAAAAGCGGAGAATATATCAATTGCCCCAGATTTACTTACTTTGGAGAACAGTTCCACGAGTTGTGCGGTAAAACCTGGGGAATTGTGGGCTTGGGTGAAATAGGTGCAAGAGTTGCCGATATTGCCAAAGCTTTTGGCTGCAAGGTGATTTATTATTCTACCAGCGGAAAAAACAATAATAATGCTTACGAGAGAGTGGATTTCGATACCTTGTTAGAAACATCGGACATTATATCCGTTCATGCACCCTTAACGGAGCAGACGAAGCATTTATTTACCTATGATGCCTTTGTGAAAATGAAGCCGACGGCATACCTGATTAATGTGGGCAGAGGTCCGATTGTCAAAGAGGGCGATTTGTGCAGGGCATTGAATGAAAATCTCATTGCGGGAGCCGGTTTGGATGTGTTGGAAAAAGAGCCGATGTCGGCTGATAATCCCTTGTTTTCTATCAAAGACAGCCGAAAATTATTGATTACACCCCATATTGCGTGGGCAACAACGGAGGCCAGAACCCGTTTGATGAAAAATGTATACAAAAATATTGAGGAAAACGCATAAAAACGAATAAAAAAACTGTTATTTTATTTGTTTTTATGATATAATTGACAAGAATATATGTATTTGGTTATAAGGGAAAGCAAAAATATTGGTGAGGTGACGTTATGGATAGCAAAATTCTTTTAGAAAACGGTACAAATGAATTAGAAGTATTGGAATTTGTGGTAGGAGGAAACTCATACGGAATTAATGTGGCAAAGATTCGTGAAATTATTCCTTATCAGCCGGTAACTATGGTTCCTAATGCCCATCCCAGCATCGAAGGTATTTTTATGCCTCGTGATTTTATGATTACTGCAATTGATTTATCAAATTGTTTACAGCTTGGAGAGGCACAGCCCGGCGGTTTGTTCATTGTAACCAACTTTAATAAATTGGATATTGCATTCCACGTAGAATCTGTAGTGGGCATTCATCGTGTGTCATGGTCTGATATTGTAAAGCCCAGTGCTACCGTTGTTTCTGCAGAAGACGGTATTTCTACAGGTATTATTAATATTAACGGCAAATTAATTATTATTCTTGATTTTGAAAAAATTGTATCCGACATTAACCCTGATACAGGATTGAAAGTATCGGAAGTGGAAGCGTTGGGCGTAAGAGAACGTAACGATATTCCTATTCTGATTGCTGAAGATTCGGCACTTTTAAATGCATTAATCTGTGATTCACTTAAGAAGGCAGGATATTGTAATATTATCAGTTGTGAAAACGGCAAGGATGCTTGGAATGTTATTCAGGACTGCAAAGCAAAAGATGTCTTGGATGAACATGTTAAATTGGTGATTACAGATATTGAGATGCCTCAGATGGACGGACATCATTTGTTAAAACTGATTCGCGAGGACAGTGCGACAGAAGAAATTCCGGTTATCATTTTCTCTTCATTAATCAATGATGATATGAGAAGAAAGGGAGAGGCACTTGGTGCAAACGTTCAGCTTACGAAACCTGAGATTGGAAATCTGGTTCGTGAGATTGACGCTTTGGTTCTTTCATAAGTTTTCAAAAGCCGGGAATCACTCCCCGGCTTTTTCTACTCTAAATACAGGTGTGTGTATTGTACGGGAGGAAGGTTCATGCAGTCTACAGAAGAATATTTGGATAGTCTTTTGGCATCGGTCAGTGAAGAAGAAAAACCTAGTGATTCAAATGCAAATCATAAAAAACATCATAAATCCATTGAAGAGTTGGACGAATCAGAATTAACAGAGGAAGCGTTACAGAAACAGCTTGCTCTGCTTTTAGGGTTGGAAACGGAAGATGATATGGATTACGATGATGATCCCGAAGATGATTTTATGGCGCAATACGCTGCGCAGATGGCAGTGGAGGAAGTGGAAACTTTTGATACCATTGTACAGGAAATGCAGGAAGAACCGGTACAACAAGTTTCAAATGAACCCGTTGAGATGAAGATTCCTGAGCCTGTTGTACAATCTGTGCCAGAACCGGAACCTGTAGTGAGCGTGCCGCCTACAACTTCTGACAGTGGAGTATTATCACCGGATGAGATAGCGGCCTTATTTGCATCTATGGAAGCGGATAATCAGTCAAAAAGTGTGCCAGAACCGGAACCTTTGCAGGAAACCGTACAGGAATCTACGGAAAATATAACACCGGCAACTTCTGACAGCGGTGTTCTATCGCCGGATGAGATAGCAGCCTTGTTTGCATCTATGGAATCCGAAGAACAATCAGAAAGTGTGTCAGAAACGGAACCGTCAAAGGAACCTGTACAGGAAACTACAGCAAATGTAGCGCCTACAACCTCTGACAGCGGAGTATTATCACCGGATGAGATAGCGGCTTTATTTGCATCTATGGGTACAGATGATTCCGAAAGCGCATCTGAGAATGAAGAAACGGACGTAACGGATGAAGTGTTGCTGGGTAGTACTCAAGGAACGGAAGAACTTTTGGCAGATGAAAGCGGTAGCATTACCAGAGAAGAACTGGAAGAGTTGGGGCTTGGAGATATTGCGGATGTTTTGGTAGACGGTGAGCAGGAGATTTTATCCGGAACAGTGGAAAATGAGGCTTTTTCAGCGATGGAATCGGAAAATGAAGAGCCGAAAATTGAACAAGAAGTTGAAGAAGAAAAACAAATTATTGATATTCCTGATTTTGGCGAAGAAATGCTTTTAGAGCTTGAAAATGTGGATGCAATGCTGGAAGCAACTGCCAAAATGGCGGAAGAAGAGAATACTAATACGGATGCGGATTCTATGGCAGAAGAAGACATTATGGCTATGTTGAGTCAGTTTGAGGAAGAAAGTATCCAGGAAAGTATGGCTGCGCAGGAAGAAAGTGAAAAAGCAGCACAGGAAGCCGTAAATCGTGCATTGGAAGACGAAACAACGGAAAATGGTGAATTGTCAGAAAATGCCGAAGACGGAAAGAAAAAACGTAAAAAGGCCAAGAAAGAAAAAGTAAAAAAAGAGAAACAGGTCAAAGAAAAACCTGTCAAAGAGAAGAAGGATAAGGTTTCGCTTAAAGATAAAATTTTGTCGTTTATGTTTGAAGACGAAAGTCTTGACGATGATAAGAATGAAAAGATTCCTTTGGGAGATGACGACGGATTAGCATATATGGATTTGCCCACGGAAGAGCCTGTTGTTGAAGAAAAGCCTGCAAAGAAAAAGAAAGAAAAGGCCCAAAAGAAGGATAAAAAGGCTCAAAAGGCAACCGGTGGCAAGGCAAAGGATGAAAATGCCGAAATTGCAGCGGAGTTAGCGGCAGAAGATAAAAAGAAAGCCAAGAAGAAAGAAAAGCCTAAAAAAGAAAAGAAACCTAAAAAAGTTGTAATTGCAGATGTATCTGCAAGCGATGCTGGCGAAAAGGATTCAAAGAAGGGTATCGGAACCAAAGGTATTGTTGCTACACTGTTGGTGTGTGCATCACTGCTTGGGTTGATTCTGGTGGGAACTTATTTTGTGCCTATGCAATTATCACTGATTCAGGCCAGAACAGCCTTTTATGCTCAGGATTATGAAGAAACAACGATGCGTCTTATGGGAAGAAATTTAAATAACAGTGACCGTATCCTGTTTGACAAAGCAAGCCTTTTATATGGTTTGGAAGAAAGATACCACCAGTCTGAAATTTATTTAAATAGCGGTAAGACGAAAGAAACCTTAAATTCTCTTTTGCAGGGTGTGGTTGCATGCAACAAGGAAGAGGTACTGGCAAATCAGCTGGGTATCGATGCGGAATGGCGGATTTGCAAAGATCGTTTTATGCTTGCATTACAGGAACAGTACGGGCTGGATGCAGAGACTGTGGAAGCAATTTGTGCGTTACGTAATCCGGATTATACGGTGGCGGTAGAGAATATTCTTGCCGGACGTGTGTTTGATGATAAGTCTGCGTATGGAGGTGCGGCATCCGATGCTGTTGTTTCGGATGATGCGGAAGCAGAAGAGAATGCAGAAGCGGATAACGACGAAACATTGCCCGGCGGTTTAAATCCGGACGAATTAGAGGACCTTTTGCCGGAGGAAGAGGCAATTCTTGAACAGTTACAGCAGGAAGCTACTGAAGCAGAAGATGTTTCGGAAAGCGATGTTGAAACAACCGGTGATAACGAGTTATATTCCGGTTCCGTAGAAGGCGGAGAAGTAAATTTTGTGGAATAAAAATAGAGCTGTTGTCAATTTTGATAACGGTGAGGAGATAAAATGATAGCAATTATTGATTATGATGCAGGCAATATCAAAAGTGTGGAGAAGGCATTACAATCCTTAGGTGAGGAAGTGATTGTAACCAGAGATGCTGAAGTCCTTTTGAATGCGGAGAAAGTAATTTTACCCGGCGTGGGAGCTTTTGGAGATGCAATGGATAAAATCCGTAGCTATAATTTGGAAGGTGTTATCCATCAGATTGTAGACAAGGGAACGCCGTTCCTTGGAATTTGCCTTGGCCTTCAGCTGATGTTTGAAGAAAGTGATGAAACGCCCGGTGTGAAGGGCTTGGGAATTTTGCCCGGTAAAATATTGCGAATTCCCGACGGAGAGGATATTAAGATACCCCATATGGGTTGGAATTCCCTGCATTTTGAAAAAGAGACGAAATTGTTTAAGGGGATAAAAGAAGGCGCGTATGTGTATTTTGTACATTCCTACTACTTGAAAGCAGAAGAGGAAGAAATTGTTGCAGCATCTACGGAATACAGTGCCCATATTCATGCTGCGGTAGAGAAAGGCAATGTATTTGCCTGCCAGTTCCATCCGGAGAAGTCTTCGGATGTGGGGCTTGCGATTCTTAAGAATTTTATTGAATTATAGAAACACGAATAGCGTGTTTATAAGAAAATGGTAAGAAAAGTGTAGGTGCAAAGAACTTACATTTAGGAAAGGTTGTATCATGCATACAAAAAGAATAATTCCCTGCCTTGACGTAAATGCGGGCAGAGTAGTAAAAGGTGTTAATTTTGTTAATTTAATCGATGCGGGAGATCCGGTAGAAATTGCAAAGGCTTATGATAAAGCAGGAGCAGATGAACTGGTTTTTCTTGATATTACGGCATCTTCCGACGGACGCGATACTGTGGTGGATATGGTGCGCCGCGTGGCAAGCCAGGTTTTTATTCCTTTTACCGTAGGCGGCGGTATCCGTACCGTAGATGATTTTAAAAAGATATTAAGAGAAGGCGCGGATAAGGTTTCCGTAAATTCTGCAGCCATTATGAATCCGAATCTGATTACCGAGGCGGCAGAGAAGTTCGGCAGCCAGTGCGTTGTTGTGGCGATTGATGCTAAGAGACGTGCGGACGGCAGTGGCTGGAATATTTACAAAAACGGTGGCCGTGTGGATATGGGCATTGATGCGGTAGAATGGGCAATGAAGGCTGATAAGTTAGGTGCCGGCGAAATTCTTCTTACCAGTATGGATTGTGACGGAACCAAGGCGGGATATGATTTGGAACTGACAAGAATCATTTCAGAGAATGTATCCATTCCGGTAATTGCCTCCGGCGGTGCGGGAACTAAAGAACACTTCAAAGAAGCCTTAACCGTAGGAAAGGCAGATGCGGCACTGGCAGCGTCGTTATTCCATTTTAAGGAACTGGAGATTTGCGAAGTGAAGGAATATCTGCACGAAAACGGTGTTTCGGTGCGAAGAATGTAATTTAGGAAAAGGTGCAGTTTTTTATGCCGGAAGGATTGTGGAAAGTCCGGTAAAAAATGTACACAAAGGAGAAGCGTATGGCAGCGATTTCAAATGACTGGTTAGAGTATATTAAGCCGGAGTTTGGAAAAGAGTATTATAAAGATTTATATATCAAAGTAAAGGAAGAATATGCAACTACAAGAGTTTTTCCGGATTCGGGAGACGTATTCAATGCATTTCATTTAACACCACTCTCAAACGTCAGAGTGGTGATTTTGGGACAGGACCCTTATCATAACGTAGGACAGGCACACGGTCTGTGCTTCTCGGTGAAGCCGGGAATTGATGCACCGCCTTCCCTTGTAAACATTTATAAGGAATTACAGGATGATTTGGGACTTAAAATCCCCAATAACGGTTATCTTGTGAAATGGGCAGAACAGGGTGTATTATTACTGAACACCGTTCTTACGGTACGCGCCCATCAGGCGAATTCCCACAGGGGAATCGGTTGGGAGCAGTTTACGGATGCAGTGATAAAAGTACTTGACGAACAGGACAGACCTATAGTATTTCTTTTATGGGGCGCACCTGCCCAGAAGAAGAAAGCAATGCTTCATAACCCGAAGCATTTGATTCTGGAAGCACCTCACCCAAGTCCCTTGTCGGCGTACAGAGGGTTCTTTGGATGCAAGCATTTCAGTAAAACCAATGCATTTTTGGAAGCCAACGGGCTTGCGCCCATTGATTGGCAGATTGAAGATATTTAGGCAACTTTAGGAGGACATGAAATGAATAAGACACCATTTGTCAGCAAAGCACAGATTGAAGAGATTGTAAAAGAAATACCCACACCTTTTCACATCTATGATGAAAAGGGCATCAGAGCCAATGCACAGGCGATGAAGGAAGCGTTTGCCTGGAATAAAGGATTTAAGGAATATTTTGCGGTAAAAGCAAATCCCAATCCTTTTTTGATTAAGATTTTAAACGAATACGGTTTCGGATGTGACTGTTCTTCTAAGACAGAATTAATGTTGAGTAAAGCAATGGGCATTACGGGAAGTGATATTATGTTTTCTTCCAATGCCACACCTGCGGAAGAATTTGAGTATGCGGCTAAATTGGGAGCTACCATTAACTTGGATGATTTTACACATATTGAGTTCTTGGAGAAAACCATCGGCTATATTCCCGAGACAATTTCCTGCCGATATAATCCCGGCGGTGTGTTTGAAGTGTGCAACGGCATTATGGATAACCCCGGCGATGCAAAGTACGGTTTTACACCGGAGCAGATGGTGGAAGGATTTAAACTTTTAAAAGAAAAGGGTGCAAAACATTTCGGTATTCATGCGTTTTTGGCAAGTAATGTGGTGCAGAACGAGTATTATCCCATGCTTGCGAAAGTGTTATTTGAGCTTGCAGTTAAGTTAAAAGAAGAAACCGGTGTGCATATTGCATTTATCAATCTTTCCGGTGGTGTGGGCATCCCTTACAGACCGGACCAGGAACCCTGCGATATCCGTGCGGTAGGTGAAGGCGTGCGAAAGGTATATGAAGAAGTTCTTGTGCCTGCAGGTATGGATGATGTGGCTATTTTTACAGAGCTTGGCCGTTTTATGATGGGACCTTACGGCGGACTTGTTACAAAGGCTGTTCACGAGAAGCACATTCATAAAGAATACATTGGTTGCGATGCCTGTGCGGTTAACTTAATGCGTCCTGCAATGTACGGTGCATATCATCATATTACCGTACTTGGCAAGGAAGATGCACCTTGCGATCATAAGTATGATATCACAGGTTCTTTGTGTGAAAATAATGATAAATTCGCAATTGACAGAATGTTGCCTGAAATCGAAATGGGAGATTATCTCTTTATTCATGATACGGGCGCGCATGGCTATGCTATGGGCTATAATTATAACGGTAAATTAAAATCCGCAGAAATTCTTTTGCAGGAGGACGGAAGTGCGAAATTGATTCGTCGTGCCGAAACTCCCAAGGATTATTATGCGACTTTGGATTGTTTTGATATTTTTGAAAAATTTGATTTTTAACCATACCTGAGCAAAAGGAAAACTACGAAGTAGCGATTTTGCGAATGTGGCTCTGAATGGTTGTAGTGGAAATGTTATGTTTAAAAATTTGATAGGTGATAAAAAATTTTATGGGATGGTGCTTAAAATCGCCATCCCAATTATCATACAAATGGCAATTACCAACTTTGTCGGCCTTTTGGACAATATTATGGTCGGACAGGTGGGAACGGAGCAGATGACCGGTGTTGCAGTGGTGAACCAGTTGCTGTTTGTTTTTAATATCTGCATTTTTGGCGGTGTGTCCGGCGCGGGAATTTTCGGCGCACAGTTTTACGGCAGCGGAAATGATGATGGTTTGCGGTATGTATTACGTTTTAAAATGCTTATTTGCAGTGCAATTTCCGTAATTGCTCTGGCATTGTTAATTATGTTCCCGGATTTTTTGATTAATTTGTTCCTAACGGATTCGGGAGAGGGAGATGTGGCGGCGACACTTGATTACGGACGGCAGTATCTCGTGGTAATGCTTTGGGGGCTTGTGCCCTTTGCATTAAAAGAAGCTTATGCAAGTTCATTAAAAGAAACCGAAGAAACCCTGCTTCCCATGAAAGCAAGTGCAATCGCGGTAGGAATCAATCTTGTCCTGAACGCGTTGCTTATTTTTGGTTTGCTTGGATTTCCCAAGTTAGGTGTGGTTGGTGCCGCAATTGCTACGGTTATTTCAAGGTATATTGAATTTGCCATTGTGGTAATCAGCTGTCACAGGGGAAAACGCAGCTTCTTTAAGGGGGTATATAAAAGCTTTTATATGCCTAAGTGGCTGATTATGCAGATCATTTATAAGGGTACCCCCTTATTGTTAAACGAGGCTTTCTGGTCCGCGGGTATTATTGCAATGAACCAGCGCTATTCCCAGAGAGGATTGAGTGTAGTGGCGGCTATTAATATTGCTTCCACCATCGCAAATCTTTTTAATGTGGTTTATCTGTCTATGGGAAGTTCCATTTCCGTGATTGTCGGGAAAGAACTGGGGGCAGGAAGGCTAAAAGAAGCGAAGAGTACTGCAACTAAGATGATTGCCTTTTCGGTGATGTGTTGTATGGTAACAGGTGCCCTGATGGCGGCGTGTTCCTACGGATTTGCCAATATTTACAATACATCGGATGCAATAAAAGAGCTGGCGGTGATTTTTATCTGCATTTGCGCAGTTTTGACGCCTTTTGATGCGTTGAACAACGCGGCATATTTTACCTTGCGTTCCGGTGGTAAAACTTTTATTACATTTCTTTTTGACAGCGTATTCTTGTGGACAATCAGTATTCCGGTGGCAACGATTCTTGTAAAATATACGGATTGGGGCATTGTGCCCGTATATGCTTTTTGCCAGTCGCTGAATTTGATTAAGAGCGTAATCGGTATTATTTTGGTCAAAAAAGGCATATGGATTCAGAATGTGGTAGCGCATAATACAGTTATAAAAGAGTGATTTTGTGTAATATAAACAAATATTTGCATTTTAGTTCTAAAAATATGTGAAAAAAGGAATTTTTTTGCCTGATTTTTTTGACAATTGCATTTTATAAGTATATAATTAAAATGGTTTTCTTTTATAAGGGGAAAATTTCGATTTTCGGGAGGTAGAGTAATGAAAGAATTGATGATCATGTATCATCCGGTGAAGAAGGAGATTCGATTTTTAGCGAAGGCAAAAGGAGAATTTGTGGAGATTCCGTATGCTATGTGTCCTTGGTTGTCCCAGTACGGACCGGATAAGGGTGAATTCTTATTACAGAATCATGGAAATAAATTCTTCGAGGATATTTGGGAGCAGTTCTTACGCGACAAGGTAAGCCTTGTATTTAAGGGTACCAAAATTGATTACGAAGATTTTGAGAAGAAGGTTAAAGAGTACAACGATACTTCAGGGGAAGAACGTTTTGTAATCAATAAGTTTATTGAATTGCCTACAGTAGCTGATATTTATACTTGTATCAGTGAATTCTGTGATGATACCATCAGTGTTTTCAATAAGGAATTGCAGGGGTCTGATATTCAGAAGTCATTCCTTACACGTAAGGCAGAATTTGAAATTAAGAGAGAGAAGTTAAACAAGAACGACGTAAATCTTTGTCTTGTTGGTACATACAGTGCAGGTAAGTCAACTTTTATCAATGCGTTAATCGGTAAGAGAATTTTACCGGAAAGTATTAATTCGGAAACGGCTAAAATGTTCCGTATTAAGAACAGTGAGAAGCCTGCAGTATCTTTTATCGTTAAAAAGGGTGACAGCGATAAGGCAATTATCGCTAACATTGTTTGGGATGAGACAAAGAAGAAATTTGCGTTCCATGCTGACGGCGAATGTGAATTCACACAGGAGAAAGTGAACGGAGAAATCAATTCAGCGCTTATGTTCCGTTTGCAGCAGCATGAGCAGTTGTACCAGATTCTCAAGAAGTTAAATGATATTCCCAATGCGCCCACAGCGGATTGTGAAGAATATATTGACGGTATCATTGAGGTTAATTTCCCCATTCCTTTGGATGAGAACATTAACTTTACATTCTATGATACACCGGGTACTGACAGTAATTCCAATGAGCATTTGTTAGTACTTCAGAAAGCACTTCATCAGCAGACGAACTCTATTTTGATTGTGCTTTATGAGCCTACCAAGATGGAAGGTACCGGTAACTCTATTCTTTATAATTTGATTAATTCTTCTAAGAACAACGAAGAGACAAATGGTGCGGTAACCATTGACTTAACACGTTCATTGCATGTAATTAACCAGGCTGACACTAAGGGCTTGAATGATTTGGCAGAGTTAAAGAATAAGAAGGTAGAAGTTACCTTAAAAGAAACCGATAAGATTTACAATGAAGAAGCACAGCAGATTGACCTTGCGAAGGAAAGATTGTTCTTCGTATCATCGAAAGCTGCTTACATTGCGAAAGCAATCAATAACAACGTAGATACGGAAGATGAAAGAAGATGGCTTGCAAATCACAGAAACGAAATCAATAACGAGCCTGTGGAAGATCCGTTCTTAGGCAAGGCAAAAGCTTCAGAAGTTGAAACCGGTATGTACTTTAAATTGGATAAAATGGCAAATGCTGACAACGAAACCAAACAGCTTATTGAAGAGTGTATGGAAGAGTTGAAGAAGTGCGATAATCCGGATGATGCCAGCCTTTATCCTATTATCCAGCGTCTCTATGTAAACTCAGGTATGTTTGCAATTGAGCAGGAAATTATTAAGTATGCACAGAAGTATGCGTTGGCAGTTAAGGCAAAAGGCCTTTATGACGGTATTAAGAACGTTGTTAACTTTATCAAGGAAGATTATGAAGTAATCGAGAATCAGGCAAGACTTTCCAAAGAAGAAATTGCAAAAAATATTGACTTGATGAAGAACAATATGGTAAGCGATATTGATGCTGCTTATGCAGATTACTTACAGAATATGACTACCGAGAATATGGTATTCCAGATTGATGATATTAATACACTCTACACTGTAATGGGTAACCGTCAGATTCAGGCAGGTCATATTGCTGATAAGATGAAATGGATTGCGCTTCGTCCTGAAGTATTCGAAGAGAAAAATAATATTATCCGTAACGAGTTGAATCGTTATTTGCAGGAAATTGATGATTACTACAAAGTAAACCGCGGTAGAATTCTTCAGCAGCAGATTGAAGAATTAAAGGGTATCATCATCAAGAAGATTACCGGTTACAAGGGAATCGATGAAGAACTCATTAAGAGAATTACCAACGTTGCGGATACACAGATTCCCCCTTCAAGCTTAACTGCATTGAAGATGGACGATTATATCAACAAGCAGAAGGCAATCTTTATTTTCTCTACTAATGACAAGAAGTCATATAAGAATGACGTAGAGACAATGTTTGCACAAACCACAAGAAAGCAGTTTGATTCTTATATTGATGAAATTACTGAGGTTGCAAAGGTTAAGACCGCAGAATTGATTCAGGAATTTAAGAACAATATTGATGTTATTTCAAGTAATTTGGAACTTCTCATCAAAGATGAAAAGAAAGCAACCGCAGAGCAGAATAAGGCTAAGGCAGTGCTTGAATTGGTAGAGAAGAAAGACGTGGAACTCAACAAGAAGATTTGGGGAGAAGAAGACTAAATATTTGCCACAATGGGCGCCGGTTTATACCGGCTCCTTTTATAATAGGACGCGGATATATGGGGATGGGTTAGATATGAGTCTGCGGGAATATAAAACAATAGGTCTTAGGGACGCTTTCGCTTGGTTGTGTTACGTAGCGGTACATAAGGTTGTAAAAAACACAACCTAAGTACCGACGAACACAAACACCCTGCGAACCTATTTGTTTTATCCACGGCTTCGGTTATATAGCTCCCAATATCCGCTGTTTATGAAAAGACGCTATTGGAAATCAGAGGCGTGATATTGCAGATGTTTTATGCGGATATTTTATGGATGATGAAATGTCTACAATATGTAGAAAAAGGCATTGACAAAGCATTCTACAAGGAGTAGACTAATAATATATTCTACAGTGTGTAGACATAGGCGGGTAAAATATTATATAAAAATGTTTTGCCTATTGTTATTGATTAAGTATGGCGATATCCAATACAAGGCGACATCAGATGGAGGAAAATATGGCAGAATACAGATTGGGCGAGATTGAAATGAAGTTTGCGGAATTGATATGGAGCAATGAGCCCATTGCATCAGGGGAACTTGCAAAACTTGCATTGGAGCATTTGAGTTGGAAGAGAACAACAACGTATACCGTGTTAAAACGTCTCTGTGAAAAGGGGATTTTTCAGAATGAGAAAGGGACGGTGACTTCTTTGGTTTCCAAAGAGATGTTTCAGGCAAAACAAAGCGAAGAATTTGTAGAAGATTCTTTTGAGGGATCCTTACCTAAATTTGTTGCGGCTTTTATGAATTCAAGGAAATTGTCCAAGCAGGAAGTGGAAGAATTAAGGCGAATGATTGACGAGGCAGATGTGTAATCAAAACGCAGGAATCGAAGCGCGGGTTTGTTAAAAGTGTTTTGTGATAAAGAGTGAGGGATGCTAATGTTACAGATGATATTTGAAACGGTTTTACGAATGAGTATGCAGGGTGCAATTATTTTTGCAGTTGTATTTCTGATGCGTTTTATATTAAAGAACTTACATATTTCGCACAAATATATTGCAGTTTTGTGGGTGATTCTTTTCTTTTATCTTGTGTTCCCATGGAAGATTGAACTGCCCATAGGATTTTGGAATGCAGATGCGATTCAGTGGGTGGATAGTAATGAAGCTGTGTTAGATAGTGATGTTAATGATGAGTATAACGCCGCAGATACAATGAAGGAAGAAATGCCGGCAATTAAGGAGCAGGAGAATGTAACGATACCAGAAGAATATTTTACACTTCAACCCATAAATCCGTCAGTCCCAATAGAGTATATTGAAATACCTTTTTCGGGTGATGAGATTGTAGATGCCACTGACGAGGGCGGTGTACATACTTTGTCTGAAAGTCAGGTAAAAGGATCATTTTTGACAGGTGTAAAATCAGTGATACCTTATATATGGTGCGTTATCGCAATGGTTTTGTTCGGTCATTTTATATGGTCTTATGTGACAATACAGAAGAAATTATCTGTGAGTAAAAAAGGAAGTGACAATATTTATTATGTTCAGGATATTGAAACCGCTATGGTGTTTGGCGTAATAAAACCACGCATTTATCTGCCGTTAACCTTGGAGGAAAACAATCTTTTTTATGTACTGTCTCATGAGAGAATGCATATCAAGCGGGGGGACCATATTTTTAAAATTATCACATATATCGTGTGTATGATACACTGGTTTAACCCGTTGGTATGGGTGGCATATCATATGCTTGGGGAAGATATTGAGAAAGCCTGTGATGAGGCGGTGATACGTGGGATTGGCGAAGATAAAAAGAAAGATTATGCAAACGCCTTATTGCTTGCGGCGGAAACAGGGAACAGAAAGGGGAAAAGAGTCTTTGTGGCACCGATTTGTTTTGATGAAGGCAATGTAAAATCACGTATTAAAAATATTATAAAATATAAATATACCTTACCGATTGCAGGCACAGTGGTACTCGTTGTTGCAGTTGTTTTGGGCATTGTTTTTATAACGAAGGACAATGAAGGAACGGATATCCAAAGGGATGAAGAAAATATTGTGGCAGAAGATACAATTGAAGAAGGCGAGCCGCAAAACGGCGATATATCAATGGATAATACAGTAGAGGAAAGTATTGCAGAAGAAAGCGGCAGACAAGTAATTACAGACCCTTATTATATTGACAGCGAAACCATGCGTCGCGTAAGTTTTCACGATTTGCTTGGGTATGACGGGTATTTTATAACGAAAAAGGACAGTACTCCGATGGAGACCACTTATTATGCAGTGGAAGGGGATGAGACTTTCATTATTGCAAAAAGCTGGGGATTTGAAAGAGATGATTATTTCCGTGATGTGGACGGGGATGGCGTTCGCGAGTTACTTTGCAATGTGTGCTGGGGCGATGGTGCGCAGGATACACTGATTTATCGCAGATTCGAGGATGGCATCCGGGTTGCTTACGGTAGTTCCCTGTTGGATGAAGAATATGATAATTATGGTGCGTATAGTTTGTACTCGTCTTTTGATATTACGGCCCAAAAAGTTGTGGTAGGGTATTGGAAAGAAGCAGACCAGTGTTATAACATGAAAACCTACGAATTGGATTTAGAGGCCATTCCCCAATGGTATCGTCCGGATATTCCGGAGACGGGGGATTATATATTGAAGTCGTTGGATTTCTATGTTGGTGATATACCGGTTACGGTAGCGGCATTCGGAAAAGAAATTGGTGATTATGAAATATATGGCATAAAAGAATTGGATGTTTATATTAACGACAGCTTGAGCCAGACCCTTATTATGCAGGAGGCCATTGAAAAAGATGGAATTCCTATGGTGGAAGAGGGCTATACCAGATGTCCCGAAAGTATTGCGGAAGAACATCTTATAAAAACCGTTGACATCAATTTTGACGGTTATTTGGATTTGCAAGTCTATGCATGGGATACCAAAGATGATGATTTGTACTATTATTATTGCTGGAATTCTGCAGAGAATGAATTCGAATATGCTTTTTGCTTGAATACTGCGAAAATCGATGATGAGAATCAATTATTGATTACCCATGATTTAATAAGAAGATATGAAATGTACCACTACAATTATTATAAAGTCAACGAAGACAATACATTGGAACTGGTAAAGACCGTAGAAGACCCTGTGGAGGATGATGGGTACTAAATCATACCAAATCATTCTCTAATCGCAATTAAATACAAAATCAATATATGGAATACTACGAATAAAAAGTACTATATTCATAGCACAGCAGGGGACCGGGATTTCTCTTGTTCGATGACCGTTTTCAACCCGTCGGTGCTTAACGAGAGGATTTGCATGCAAATCTTCGAGTTTAGCATCCGTTACGTGGGTGAACCGAGCGAAAGCGTGTCAGAGAACATAGAAATCCCGGTCCCTGCGTCTTATTTACATATCTGCCCGTTTCTTCAGCATTTCATACCGTTTCTTCGCATTTTTCTCAGCCTTTTCAAACAGTTCTTTTGCACGTTCGGGATTGCTGCGCAGTAACGAATTGTATCGTACTTCGCTTGCTAAAAATGTCTGGAAATCGCCTTTTGGTTCTTTCGAATCCAATTGAAAAGGATTTTTACCTTCATATTCCAAGCGGGGATCATAGCGGAAGAGATGCCAGTATCCGGCTTCCACTACGGCTTTTTCGGTATTTTTTGCTTTGGTCATACCGCCTTGAATTCCATGACTGATGCAAGGGGCGTAGGCCACAATCAGTGAAGGGCCAGGGTAACTTTCGGCTTCCGTAAATGCTTTGATACACTGGTTAAAATCCGCCCCCATGGAAACCTGTGCCACATAAGCCCGGCCGTAACTCATGGCGATGGCGGTTAAGTCTTTTTTACCGGATTCTTTGCCGGAGGCAGCAAACTGGGCAATGGCACCCAAAGGAGTTGCCTTGGAAGACTGTCCGCCGGTATTGGAATAAACTTCCGTATCAAAGACCAAAACATTCACGTCGGAATTGCCGGATAAAACGTGATCCAAGCCGCCATAACCGATATCATAGGCCCAACCGTCACCGCCTACAATCCAGTGGGATTTCTTTGCGGCATAATCCCTGTGTTTTAAGATATAGTCCTTATCTTCATCTACGCAATCACAGGCTTCCAAGGCTGCAATCATATTGCGGGTTGCGGGACCGTTTTCTGAAGATGAATTCTGTGTTTCCAGATATTTTTGGATTACTTCCCGGATGCTTTCGTGTTTGCTTTTATGCATCAGGCGTTCTGCAGCTTCCAGAATAGGCTTGCGAAGCGCGCGACTTGCAAGCTGGATACCGTATCCGAATTCTGCATTGTCTTCAAACAAGGAGTTTGCCCAGGCAGGTCCGCGTCCTTGTTTATTTACGGTATAGGGCGAGGCCGGCGAAGAACCGCCCCAGATGGAAGAGCAGCCCGTGGCATTGGCAATATACATTCTGTCTCCGAATAATTGTGTTAAAAGCTTGGCATAGGGCGTTTCGGCACAACCTGCACAGGCGCCTGAGAATTCCAGCAAAGGTTGCTTAAACTGACTTCCTTTCACCGTCTTTGGAGGGAATTTCTCAAATACTGCTACAGGTGTTTCAATGGAAGCACCGTAATCAAACATTTTTTGGGCAGGACGTTGTGTTTCAAAAGGTTTTAAAAGAAGGGCTTTCTCGCCCTTTTTACCGGGGCAAATATTGACACAGGAACCGCAACCGGTACAGTCCAAAGGCGAAATGCTGATTGCAAATTTATGTCCGGGAATGCCTAACAAATCTACCATAGTGCTTTCGGGAGCATTTTGCGCTTGCGCAGAGTCCATTGCAATCGGACGAATGGCTGCATGGGGACATACATAGGAGCAGAAGTTACACTGGATACAGTTTTCGGGATTCCAGCTTGGCACTTCCAGGGCAATGCCGCGTTTTTCAAAGGAAGAGGAACCGGCAGGCAAAGTGCCGTCCGCATATTCCATAAAAGCAGATACAGGCAGGGTATGTCCGATTTGCCGGTTGATTTTATTTTGAATTTGGTTTACATAATTCACAACGTCTGCGCGTTCTCCATGTGCCTGAATTTCCAAAGGCTCAAAGTCTGCCTGACCCCAGCTTGCGGGTATATCAATTTGATAAAAGGCAGTAGCGCCGGCATCTATGGCAGCATGGTTCATTGCCACGATTTCGTCGCCCTTTTTCGCATAGGTGGCGGTTGCGGCTTCTTTCATAAGGCGGACTGCTTCCTGCACCGGCATAATATCGGTCAGTGCGAAAAAAGCCGCCTGCAGAATTGTATTTATGCGGCCGCCGAGACCGATTTCTTTGGCAATTTTAAATCCGTCAATTACATAAAAGCGGATTTTATGGTCGTACATATATTTACGCATTTGTCCGGGAAGTTCGTTTTCTAATTCTTCAAGCGTCCAACTGCAGTTTAACAGGAAAATACCGCCTTCTTTTAAGTCCTGTATCATATCATATTTTCGGACATAGGCAGGCTTGTGGCATGCAATGAAATCTGCTTTGTGTACGAAATAAGCAGAGCGAATGGGTTTCTCGCCGAAGCGTAGGTGAGAGATAGTGACACCACCGGATTTCTTGGAATCATAGTCAAAATAGGCTTGGGCATAAAGGTCTGTGTGATCGCCTATGATTTTAACGGAGTTCTTATTGGCACCTACCGTGCCGTCGGCACCAAGGCCCCAGAATTTGCAACTGATATTTTCTTTCGGAGTAGTGTCCGGCAATTTAATTCTGTCTAAAGAAAGATGGGTAACATCATCAACGATTCCTAAGGTAAAATGCTTTTTAGAGGAATTTTCAAATACCGCGGCAATATCCCCAGGAAGTGTATCCTTGGAAGAAAGACCGTAACGCCCTGCATAAACGGGGACTGTTTCAAATGGACTTCCTTTCAGTGCGGCAACGACATCAAGATAAAGGGGATCACCTACGGCACCAGGCTCTTTTGTGCGGTCAAGAACACTGATTGCACGGCAAGTTTGCGGAATTACCGACAATAAATGTTTCGCACTAAAAGGTCTATAGAGACGGACTTTAATCAGGCCGACTTTTTGCCCTTGGGACATAAGATAGTCAATGGTTTCCATTGCGGTTTCGCATACCGAACCCATAGCAATCATGATATGGGTAGCGTCAGGTGCACCATAATAATTAAAAAGTTTGTAGTCTGTGCCGATACGGGCATTGATTTCGTTCATATAGTGTTCCACAATATCCGGCACTTCATTATAAAAGGTATTGCAGGCTTCTCTTGCCTGGAAATAAACATCGGGATTCTGGGCAGTGCCGCGGGTGACAGGGTGCTCCGGATTCAGGGCACGTTGTCTAAAGGCGTCTACCGCATCCATATCGCAGAGGTCTTTTAAGGTTTCATAGTCCCAAACATTGATTTTTTGAAGTTCGTGGGAAGTACGGAACCCGTCAAAAAAATGTAAAAAAGGAACGCGTCCTTTGATGGCGGATAAATGGGCCACAGGGCTTAAATCCATTACTTCCTGCACACTGCAGGTTGCAAGCATTGCAAAACCGGTTTGCCGGCAGGCGTAAATATCGGAATGATCGCCGAAGATGGATAAAGCGTGGGTGGCAACGGTTCTTGCACTTACGTGAATGACGCCGGGAAGCAGTTCGCCGGCGATTTTATACATATTGGGAATCATAAGAAGAAGACCCTGGGATGCACTGAAGGTTGTGGTTAAAGCCCCGGCTTGTAGGGAACCGTGGACTGCCCCTGCTACACCTGCTTCAGACTGCATTTGTGTAAGAACTACGGGTTGGCCAAATATGTTTGTGCGTCCTTCGTGGGACCATTTATCGGTATAATCTGCCATTGGCGATGAGGGTGTAATCGGATAAATTGCCGATACATCAGTATAAGCATAGGCAACGTGTGCGGCGGCTGTATTGCCGTCCATTGTTTTTATATGACGTTTCATAATAAAGAACTCCTTTGGACGTTTTTAATATAGTTTTGACAAAGCGGTTCTGTTTCATTCGGCCTATTGATTTTTTATATAAAAACATTTAAAATAAAGGAGTATTGGTGTAGTTTTATTTTAGAAGGTATTGTTTAGTTACCAGAATTATCAACGAATGATGGGGTAGGGGTATGAGAAGACTAAAATGTATCATTCTGATTGCGATTTTGACACTTGCAATGACAGCATGTAATACGTCTGCAGTATCGACTTCAGAGGATATTTCTTCCGGTTCGGGGAGTACAGAAGTGGTATCTTCCGAAGAAGATAGTGAGGAAATACAGGGAAATAGTGTCGGAGAGGAAAAAGAAGTATCCGAGCCGGCATCTGATGCAGAAGTAGAGGAAGAACAGGAGTCTTCAAAGGAAGAGACATCTGATTCCGAAAATGCTTCGGAAGAAACATCCGAGGCAGAAGAAGTTTCGGAAGAAGAAAAGTCTGAAGAGCCGGAATTTACGGTAGAGGCGCATAACGCTGTTTTATTTGTAAAGAAAGCAGTAAATGTAAGAAAAGGACCATCTACAGACTATGAGAAGATTGGCGGTTTAAATCGTGGTGAACAGATTCAGGTTACCGGTATTGCAGATACAGGCTGGTATCAGATTCAGTATAATGGTACGATTGCCTATGTAGCATCTTCTTATTTAATGGATGAAACTTCTTATCAGGCAATGATTGCGGAAGAAGAGGCGGCAGCATTGGCGACGCAGCAGGCAGCACAGCAACAGGCAGCGGCTGAACAGGCTGCAGCAGAGCAGGCTGCAGCGGAACAGGTAGCGCAGCAGCAACAGCAGCAGGTGTCACAAGGCGATTATAAAGCACAGGTGGTTGCAATAATGAACCAGGAAAGAGCAAATGCAGGTGTTGGCGGAATCAGCCAGAATGCGTCTCTGGATGCAGTAGCCCAGATTCGTGCACAGGAAATTGCGCAAAGCTTTTCACACACAAGACCCAACGGTACTTCTTGTTTTACTGTATTGAGCGAGAATGGAATTGCCTATAATTATGCGGGTGAGAATATTGCTGCAGGCTACGGTGATCCTGCTTCTGTTATGAGTGGTTGGATGAATTCAGAAGGACATCGTGCCAATATTTTAGATGGTTCCTTTGGTCAGGTAGGTATTGGTTACTATACGGATCCGAATTCCGGATACGGAACCTACTGGGTTCAGATTTTTACAAATTAAAAATGGTATTTTAATATATGGTCAACGGACAGAAGCGGAAATGAACTTTCTGCTTCTGTTTTTTTATGAAATCGATAAATGATATGTTTGACACAAAGCCGAAATCACTTTATAATGTGAGTGTTGCTTATTTGAACTTAATGGGGCACAGGTAAGTACCGGTGCTTCTTATTTTATTTATAGGATTTAGGTTCTAAAAACGAAAAAGATTAGTACAACGTGGAGGTACGTATTGTGAAAGCGTATGGAGTAAACGAATTACGTAAAATGTTTCTTGACTATTTCGAGGCAAAAGATCACTTAAGATTAAACAGCTTTTCGCTGGTTCCCAAGAATGATAAGAGCCTTCTTTTGATTAACTCAGGTATGGCACCGTTAAAGCCGTATTTTACAGGTGCAGAAATTCCGCCTAAGAGCAGAATTACAACATGCCAGAAATGTATCCGTACCGGCGATATCGAAAACGTAGGTAAAACCGCACGTCACGGTACTTTCTTTGAAATGCTTGGTAACTTCTCTTTTGGTGATTATTTCAAAGAAGAAGCAATCAGCTACACATGGGAGTTTTTGACTGAGGTTGTAGGCCTTGATAAAGACCGTCTCTATCCTTCCGTATTTGAAGAGGATGATGAGGCATTTGAAATTTGGAACAAGAAGATTGGTATTGCACCGGAGCGTATTTTCCGTTTCGGACGTGCTGATAACTTCTGGGAGCACGGCGAAGGTGCCTGCGGTCCCTGTTCAGAAGTGTACTATGACCGTGGAGAGAAGTACGGTTGCGGTAAGCCTGATTGTAAGGTTGGCTGTGAATGTGACAGATTTATGGAAATTTGGAACGACGTATTTTCACAGTTTTACAATGACGGTAAAGGAAACTATACAGAGCTTGAAAAGAAGAATATTGATACAGGTATGGGACTTGAGCGTCTTGCGTGTGTAGTGCAGGATGTAGATTCTATGTTTGATGTAGATACCATGAAAGCCTTAAGAGACCACGTATGCCGTCTTGCAGGCAAGCAGTATGGTGAAGATTACCAGACTGACGTATCATTGCGTGTCGTAACCGACCATATCCGTTCCGTTACCTTTATGGTATCAGACGGTATTATGCCCGAAAACAGCGGTTGCGGTTATGTTATGAGACGTTTGCTTCGTCGTGCATGCCGTCACGGAAGAATCCTTGGTATCCAGGGCGCATTCCTTGCTGATTTGGCAGTAACCGTTATTGAAGGTTCTAAGGACGGATATCCTGAATTGGAAGAAAAGAAGGAATTTATTCTTAAAAATATTGCAAAAGAAGAAGAACAGTTTAATAAGACCATCGACCAGGGACTTGCAATCCTTGCTAAGATGGAAGAAGATATGGTGAAAAAAGGTACTAAAGTGCTTTCCGGCGAGGACGCATTTAAGTTATACGATACCTTTGGTTTCCCCATTGACTTAACCATCGAAATTCTTGAAGAAAAAGGCTTTACTTATGATGAAGAAGGCTTTGAAAAGGCAAAGGCAGAAGCGAAGGCACAGTCTAAGGGAACTTACGTTGGTGCCGAGCATATGGCAGGCCGTGCAAAGAACGTATACGACGATTTGGATTTGAATTTAGAGACCAAGTATGTAGGTTATACAGAAAGTTCATGCGGAGCAAAGATTACTGCATTAACCACAGATGCTTCCGCTGAAGATGCGAAAGTAACAGATGTTCTTACAGAAGGACAGAAGGGTACCGTAGTTCTGGACACAACCTGTATGTACGGAACTATGGGTGGTCAGCTTGGTGATGCAGGTATTATTTCCACCAAGGACGGTGAATTTACCGTTACCGAAACCATTCATTTAACCGGTGCAAAGATGGGGCATGTAGGTTACGTATCCCGCGGTGAAGTAAAGGTTGGCGAAGAAGCTCTTGTAACAGTGGATGAAGACAAGCATGCAGCTACTTGCAAGAATCACTCAGCAACTCACCTTTTACAGAAAGCATTAAAGACAGTGCTTGGTAACCACGTAGAGCAAAAGGGTTCTTTGGTAACCCCGGACCGCTTACGTTTCGACTTCTCTCATTTTGAAGCAATGACAGCAGAACAGATTGCAGAAGTGGAAGCACTTGTAAATAAAGAAATAGCATTAGGCTTGCCTGTTATTACAGATGAGATGTGCATTGCGGATGCAAAGAAGACCGGTGCCATGGCATTATTCGGTGAGAAATACGGCGAAAGCGTACGTGTTGTAAGTATGGGTAAAACAGATGCAGACACCATCGAAGATGCATTTAAGGATGCATTCTCTGTAGAACTCTGCGGTGGTACCCATGTAAACAATACATCTACCATTCAGTCCTTCAAGCTGTTATCCGAATCAGGCGTAGCAGCAGGCGTAAGACGTATTGAAGCTTTGACCGGTGAAGGTGTACTTGCATATTATGCAGACTTAGAGAAGAAGCTTAACAAAGCCGCTGAACTTCTTAAGACCACAACCGATAAGGTAGAGGAAAGAATCGCGCACTTGTTAGCAGACAATAAGGCACTTGCTTCTGAGAATGAATCCTTAAAGAGCAAGGCTGCTAAGGATGCGTTGGGCGATGTAATGAACAATGTCAAAGAAGTAAAAGGCGTTAAATTACTTGCAACCAAGGTTTCCGGCGTTGAAATGAACGGACTCCGTGATTTGGGCGACCAGTTAAAAGAAAAACTTGGCGATGGCGTGGTTGTTTTAATCTCTGACAAAGACGGCAAGGTGAATATGATTGCTATGGCAACTGATGGCGCTATGGGCAAGGGAGCACATGCAGGTAACTTAATCAAAGGTATCGCGGCACTTGTTGGCGGCGGTGGCGGCGGAAGACCCAATATGGCTCAGGCCGGCGGTAAAAATCCTGCCGGAATCGATGCGGCAATCGCGGCTGTAGAAGAAGTTCTTGCAGGCCAGTTATAAAAATGTCAAAAAAAGGTTGACGAATTGTAATTTTATGATATAATCTATTTTGTGCAATTTAGAAGTACCCGAACAGTCAGTGCACAATTTAGGACTGGGAGGAGGGTGAGTGTAGATGTCTAGAGTAGAAGTAAAAGAAAACGAATCTTTGGATAGCGCATTGCGTCGTTTCAAGAGAAGTTGTGCTAAAGCAGGTATCCAGCAGGAAATCCGTAAGAGAGAGCACTACGAGAAACCTAGCGTAAAGCGTAAAAAGAAATCTGAAGCAGCTAGAAAGCGTAAATTTAACTAATTAAGATTAAGGAACCATCGCAATCGCGGTGGTTCTTTTTATGTTATGGCAACGGTTGAGATTTGTATATATTCTTCTTAGGGACACTACATACTGTGCGATTAATGCGCACAGTATGTGCTTCGCAGGAATGCGCGCCATGCGGTGTGGAAATTGCATTTTCATGCCCGCATGGGCGCAAAGTCGCAAGCGATTTCTTTGATATTATTTTATTATGAAGTGACTTGTATTTTAGTATTTGGGTTGATATGATAATTATAGTATTCGTTTTAGGAGAAAAGTGGGAATGAGAATAAGAAATTTAGTGATATATGTTATGTTTAGTTTTGTAATATGTATGTCAGCCTGTAATAATGTGTCCGAAGAGAATGTATCTGCAGAAACTTCTATGGAAGTGAATCAAAGCGAGTCTGTGGAGTCGGAGGAGAACGAACTTGCAGACGATGTTGTTGCGGATGAACAGGAAGAAGTCGAGATTTCCGTTTCATTTAAAGAAAAGGTATTTTCGGATGCATATTCTTATGAAGAAAAAGATGAATTTGCCTTTGAATATATGAGTGCTTGTGCCAAAGAGATGAGTCCAAGTATTCATTTACTTCCTTTTGACGAAGTGGGTGAATATGAACGTAGCGAAGCAGAACCGCTTTCAGAGATTGATATTCCTGAATACGTGACGGTTATAGCTCTTTACAAAGGTGATATCGGTTTGGACGGCGTGGAAGAGATTGCACTTGTTATGGAAATTTATGTGCAGGGAGAAGATGAGAGTGACTTTTTTGATGCGGACGGACAACGTATGTTGATTTTATATCGGGAAAAAGAAGATGGTACCTATGAGTATTGGAAAGAAAATCGGGGTGTGGTAGCTGGAAAATATGACGGCGGTATGATGGGAGATGCCTTTTCCGGTATTCAAATTAAAGATGGGGAATTGTGTGTATATTCATACGGCGGTTCCAGTGACCGTTGGAGCTACGATCACTTTTTCAATTTGCGTGATGGCGAATTGATGCTGGAACGTATGGAGTGGACAGAACTGTGTACTCTTAACGCTAATATGATAAAGGGAACTGTTTTTTATGAAGAAGGCAGGGAAGTGACATATGCCTATCCGGGTTGTGATACGGAGAATAAAATATTATATAGTGAAGAAACTTTCGAACCGTTTATAAATACATTTGAGAAATCGGGTTTATATGGTACGGATTATCCTGATTTTGATTACCGCGGCCCAATGCCTTATGTTCCGCGTTTGGATTTTGATGGAACTATGGGGTATCATGCTTCCACATGGGAGGTTCAGCCTGTGCAGAATGCAGATGCGGTATTGGATGAAATTATGAATGCCTATTATCCGGATATGACTCGCGTAGAGATAGGATATAGTGATGAAGTTATTTCCAACAGAGTAGAATTTCTGGGATATGAGTTTCCGACCTATTATTACGAGGATGGTAAAGGCAATTCTTTATATTACAAGCGTATGTGCCAGGAACGTACATGGGAAGGCGAGAGTGGAGCTTGTGTGGTACACGTGATTTATTATACCGTTATGGAAAATGGTAAGCTTGTGTATGCTGTAAGATATGAGGTAAATGATGCTACCGGTGAAATAATTTGGGAAGAAGCAGACTATGTTTACTAGTCTTCAAGAGAAACAGGCCGGAGACTATTTTATATAAAAAACTTGTAAAATATAATCTTATTTGATACAATAACTTCGGTTTTATTTTAAAATGAAACCAAAATATAATTTCATATTCTAGAAGAAAGGAACAGTAAAATGAAAAAAAGAAGATTATTAGCAAGTCTTCTTCTGATGATTTTACTCACAAGTACTGTTGCACTGAGCGGATGCTCAGGTGATAAGGAGAATTCCTCTTCATCGATCACCATCGGAATTCCTCAGGACATTGAGGACAGTCTTGACCCCCACGATATGCTGGCGGCAGGAACCAAGGAAATCTTTTTCAATGTCTACGAAGGTTTGTATAAGGCAGATTCCGAAGGTAATTTAGTGCCCGCAGTAGCAAGTGGTGTGGAAATTTCAGAAGACGGACTGACCTATACCTTTACGGTTAAGGAAGGTGTGAAGTTCCATAACGGAAACGCAGTTACGGCGGAGGATATCAAATATTCAGTTGAAAAATTCGCCGATATTGAGGGTGGTGAGCCTTCGATAGCGGCGTGTTCTAATATTGAGGCTGTAGAAATTACGGAAGATGGTGCGGTAGCTATTAAGCTTGCCCAGCCGGACAGTGATTTTCTTACAATGCTGTCTACCATTGAGGCGGCAATTATCCCTGCGGATAACGCAGATCCGGATGCAAATGCCATTGGTACCGGCCCTTATAAGTATGTATCACGTTCCCCTTTGACCAATGTAAAAATGGAACGTTTCGATGATTACTGGGGTGAAAAGGCCCATATTGAAAAGGTTACTTTTAAAATTTGTGCAAATGCGGATACCATTGCCATGGAATTAAACGGTGGTTCCATCGATATGTTCTCAAGATTGACCACTGCCCAGATGGCAGAGCTTGATATGGAAAAATACAATGTGTTGGAAGGCAATATGAACCTTGTACAGGCCTTGTATTTAAACAATGATTTTGAGCCTTTTAGCGATGTACGCGTGCGTCAGGCACTTTGTTATGCAGTAAACCGCGAAGAAGTATTGGATTTCGTATCAGATGGTAAGGGAACCATTATCGGAACAAGTATGATTCCGGCATTTGGCAAATATTATGATGAAAGTCTTGCAGAGTTGTATCCTTATGACGTGCAGAAGGCCAAAGACCTTTTGGCAGAGGCAGGCTATGGGGACGGATTTACTTTTACAATTACAGTGCCGTCGAACTATCAGCAGCATGTGGATACTGCCCAGGTTGTGGCAGAACAGTTAAAAGATGTAAATATTACTGCGGAAATCCAGTTGGTTGACTGGAATACCTGGTTAAGCGAAACTTACAGCAACCGTAATTATGAAGCAACCGTAATCGGTGTAGATGCGCCTCAGCTTACGGCTACGGCCTTTTTGGACCGTTTTGTAAGTACAGCAGGAGATAACTTCGTAAATTATGCAAATGCGGATTATGACGTGGCTTTTGCAAATGCGATGGCAACTACGGACGAAGCGCAGAAGGTTGTGTATTTTAAGGAATGTGAGACCTACCTTGCAAAAGATGCGGCCAATGTATACATTCAGGACTTGCCTGAGTTCACCGCACTGAATAAGAAGTACGCCGGATATGAATTTTATCCGATGTATGTAATGGATGTGTCTAAGATTTATATTGTAGAGTAAAACAGAAAGGAGACCCAAGATGGCAAAGTACATGTTGAAGAAAATTTTAATGCTTGTACTGACCCTTCTTGCGGTCTCTTTTGTGGTATTTGCGGCCTTTTCCATTTTGCCCGGGGACCCTGCGCTACAGAAACTGGGCACGGAAGCAACACCGGAGAAACTGGAAGCCATGCGAGAGCAGATGGGCTTAAATGATCCTTTTATGGTGAGATACGGTAAGTGGTTATTGGGTATGCTTACCTTTGACTTCGGGAAATCATATTCGTATTCTATGAGCGTTACGGATTTAATCGGAGATAAAATTTTTATCAATTTTACAATGTCGGCGTTAGCCCTTGTGATTGTGTGCGCGGTATCCATTCCTTTGGGAATTTATACTGCAAAACGCGTGGGTGGCGTGGTTGATAAAATTTTTATCGTAATCAATCAGCTGTTTATGTCTGTACCGCCGTTCCTACTGGGTCTTCTTCTGACCTTTGTATTTGGCTTGACCTTCCGTTTGTTTACACCGGGTGGCTATATTGATTATCATGATAATTTTATAGGCTTTGTAGGGTATCTTATTTGTCCTGCGATAGCCATTGCGTTGCCGAAATGTGCCATGTGTATCCGCCTGTTAAAAGCGAATATTCTGGAAGAAGCGAAGAAGGATTATGCAAGAACGGCTTATAGTCGCGGAAACAGTACCACGAGTATGTTGTACCGCCATATTCTGCAGAATGCCATTATGCCTACGATTACTTTTATCGGAATGGTTGTGGCGGATATGATTGCGTCCGGAATTATCATCGAGCAGGTATTCGGCATTCCGGGGCTTGGAAGAAGTCTTTTATCGGCGATATCGACGCGAGACTATCCCGTGGTAATGGCAATTGTAATGCTGATTGCGGCAGGAATTGTAATCATCAGTACGGTGACAGATTTAATTTATGCCTGGGTAGACCCGAGAGTCAGGGTCACCGGGGAGGAAGAGTAAGGAGAAATTTACACAGGTTCAAAGGGAGTTATAAAAAGATTCTGTTTTGGATACAAAGCGGCTGGATTTTGGCGGGGGAATAGAGAGGAAACTTTGCAGTTGTTGTGAAAAGGAGTGGATTGAGTTGAAAATGTATAAGTCGAGAACATGGCAACATGAGGTCACTGGCTTTGATGGTAACGTAATTCTGTTTGGGATAAATATATTTGAATATGAATGGAATAGGACTGGTGAAAGCATATCGGTGCAAGACCCACTATATCATCAGGATTACAAGTTTCCTATCTATACTGTAAATATTGATGGAGAACTTCATAGTTTTGCTGCTGGCGAATTTAGTAATTGTGTATGGGGATTCTATTTATTTAAGTATTAGATAAAACAATTTTAAATATTGTAGTAAGAGTAAACTTGCAGTTTCACGAAGCCTTTCGCCATATCGACACATCACAACTCTTCGTATGAAAGGATAAACCAATGAAAAAGACAACCACCAACAAAAACTTCATAATCGGTTTCTGTATGGTGCTGGCAGTGCTTGTATTTGCGCTGGCAGGTCTTGTTTTTGCGCCTTTCGACCCGGAGGAAATGGATGCTGCATCAAAACTTGCAGCGCCGTCGCTAAAGCACTTGTTTGGCTGTGATAATTTCGGCAGGGATATTTTAAGCCGCGTACAGCAGGGAACGCGAATGACCTTATTGATTGGGCTTGGTTCCACCGCAATCGGTGCAGTAATAGGCACCATTTTAGGCGCGGTAATGGGGTATTTCGGAGGTCTTTTGGATGAAGGCCTTATGCGTGTGATAGACGTGTTGTTTGCGATTCCAAGTATTCTTTTGGCACTGATTTTTATTAGTCTTTTCGGTACGGGAACTTTCAATGTGATTCTTGCGTTGGGCTTTGCCATTGTGCCGAGTTTTGCAAAGATGGTTCGAACCGAATTTATGAAACAGAGAGAAATGGATTATGTCAAAGCTGCAAAACTGATGGGCGCGGGTCGAGGCAGAATTCTGTTTGTGCATATTTTACCCAATGTTATGCCCACGCTTTTAAACTGCGTCTTGATTTCTTTGAATAATGCGGTTTTGGCGGAAGCGGGTATGAGTTTCTTAGGGATAGGCGTACAGCCGCCACAGGCAAGCCTT
Source organism: Lachnospiraceae bacterium (assembly GCA_045590655.1). Lineage (GTDB taxonomy): Bacteria > Bacillota > Clostridia > Lachnospirales > Lachnospiraceae > UBA3766. The sequence continues at coordinate 32,891 of JAZNRI010000028.1, read as the reverse complement.
GGACGTATGCTTTCGGAAGCGCAGGGATATTTGCAGACGGCACCTTTTTATACCATATTCCCGGGCCTTGTGATGATTATAATGCTCCTTGGCTTCGGTCTTATGAGTGAGGGAGGAGGTTTGAAAGATGCTTTCCGTAGAAAATCTTAAGATTGAATTTTACGACCATTCCCTGCCTGAAACTGCGGTGGATGACGTGACGTTTACTATGGGCGAAGGGGAGATTCTCGGAATCGTGGGCGAGTCAGGTTCGGGTAAAAGTTTGACGGCCCTTTCCATTGCGGGGCTTTTAAACCGAGGCGATATTACCAAATCGGGAGATATTGTTTTTAACGGTCTGAATCTCCTTCATTGTAAAAGAAGTGAATTACGTGAACTGCAGGGCAAGGATATTGCCATGATTTTTCAGGAACCCATGACATGCTTAAATCCTGTAAAAAGGATTGGCTGGCAGGTGGAAGAGGCCTTACGTGTTCACGGCGAAAAAGATAAAATCAAATTAAAAGAAGAGGCAATTAAGGCGTTAACAGACGCCGGACTGGAAGATGCCGAGAGAATTTATGCATCTTTTCCCCACCAATTATCCGGCGGTCAGAGACAGCGTGTGATGATTGCGGCGGCAATGATTAGTAAGCCGAAGCTTTTGATTGCGGATGAGCCTACTACCGCTTTGGATGTAACGGTGCAGGCGCAGGTAATAGAACTGTTGCGAAGAATTAACCGGGAGAAGAAGACGTCCATTCTTTTTATTTCCCACGATTTAAGTCTGGTGCGTCAATTGTGTCAGCGCGTACTTGTGATGAAGGATGGTAAAATCGTGGAACAGGGCGAGGCGGAAGATATTTTTGCAAAACCGCAGGAAGAATATACGAAGGAACTCATTGCGGCGATACCGGTGGTGAAGAAACCGGATTAAGCAGTAGATAGTGCTAAACAGAAGCCGGAAATACCGGCGTAAGAATATAAGTAAGGCAAGAAAGGCGGTGTGAAGAAATGACAAATGAATACGTATGCAACGTGCAGAATCTTTTCTTCACATACGGAGGAAAGAAAAACAAACCTACGCTGGAAGACGTCTCATTACAATTAAAAAAGGGCGAAATCCTGGGACTTGTAGGAGAAAGCGGTAGCGGTAAATCGACTCTTGCCAAGGTGATGACGGGGCTTTTAAAAGAAGATTCAGGCACAGTGGAATGTGTGAAGACCGCAATGATTTTTCAGGACAGCTACAGTGCCTTAAATCCTGCGAAAACCGTGGAGTGGCTTTTACACGAGGTTCAGCGCTTGCAGGGCGTCAAAGACAAAGAAACAAGGCAAAAAGAAATTCTTAAAATGCTGGATGCGGTGGAATTGGAAGAACAATACCTAAACCATTACCCGTCTGAATTATCCGGCGGACAGAGGCAGCGTGTTATGATTGCCATGGCGCTTTTATCAAAGCCGGAGGTGCTGATTGCAGACGAGCCGGTTTCGGCCCTGGACGTAACGGTGCAGAAACAGATTGTGTCGCTTTTAAAGCGTTTAAGCCATAAAAGAAATTTGGCCGTTCTTTTTATCTCGCACGATTTGCGTACGGTTTATGAACTATGTGACCGTGTGATTGTAATGAAAAACGGAAAAATAGTTGAAGAAGGCGATAAAAATGAGTTATACTTTAATCCGAAAGACGAATATACAAAAGCATTGCTGACGAGTGCAGGAATAGATTGGGAGTAAACATGTTTAAAGCCATTTATCCGGACGAGTATCTGGATTCTACTTATGAAATTGATTTTGAACAATTGTATGAAGACGGGTACCGCGGTGTTATTTTTGATATTGATAATACATTGGTTCCCCACGGGGCACCGGCGGATGAGCGCAGCAAGAAACTTTTAAATTATTTGCGTGACCGCGGTTTTAAAATTGTTCTTTTATCCAATAATTCCAAAGCAAGAGTTGATATGTTTAATGAAGATTTGCATTTGGATACCATCCCTATGGGCGCAAAGCCATTCTTAAAAGGTTATAAAAAAGCAATGCAGATTATGGGAACGTCCAAGGAGAATACCTTCTTTGTAGGCGACCAGCTTTTTACGGATGTATGGGGTGCGAAACGTTTAGGGATACGGTCCATTCTGGTAAAACCCATTAATGCAAAGGAAGAAATTCAGATTGTTTTGAAGAGAAAATTGGAAAATATCGTCTTGAAAGAGTACGATGAAAATAAAAAAAATTAAAAAAAGCAAAAAAATGTTGAAATATGCTTGTTCTTATATTAAACTATTGATGAATTATTATGTTAAAAATTAGGAGGAAGAAACAATGATTTCTGCCGGCGATTTCAGAAACGGTATTACGATTGAATTAGACAGCAACGTTTTTCAGATTATTGAATTCCAACATGTAAAGCCCGGAAAGGGTGCTGCGTTCGTTAGAACCAAGCTGAAAAACATTAAGAGTGGTGGTGTAGTTGAAAAGACTTTCAGACCTACCGAAAAATGTCCTCAGGCTCGTATCGACAGAAAAGAAATGCAGTATTTGTATTCTGATGGAGATATGTTCAACTTTATGGATGTAGAAACATACGATCAGATTTCCTTAACAAAGGACGAAATCGGTGATTCTTTGAAGTTTGTAAAAGAAAACGAAATGGTTAAGATGTTATCACACAACGGTAGCGTTTTCGCAATTGAACCCCCTCTGTTCGTTGAACTTGAAGTTACAGAGACAGAACCCGGATTCAAGGGTGATACAGCAACAGGTGCAAGTAAGCCTGCTACAGTTGAAACAGGTGCAACCGTTAGCGTTCCTCTTTTCGTTGAAATCGGGGACAAGATTAAGATTGATACAAGAACCAGCGAGTACTTGAGTAGAGTTTAATCTGTATAATTCAATAAATCATTAGCTTATAAAGACAATGAAGAGATTTCTTTTCGTTGTCTTTTTTGCATTTTATGCTAAATGATTTTTGTTTGTTACCGCCTGCAGAACTAATCTGAAATCTATCAACAAATCTATTTTCAAATCGCCCGTTCGGGTAAGTATAGGAGGTTCTATGAAAATTCACACATTTATTTGTCACGTTTTACAGAAGATGCAGGAAGAATTAGGGGAGGATATTAAGGTTTCACTTCAGGATGTTACTAAGAATAACGGAGTGGTTTTAACAGGTCTCACTTTTACACAAAAGAATATCAATATTTCACCAACCGTCTATTTGGAAGACTTTTATGAGAAGTATCGGGAAGGTACGGCTATGGAAGATATCATCAAAGAAATCCGCGAGATTTATGAGAAAAGTAAATTGGATAAAGATATCGATATGGATTTTTTTACGGAATATGAGAAGGCCAAGGGGCGTATTGTATATAAACTGATTCATTATGATAAAAACAGAGAACTGTTGAAAACCATTCCCCACAGGGAGTATCTGGACTTGGCAATCGTATATTATTATCTTGTGGATATGAAGGAGTTTGCCAACGCAACCATCTTAATTCACAATAAGCATTTAGATTATTGGAAGGTGGACGAGAGTGAATTGTACAGAATCGCTACCGAAAATACGCCCAAATTATTAAGAATGCATTTTTGCGGAATGATGGATGTATTAAAAGAATTAACAGAGGAAGATTTTTGGCTGGAAGATAAGGAGAAGGGTGAAAATGACGATAATAAGGTGTTTATGGAAGCCCACAGTGAAAAAGATGCAACCGGAATGTATGTACTTAGCAATGTTTCAAGGTTATATGGGGCATCTGCTGTTCTGTATGAGGGCGTTTTAGAGTATTGTTATGAACGGCTGAGCGGAAACTTTTTTATCCTGCCAAGTTCGGTACACGAAGTGATTCTTGTGCCGGATGAAGGACAGGTTACGAGGGAGAAACTGAGTCAGATGGTGAGAGAGGTCAACGCTACGCAAGTAGAGGAACAAGAGCAGTTGTCAGATTTTGTCTATTATTACAATGCTGAAAACAGGGGGATTGTGCGACTTTAAATACTAGACAAAAACTAAATTGTATGATATGATAGGCAACGGTGGCGTAACATTTTCGTAACATTTTGCCACTGTTGTAATGCACCCGTAGTCTAATGGATAGAACGGAGGCCTCCGACGCCTTTAATGCAGGTTCGATTCCTGTCGGGTGCATTTAGAAAGAATTACAGGGGGACTGTGATGAAAGCAATTAAGGCCTTTGTGGTCGGTTTTATAAGTAAACATTCGTTAATTACAGCTACTGCGTTATTCGCTATTACGGTAGGTGCCGTTGCTATGATTGTGTTCGGTGTTGGTGGCAGGGAAACAGCGACCACCGGAGATAATGTAAATGAAGTTTCTGAAAGCGAATCCCAAAGCAGTGAGGTGCAGGATGATATTCAGGATTTGACATTATTGTGTGATGCATATCCGGAAATCAATGAAGTAATGACTGCATATCACAATGCGTTGGCTGAAAACGATGAAGAAACCATTAAGAAATACCTTTTATATGTGAATGAAAATGAATTGGTAAATATTGCCGTAAAGAGTGAATTCGTAGAAAGCTATAATGATATTCATTGCTATACACAGGAAGGCTTTGAAGAAGGTTCATATTATGTGTACGTATCTTATCAGCTGAAGTTAACCAATTTCGATACCACAATTCCGGGATTAATCGGTTTGTATTATTGCCCCAATGAGGCGGGAGACTACCATATCTATCGTAAGGCTGATATGAGTGAGAATGTTTTGGACAATTACTATTCTGCATATATGAAGCAGGAAGTGCAGGATTTATATAATACCGTTGATTTGAAGTATAATGAAGTTTTGGATTCCAATCCGGATATCAAGACTTATATGGAAGGCTTTGAGGAGATGGTAACCAATGAAATGGTTAAAATCATTGCACTCCGTGAGGCAAGTGAAGCGATTAAAGAGTCTGAAAGTGCATCGGAAGCTTCTGAAGCAGAGTCTGAGAGTGAAACGCCTGAAGTTGCAACCACGGAAACCGTTAAGGCAACCACAACCGTTAATGTCAGAAGTTCAGACAGTGAGACTGCTGATAAACTCGGTAAGGTAAGCACAGGAACAACCCTGACCCGATTGGAAGATCGCGTAAACGGTTGGAGTAAGGTTATTTATGAAGGTAAAGAAGGTTATATCAAATCAGAATTCTTAGAGGTTGTATCTACAGAGACCGAAGGCGGTGAAACAACTGCAGGTGCTACTTACGTTACAGTCAAAGAAAACGTAAACATCCGTGAGGAAGCAAGTCAGGATGCAGACCGTGTTGCTTTGGCTTATGCGGGAACCAAGTTAGAATTGGTAGAGAAGATGAGCAATGGCTGGACCAAGATTAAATATAACGGCGAAATCGCATATGTGAAATCTGAGTTCGTTGAGTAAAGGTAAACTAAGGATAAAAGGTTCGTAATCGCAGGATTATGGACCTTTTTTAATATAATATAACTATGGTAAAATGTGTAAATAATGGCGGATTTAATATTAAAAAATATATCATTCTGTGGTAGAATATAAATGTTGTACATACGATACAGATATTGAGATTTTGAAATGAGGGACTTATGGAAGTCAGAATCAATAAATTTTTGGCAGAAGCCGGAGTGGCGTCCAGAAGACAGGCGGATAAGTTAGTGGAAAGCGGACAGGTTACCATTAACGGCATAAAAGCCAAGAATGCGGATAAAGTAAATGATGGTGATAAAGTCTGCGTAAAAGGGAGACAAGTTTTTATGCAGGATGAGAAGCACGTGGTTGCCTTTTATAAGCCGGAAGGTGTGACTTGTACCAAGCAGGATAAATATGCGAAGGTGACCATTGATGAAGTGTTTCAGTATCCGCTTCGGTTAAATTATGCGGGACGTCTTGATAAGGATTCCAAGGGGCTTCTAATTATGACCAATGACGGTGATTTGATTGACCGAATGATGCGGGCAAGAAATCACCACGAGAAGGAGTATATTGTTAAGGTTAATAATTCGGTGACGGATGATTTTATCCATAAAATGTCTAATGGCGTGTATTTGGAGGAACTGGAAGTAACTACCAGGTCGTGTACAGTGACTAAGGTTGGTGAATATACATTCCGCATTATTTTGACACAGGGATTAAATCGTCAAATCCGTCGTATGTGTGCAAGTTTAGGGTATAAAGTTGAGTCCTTAATGCGTGTACGCGTGATGAATGTGGAGCTTGGAAATTTAAAGCCCGGCGAATACCGCAGAATTACAGGGGAAGAATTGAGTGAATTATATCGGTTGGCCGGCGGAAGTGAAGAATAAGTAATGCCGTTGGCAGTAAGAAAATGTAGGCGGCTTGATGTATCAGGGGATTGCCCAAGTGCATAAGAATAAGCATTTTTAGTATATAAAGAAGGATTATGGTTATGAACAAAGAGCAAAAAATCGAAAGAATGAAAGAACTGGTTAAGATTTTATCTAAGGCATCTTACGCTTATTATGCCAAAGATGAAGAGATTATCAGTAATTTTGAATATGACAGATTGTATGATGAACTGGAAAGCTTAGAGAAAGAGTGCGATATGGTTCTTGCAGGAAGCCCTACCTTGAAGGTCGGATATGAGGCTGTGGACGAGCTTCCCAAAGAGAAACACGCAGCGCCTATGCTTTCCCTTGGCAAAACAAAGGAACGCGAGGAATTAAGAAGCTTTCTCGGGGAACAGAAAGGTCTGCTTTCCTGGAAATTAGACGGTCTTACTGTTGTTTTAACCTATGAAAAGGGTGAATTGGTGAAGGCAGTGACTCGCGGAAATGGTGAAGTGGGTGAAGTGGTTACCAACAATGCCAGGTTTTTTAAGAATATCCCTTTGAAAATTTCGTATGAAGGTACCCTTGTAATCCGCGGTGAAGCTGTAATCGGTTACGAAGACTTTGAACGTATCAATGCTAAAATAGAAGATCCTTCCCTACAATTTAAGAATCCCAGAAATCTTTGCAGCGGTTCCGTCCGTCAGCTAAATAATCAGATTACCGCAGAGCGACATGTGCGTTTCTTCGCGTTTTCGCTGGTGGAAGCGGATGGCGTGGATTTTAAGAATTCCAGAAAAGAACAGATGGAGTTTCTTAGAGGTCAGGGATTTGATGTAGTAGAATACAAAGAAGTAACTGCTGACAATATACTTGAGGGTATTGAATATTTTGCGGATGCTATTGCCGGCTATGATATTCCGTCGGACGGCCTGGTTTTAATCTTTGATGATATTGCCTATGGTAAGTCTTTAGGCCGCACTGCAAAGTTCCCCAGAGATGCCATTGCTTTTAAATGGGCGGATGAGGTAAAGGAAACCATTTTAAAGGAAATCGAATGGAGTCCCAGTCGTACCGGTTTGATTAATCCGGTGGCGATTTTTGAACCTGTGGAACTGGAAGGAACTACGGTAAGCCGTGCCAGCGTTCATAATATCAGTGTAATGCGTGCCTTAAAACTTGGTATTGGCGACAGAATTACCGTATACAAGGCTAACATGATTATTCCGCAGATTGCGGATAATTTAACGGGAAGTGACAGCGTAGAAATTCCCTGCGCCTGCCCTGTGTGTGGTGAAAAGACCGAGATTCAGGCAGTAAATGAGGTGCAGACCTTATATTGTGTGAATCCGGAATGCCCCGTAAAGAAAATCAAAGCGTTAACTCTGTTTGTAAGCAGGGATGCCTTGAATATGGACGGATTGAGCGAAGCTACTTTGGAGAAGTTTGTTGCAGAAGGTTTTATTCGTGATTATAAGGATTTGTTCCGCCTGGAGCGTTATCGTGATCAAATTATTGCCATGGAAGGCTTTGGCGAGAAGTCCTATGATAATTTGATTGCAAGTATTGAAACAGCAAGAAATACCACATTGCCCCGTCTGGTTTATGCTTTAGGTATTGCTAATATCGGTGTGGCTATGGCTAAAGTGGTTTGCAAGCATTTTGATTATGATTTAGAAGCTATGCGTGTTGCTACGGAAGAAGAGGTCAGCCAAATTGAGGGTGTAGGCGATGTAATAGCGGGCACATTTTGTTCATATTTCCGTGATATGGTAAAGATGCAGTCTTTGGACGAATTATTGCAGGAAGTGGTGCTTGAGAAACCGGAAGTAGGTGCGGATGCGGATAAGCTAAAAGGTAAAACCTTTGTTGTAACCGGCAGCGTAAATCATTTTAACGGAAGAAGTGAGTTAAAAGAAATTATTGAGAATATGGGCGGTAAAGTTGCGGGAAGCGTTTCGGCAAAGACAGAGTGTTTGATTAACAATGATACCGCGTCCACATCTTCAAAGAATAAAAAAGCTAAGGAATTAAACATTCCGATTTTGTCTGAAGAAGATTTTATGGAAAAGTACGGTGTGGAAGGTACGATTTAAGTAAGAATTGCATTTTGTCCGCAGGAATGATTATTTGGAATGTTCTTTCGTTGCGTGTAGTTGCCTGTAAAAGCATTTTATGATATGATTTCCAGAGATTGTTTGATAAAAGGAGGGTGTTTTTATGCCCATTAGAACACAAAGCGATTTGCCGGCAAAAGAGAAGCTGGAGAATGAAAATATATTTGTGATGGACGAAACCAGAGCAATGCATCAGGATATTCGTCCGCTGAAGGTGTGCATTTTAAATTTGATGCCTTTAAAAGAAGAGACTGAATTGCAGTTGTTGCGCGTATTATCCAATACACCGCTTCAGATTGACGTGAGTTTTATGACCTTAAAGAGCCATGTTTCTTTGAACACGTCAGCAAGCCATTTGAATAAGTTTTACATTACTTATGATGATGTGAAAGATGAGAAGTTTGACGGTTTGATTATTACCGGCGCACCGGTAGAGAAGATGGAATTTGAAGAAGTGGATTACTGGGAAGAGTTATGTAAGATTATGGATTGGTCCAAGAGAAACGTAACTTCTACCTTACATATCTGCTGGGGTGCTCAGGCCGGCCTGTATTATCACTTCGGTCTTGAGAAGAAATCTTTGGATAAAAAGATTTCCGGCATCTTTGAGCATCGCGTGCGTAACCGTAAAGAGCCGTTGGTGCGTGGTTTTGATGACTATTTCTATGCACCGCACAGCCGTTATACGGAAGTGACGAGAGAAGATGTTTACGCTTGTGATGCATTAAAAGTTCTGGCAGAGTCTGATGAGGCCGGCATTTATATTGCAATGGCAGGGGACGGTAAGCAGATTTTTATTACGGGACATCCTGAGTATGACAGAGTGACATTGAAGAACGAGTATATCAGGGATTGCGGTAAGGGATTGAATCCTGAAATTCCGGCGCATTATTTCCCGGACGACGACCCTGAACAGGAGCCGTTCTTGCAGTGGCGTTCACACAGTATTAATTTGTATAGTAATTGGTTGAACTACTACGTATATCAGGTAACACCTTACGAGTTGTAGAAATTGCGGGAATAGCCGGTTACTATAGAAAATATAAGATAAAAGAAGCACTTTTATAACAAGAAAGAAGATTAAATTATATAAAAAGAGGTATGTTCATAATGGGACAGTTCTTAATGAAAATGGAGCGAAAATACGGGAAATATGCAATTCGTAATTTGCCGTTATATATTACGATTGTATATACTTTCGGTTTTTTCTTATATATGTTATTTCCACAGACCATGGATTTGTTTTCATTGAATTTCCATGCGATTTTTAGAGGACAGGTCTGGAGATTATTTACCTGGGTTTTGATTCCGGAAGGAATGAATATCTTTTTCACCCTGATCAGTTTGTATTTTTATTATTCCATCGGACGGACGCTGGAGCGTGCATGGGGAAGTTTTCTGTTTAATGTGTACTTCTTCTCGGGTTTGATACTGACGGTTTTGGGCGCGTTAATTCTGTTTGGTTTTCTGGAAATCTTTGGACAGGACTGGCTTACTGTAATGGAACAGAGTTATGTTTGGGCATACGGAGAGTGCCCTGCGCTGTATGGTGGCTCTTACATTCATTCGGTCATTGCGCTTTCCTTTGGTATTTATTATATCAATATGTCCATTTTCCTGGCATTTGCTATGACCTATCCTGAAATGCAGGTATATATATTCTTTATTTTACCGATTAAGGTTAAAGTACTTGGAATTATATATGTTGTGATTATGGCATTCAGCATTGTAAGTAGCTTTTTGGGCGGAGATTTTTATATCGGAATGATTAGTCTGGTAAGTATCGGTATGTCTTTAATGAATACCTTCTTATTCTTCCTGATTTTTAAAACCAGGTTGGGAAGAAAGAGTCCGAAACAGATGAAGCGTCAGCATGATTACAAAGTAAAAGTGAAGGCGGCGTCCAATGTGACCAGACATAAATGTGCAATTTGCGGTCGCACGGAGCAGCACGACCCGAATCTTGCCTTTCGCTATTGCTCAAAATGTGAGGGCAATTATGAATATTGTTCGGACCATTTATTTACACACGAACATGTAAAAAGAAATTAAAGGCAATGAAAGTGATAAGAAATGAACGGATTAAATGAAGCGACTTTTGCGAAATTATTAACTGAGTTAAAAGAAACGGCTGCGGTACAGGGGAATGTACTTACCACGGAACAGGTGGAAGAACAGTTTGAAGAATATCATTTAAGTGATGAGCAGATGGCATTGGTTTATGAGTATCTTAAGGGTGCGAAAATCGGTGTGGATGAGCCTGTAAATTTAGATGCGATGATCGAGGGTGAGGACCGAAAATATCTGGATATGTACTTAGAAGAACTTGCTAAGTTGCCTCCTGTGTCTGATGGCAAGAAAGAAGCCCTTCTTTTATCTGCTATGGCAGGAGATTTATCAGTGCGTAATGAATTAACGGAAGCATTTTTGCCTCAGGTAGTTGATATTGCCAAACTCTATGCGGGACAAGGCGTTTTGCTGGAAGATTTAATCGGCGAAGGAAATGTGGCACTGGCGGTTCTTATGGATATGCTTGGAAGTCAGGAGTCTGCCAAAGAAGCAGAGGAAATGATTGCGCAAATGATCATGGAAGCCATGGAAAGCCTTGTTTATGAGAACCAGACCGAGAACGAAACTGCCGGTGAATGGGCAGAGAAGGCTAATCGTGTTATGGAAAAGGCAAATGCATTGGCGGATGATTTACTTCGCAAGGTATCAATGGAAGAAGTCAGCAAAGAAACCGGTATGAGTGTGGAAGAGATTGCGGAAGTTTTGCAGGTGACCGGTTGGAAAATCGAAGTGATTGACGAGAATAAATAGAAATCTCTGTAGAGTCTGAAATGCAAGACAAAGAATACAGAGCCTGCATTCAAAAGATATTGATAAAACAGAGGCGCAGGAGATATGGAATATACAAACGAAAGAGATTTTAAATATGTAATGCAGGATACTTCTCATGTTTTTATGGGAGGCAGAATGACTTACGAAGATATGATGACCTGGGAAGATACACCTTTCAAAATAAAAGCAATCGTTAATAAGTATTTTATGAATAAAGGTGAAGAGGGCCTGGCCGAAACGATTGCCGGGCTGGAGCAGGATGATTTTCGGTATCAGATTTTAAAACAATTAAAAATCAAAGTTAAAGCAGGAACATATCAAACAAAAAAGAAGTTTTTGGGTAAAGAAGAAGAGAAGTATGTCAGTAAGCTTTATGCTTTAGACGAATACATGCAGTTGTTAAGCGGTGAAAAAGTGCCTGTAACGGAGGAATTTGTCTTTTCTAAATTGGCATTGATGGCATTTTCGCTTTGATTTAATGCGAAATATCTAAAAAATGATATATTTTCTTGTTATTTTTGACGAAAACGAAGAAAAAAACTTGGTAGAAGTTTCTAAATATGATATAATCATAAAGATGTCATATTATGGCAAAGTATGTGATTTATTTCATTGTAGGGGACTTTAAGCCATGGAACGAGAAAATAATTCAAAACAGACCGGATATAAAAAGATACGATATTACCTGGTTACCGAAAATGTCTTTATTGTATTGGCGTTTTTGTTAATCGCGGTTGGTGCGTATAACTTTTGGGCATCCGGTTTTTCTTATTGGGTTTCATACATATACATTTGTGCAGGTATTATTTTATTTGTGGTAGGTCTTATTATTGCAATTAAAATGATTAAGGCTTTTCAGAGAGATGATATTCCTGCCTATGCAAATCTTTTGGAGTCTATTGATATCGACCCCGAAACCGGACTTTTATATTATGATGAATTTATGAAACAGGCAGATACAAGAACGCAGTTGGCGTTGACTACCTGTTATTTGGCATGTTTCCAGATTGAAGGAGTGGAACACTTAAGACACTTTGTAGGATATCAGAAGGCAGCCGATACCATGGCTGAAATCGGTGATATTTTTAAACGATATCAGAAGCTTCGCAGCGAAAGAAATGTTTTGTGCGGTTGTAAATCAGGACATGAATTTCTGGTATTGGCACAGGATTGTGACAGACAGGAATTTAAGGCAGATTTACAGAATATTATTACACAAATCGAAAATATTTTATTAAAGCTTGCGACGGCAGAGAATTTTACGACCTATTGTGGTTACAGCAATTATCCCAGACATGCAGCATCTGCAGATGAGATGGTGAAGAATTCAAGCTTTGCTGTGTATGAAGCGGTAATGTTTCGTAAATCAGACCCGCACTATTTCTCGCCGGATGCGTTTAAGCGTCAGGAAACAGAATATATGAAGGATAACAAACTTCGTATTCTGCTTGATAAAAATGAATTACAGTACAAATTCCAACCGATTGTCAGCGCAAAGACCGGTAAAATCTATGCGTATGAAGCGCTTATGCGTTCCAAGGGCGAGATTGGTTTGAGCCCCGTGGATATTTTGGAATTGGCACAACGTCAGGACAGATTGTATGAAGTAGAGCATTATACATTTTATAATGTTATGAAGATTATGAGCCAGCACGGCGGAATTTTTGAAGACCGCAAGTTGTTCTTAAACAGTATTCCTACAGCAATTCTCAAAGAAGAAGAATTTGATGAATTGTTGGACAAATACCAGGATTTGATGAAGAGCCTGGTTATTGAAATTACTGAAAACGGTTTCCAGTCGGAAGAGTCTTGTGCTGCAGTTCATAAGTATATGGAGAAGAGTGGATGCGAACTTGCATTGGATGATTATGGTACAGGTTATTCCAATGCTTCTACACTTCTAAATAACAGTCCGAACTATTTAAAGATTGACCATTCTATGATTATGGGTATTGACACCGACAGTAAGAAGCAACATTTGGTTTCAAGTTATGTGTCTTTTGCGAATAATCATAATATGAAAATTCTTGCGGAGGGGGTTGAAACTGCGGAAGAACTTCAGATGGTTATTCAGCTTGGCTGTCACTTGATTCAGGGATTTTATACCGGAAGACCCAATGCGCAGATTGTGGATCACATCAATGAAGAAATTGAGAACCAGATTGTTGCAATTAACTTAAAGCTTGCCAAACTGGCTTATGAGAATAAAGTATATGAAGCAAACAATTATGATGTGATTTCATTGGTAAATCTTGCTTTGGACTTTTATTCACAGATTTATATCGGTCATTCTACTACAAGAATTGTAGGAGAAACCGGCCGTGAAGTATGTATGGGTATCCGCATCAAGGATAATACGGATACAGTGTTGACTATTTCAAATATCAATTTGCGCGGACGTGAAGCACCGGCAATTGAAATCGGTGAAAATTGTCAGGTGATTCTCTGCGTGGAAGGCGATAACATTCTCTCCTATGAAGGTATTCATGTGCCGAAGTCTTCTAAGTTGATTATTCAGGGAGATGGTGATTTGACCATTCACGTAGACCACAATAACGGTATCGGTATCGGATGTTCGTCAAATGAGCCTTATGGTAATATTTTGATTGAGAGCAAAGGCACGATTCGCGTGGAGACAAATGGTGAAATCGCCATCGGTATCGGCGGTATGGTAGCAGACGAAGACTCTGAAATTAAGATTGCATCCGGTAATATTGAAATCATTGCTACCGGCAGTAAGTCCATCGGTATCGGTTCTATGCAGGGACCTACCCGAATTATATTAGATAATTGCGATATTGCAATTTCGTCTTCGGCGGCGGATTCTATCGGTATCGGTTCTTTTAACGGTGATGTGGATATTGCATCGATTGCTAACATTGAGATGGACGTATCGGGTAGTGTATCTACCGGTATCGGAACCCTTTGGGACAGAGCCGGCCGTGTGGCAATTAACGATGGTATCGTTAAGATTCTTTTACACTGCATGGAAGGTGTGGGTATCGGTTCCAAAGACGGTGATATTGACACTTATATCTTTGGCAAGGAAGTATTCGTATATGTAGAAGGTTCTGACGTTGGAGGTATTGGTAACTATCGCGGCGGCGGTAATACCTACATCCGTACGGGTACGATTAAAATTGTACTTCTGGCGGCAAATCCTTTGTCCCTTGGTGGCTTAAAAGGTCGCTTGGAAATCACAGGCGGTAATATCTTCTGTGACTTGGGCGACGGCGTGCAGCCTGTAAATGCATACGGTATGCCGGTATATCCTAAGGTGATTGAGACCAACGAACCTTATCGTAAAAAAATTGAAACAACGGAAGGTACATACCAGTATCTTGCGGAACCTTCGGACTTGTTTGAAAACATTCATATTTTTGTACCGAAGTTCTGTAATGAAACGGATTTACAAACCTAAGAGAAATGATAAAACGGGAAGAGATACATATTCTTCCCGTTTTTTACCGAATATATAGTAAGAAAGTGAGGAAAATAAATGAGACCGGAAGAGTTAAAAGCTTACGAAATTCTTGAAAAAAGAACAATTGAAGATTTGAATAGTGAAGGTATAGTTTTAAAGCATAAAAAAACAGGTGCTAAGATTGCCCTTTTATCTAATGATGATGATAACAAGGTATTTTATATCGGTTTTCGTACACCGCCCAACAATAGTACGGGTGTGGCACACATTGTGGAGCATACCGTACTTTGCGGTTCCAAAGAATTTCCGGTAAAAGACCCTTTTATCGAATTGGCCAAAGGTTCTTTGAATACCTTTTTAAATGCCATGACCTTCCCTGATAAAACCGTTTATCCGGTGGCAAGCTGTAATGACAAAGATTTTCAGAATTTGATGCATGTGTATTTGGATGCAGTTTTTTATCCCAATATTCATAATGAGAAGAAGATTTTTCAGCAGGAAGGCTGGCATTATGAACTGGAAAGCGCTGATGATGAATTAACCATCAATGGTGTTGTTTACAGTGAAATGAAGGGGGCTTTTTCTTCGGCAGATGATGTTTTGGAACGTGAGATTATGAATTCGCTGTTTCCGGATACTGCTTATGGTGTGGAATCGGGCGGTGACCCTGATGTAATTCCTGAGCTTTCTTACGAAGAATTTATTGCTTTCCACAAGAGCTTTTATCATCCAAGCAACAGCTATATCTATCTTTACGGTGATATGGATATGGCTGAGAAATTGCAGTTTATTGATGAAAAGTACTTGAGTAAATTTGAGGCTTTGGAAATTGATTCTGAAATTAAAAAGCAGAAACCTTTTGAACAGGTAAAAGATATTGTGATTGAGTATCCGATTTCCGAGGCGGAATCGGAAGAAGGAAATGCATATCTTTCTTACAATGCAATTGTAGGAGATAGTTTAGACCGCGAGTTGTATGTGGCTTTCCAGATTTTGGATTATGCTATTTCGTCTGCACCCGGAGCACCTTTGAAAACTGCCCTGATTGATAAGGGCATCGGTAAAGATGTATACAGCGTGTATGAAAACGGTATCAGCCAGCCTTATTTCTCAGTTATTGCCAAGAATACGGATGCAAATCGTAAGGACGAGTTTGTAAGTACTATTGAATGCGTGTTAAAAGATTTAATCGCCAACGGCATTGATAAGAAGTCTCTTGCGGCGGCAATTCAGTATTTTGAATTTAAGTATCGTGAGGCGGATTTTGGCGCATATCCTAAGGGATTGATGTATGGTTTGCAGGTGTTTGACAGCTGGCTTTATGATGATACCAAGGTATTCTGGCATATTGAAGCAAATGCAACTTTTGCGGCGCTTAAGGACAAAATTGACACCGGCTATTTTGAAGAATTGTTGGAAAAATATATTTTAAATAATACCCATAAATCCATTGTGACGGCAGTGCCCGTAAAAGGTTTGGGTGACCGCAAGGAAGAGGCTTTGGCAAAGAAACTTGCGGCTTATAAGGCAAGTTTGAGCACCGAAGAAATTGATGCCATTGTAAAAGAAACCGCGGCACTTAAGCTGTATCAGGAAACACCGGACAGCGAAGAAGCACTGGCATGTATTCCCTTGCTTACCAGAGAGGATTTGCGTAAGGAAATTGTACCGTTAAGCAATAAAATGGAGGAGATTGAAGGAACACCGTTTTTACGTCACGATATCTTTACCAATGGTATCGGATATGTGAGATTGGTATTCTCAGCAGAGCATATTTCAACGGATTTATTGGCTTATACGGGTATTTTAAAGAATGTGTTAGGATATATGGATACCGATAAACATACCTATGGAGACCTCTTTAATGAAATTCATTTGTATACAGGTGGTATTTCTGCCGGCATGGTACTTTCTGATGATGTGAAGGAAAAGGGAAAGTATCGTATAGCTTTTGAAATGAAGACCAAGGTTTTATATGAGAATATGCAGAAGGCGTTTGATTTGCTGGAAGAGATTCTTTTGCATACGAATATTACCGACGAAAAACGTCTTTACGAGATTGTAGCGGAAAATAAGTCAAGAATGCAGTCGATGTTAATGTCTTCTTCACACTCTGTTGCGGCAATGCGTGCGGCAGCATATTATGATGAAGCAGCAGCATTGACGGATATTATGGGTGGAATTCCTTATTATCGTTTGCTTGAAAAGATCGAGAAGAATTTCGAAGAAGAAAAAAGTAAACTGATCGAGAATTTGCAACTTCTTATGAAGCAGTTGTTCCGTCCTGAGAATGTGATGATTGGATACACTTCGCCTTTGGATTGTGAGGCCGGTATCCGAGAGGCTTTCATTGGCTTGAAGAAGAATTTATATACAGAACCGGTACAAAAGTTTGAGAGAGTAGTGCCCGTTGTAAAGCGCAATGAAGGTTTCCAAACCTCAGCGCAGGTACAATATGTTTGCCGTGCCGGAGATTTTTCAAGAAACGGACTTTCTTATACAGGTTCGTTAAAAGTTCTTCGTGTGATTATGGGCTATGATTATTTGTGGAATAATGTCCGCGTAAAAGGCGGAGCTTACGGTTGTATGTCCGCGTTTAGACGAAGCGGAAGTTGTTATTTCGTATCTTATAGAGACCCGAATCTTGGTAAGACCGTTGAGACATACGAGAAAGTGGTAGATTATCTTGAGAATTTCGAGGCCGGAGAGCGTGAAATGACTCAGTTTATTATCGGTACCTTAAGTGGTGAAGATACGCCTTTAACCCCTTCGGCAAAGGGTAACCGTTCCTTTATGTCTTATATGTCAAATATTGATGAAGCACTTTTACAGAAGGAGCGCGATGAACTGCTTGGAACAACCAAAGAAGATATCCGCATTCTTGCAGGACATATGAAGGCATTTCTTGAGCAGGATTGTATTTGCGTAATCGGTAACAGTAATGCAATTGAAAATGAGAAAGAATTGTTTAAACATGTTGAACCCTTGTTTAGATAAAAAAGATGGTGACATTTTTAAATAATTTTTGCTGAAAAATATTTTTTATAAAATTTTATAAAAAAACCATAAAATAGTTCCGTCCGAAACGTATTCTTTATAGAAACGTAATTCGGGCGGAATTTTTATATAAAAAATGTGCTCAGAGATACATAAATAAGGAGGAGCTTTATGAAACAGAAAAAAGAAAAAATGGTTAGCTTAAAAAAGAAGTGTTTGGTAATTGCAATGACGGGGCTTATGCTTTGCAGCCTGGTTGCCTGTGGCGGGAGATACAGCGATATGGCTACTTCTGACGTAAATGGTATGGTGCAATATGACAACGGCATCAAATATGAGACCGGTTATGAGGCAGAAGAAAGCTACGATATGATTACGGAAGATTCGGGTGCTATGGAAGAAGCACCCACCGGAGATTCGGTAAATGGTTCGGATGTTACCACAAACCGTAAATTGATTCGCACGGTTTCCATGGAAGTGGAAACGGAAGAATTTGATACAATGATAACAAATGTGGAAGATAAAGTTGTTTCCATGGGCGGCTATATTGAAAATGCATATACATACAACGGAAGTGCTTATCACAGCGGACGTACCCGCTATGCGGAAATGACAGTCCGTGTGCCGGATGCAAAGTTGGAAGATTTTGTAGACCAGGTGGCAGGATTTTCGAACGTGGTTAGTAAAACAACTTCTACGCAGGATATTACACTGGAATATGTGGATACTGAAGGTTTGAGAGATATGTATTTGGCGGAAGAAACCAGTCTTTTAGCCCTTCTTGAGAAGGCTGAAACCGTAGAAGATATCAGTTATCTTACTTCCAGATTGTCAGAGGTTCGTTACAATATCGAGAACCTTGAGTCAAGACTTTTAAAATATGACGATTTGGTAGAATATGCAACCATACACTTATACATTGAAGAAGTGGAAGTTTACACACCGGTGGTAACGGAAGAAAAGACCTTCGGCGAAGAAGTGAAAGAAGGCTTTATGGCGAGTTTACAGGATATTTGGAATTCTATTGTAAGATTTGTGAAAAATCTCATCATTGATTTGCCTTATATTATCCGTTTCTTTGTGGTTGTTGGTTTAATTGCTCTTGCAATCAGACTGATAATTGTTATAATAAAAAAGGTTATAAAAAACAAAAAAGCAAAGAAAGCAGTTGCCTTGAATAAAGCGCAAGCGGAAATGCCGGTAAAAGAAGAGTTAAAGGAAAATGAGGTTTTGACCGAAGACTCTAAAGTGCAGGCAAATGAAGAAGCAAAGCAGGAGTAAAGGTATTTAGATAAGGACAGGTAAAATATGGAGCAGAAGAAGTCGGGTTTTGTGAGCATCATAGGCAGACCGAATGTGGGTAAATCTACATTAATGAATCAGATTATCGGTCAAAAAGTGGCGATTACTTCCGATAAACCGCAGACCACCCGCAACAGAATACAGACCGTATATACGGATGATGTTATGCAGATTGTATTTGTGGATACACCGGGTATTCACAAGTCCAAAAACAAATTGGGCGATTATATGGTAAATGCCGCAAAGAGTACATTAAACGAAGCAGATGTGATTCTATGGCTTGTTGAGCCTACGGATTATATTGGTGCCGGCGAAAAGAGCATCATAGAGAACCTGAAGCAGGTAAATACCCCTATTATTCTTGTAATTAACAAGATTGATACGGTTAAAAAAGAAGAATTGCTTCATATTATTGATACCTATCGCACAGAATTACAGTTTGCGGAAGTGGTTCCCGTATCTGCATTGAAAGGTAAGAATACCGACACGTTGTTGGAGTGCATTGGCAAGTATTTGCCGTACGGACCTTGGTTTTATGATCCGGATACCTTGACGGACCAGCCGGAGCGTCAGATTGTGGCAGAGTTGATTCGTGAGAAAGCCCTTCGTTGCTTAGAAGATGAAATTCCCCACGGTATTGCAGTGGCAATTGATACTATGAAATTCAGCAAAAAAATGGCAGAGATAGAAGCTACTATTGTATGTGAACGTGATTCACACAAAGGTATTATTATCGGGAAAGGCGGACAGATGCTTAAAAAAATCGGTTCCCAGGCCCGTGCAGACATCGAAAGAATGCTGGATATGAAAGTAAATTTAAAAATTTGGGTAAAAGTCAAAAAAGACTGGAGAGACAGTGATTTTATGCTGAAGAATTTTGGGTTTCAGTCAAAAGATTACCAGTAATAATATAAAATGCAAATTTGCAAAAGCCGCGGACTGAATAAGGTCGTGGCTTTCTGCGCATAAACTTTTTGGCAGGCATTTCCACGTTAAAAATACGAATGAATGGAAAAGCTATTTTTAGAAAAAGTGTTTAAACAGTAACAAAGGCAGAAAGGCGGATTTGCAATGAAAAACAATCAGGAATGGGATACATTTTATAATAGCGGACGGGTAGAAGATTATCTTTTTTATTGTCAGAGCAAAGAAAAAGGCCAAAAGACGGAATCTGACAGAAAGTTGAAAGAAGAGAATGCAGAACTTTATAACGGTTTTAGGACTGGTTTTGAAAGCGGAACCCATAGGGGAATATGACAGAAGAATAGTGATTCTTACAAGGGAAAAAGGAAAAATTACGGTATTTGCCAAAGGAGCAAGGCGACAGAATAATCGTTTTCTT
Source organism: Lachnospiraceae bacterium (assembly GCA_045590655.1). Classification (GTDB taxonomy): domain Bacteria; phylum Bacillota; class Clostridia; order Lachnospirales; family Lachnospiraceae; genus UBA3766. The sequence goes on along the minus strand of JAZNRI010000028.1, from coordinate 12,613 downwards.
GCCACTACGACTCCGTTTTGCTTTGGAGAATTTAAATTATTTGCGGGACAGAATTCATTTTCTTTGTCAGAGGTAAATGTTACTAACTATTTTGAACCGGTTCGCTCCGATTTTGAGCTTGCATTTTACGGAATGTATTTTTTGGAACTGGCAGATTATTATGCAAGGGAGAATAATGACGAGAAGCAATTGCTCAAACTTCTGTATCAGTCGCTTGCGGCACTTACTTATTCAGAATTAAATAAAGAGTTTGTAAAAGTGATTTACGAAATGAAAGCAATTATGATAAACGGAGAATTTCCGGGAGTGCCGGAATACAGAGAGGATTTGAGCGGAGCGGAGCGTGCAATTCGATATCTTTGGGACACTCCTGCGGATAAGGTGTATTCATTTCGTGTAAGCGAAGCAGTGTTTGCGGAGTTAAAAGCGATTAGTGAAAAAATATGTAAACAGGCTATAGACCGTCAGATGAAAAGCCTGGAAATGCTACAAAATATAATGCAAAATGCGGAAAGTGATAACTAAATGAAAATAATACATAGTGATAAAAGAAGAAGTTTGAAACCCACACTGATAGCATTTATTTTACCTGTAATGATATTAATGTTGTTGTATATCATCAGAGGTATTTTTCCGTTTGGTGACAGAATTTATGTCAGAATGGATTTTTATCATCAGTATGCACCTTTTTTGCGCGAATTTGGTGAACATATATTAAATGGTGAGAGTCTTCTTTATTCGTGGAAATATGGTTTGGGAACCAATTACTGGGCGCATTATGCATATTATCTGGCGAGTCCGCTTAACTGGATATTGGTTTTGGTGCCGGGAGAATTCATTGTTGAAGCAATGAACATTGCCCTGGTATTCCGTGCGGGAATTGCGGGTATGGGAATGGTTTATTTTCTGAAAGAAGGGAAAAAGGAAAATCTTTCCATGGCGGCATTTGGTGTGTTTTATGCACTGTCAGGATATTATCTTGCATATTCCTGTAATGTAATTTGGATGGACGGATATGCATTGTTCCCGTTTGTTGCATTGGGTATTTTGCGTATTGCAAAAGGGAAAAGCGCAACTGTTTATACCATCAGTATGATGATTTCTACATTCAGTAACTTTTATCTTGCGGTTATAACCGGTATTTGTTGCATATTGTGGTTGATTATTTGTTTGGTAAAAGGTTCATCGAAATCGGCAAAGGCAGTATGGAAAGCAATTGGAAAGTTTGTTGCATCCACAATGTTGTATGTGGGAATTTGTGCGATTATTTTGGTACCGACTGCTCTTGCATTGGCGAATACACCCGCAGCCCAAGAGGTTTTTTCGGATAAGGTATATTTTTATTTCCCTTTCTATGATTTGTTGGAACGTATGTGCATGAATGTACCTTCGAATTTAAAAGGATCTAATTTGCCCAATATTTATTCGTCGGTATTTGTACTGGTTTTATTACCTATGTATTTTGGAAATAAGTATATCCGCCTGAAAGAGAAGATTGTGAATGCGGTTGTGCTGGTATTTTTGGCATTTGGTTTTAACACCAACATATTGGATTATATTTGGCATGGTTTACATTTTCCGAATTGCTTTCCGTCAAGACAATCATTTTTCTTTATCTTTTTAGTTTTGGTAATGGGATATGAGGCATATACCAAAAGAACAAAATTATCAAAGAAGATACTATATATTTTTACTCCGATTTGGGTGGCGGCATTGGTTGTATCCTGGATTTTCCTGGGTAAAAACGATGATTATGCAGGTACACACATTTACTTATGTACAATTGTTTTTGTGCTGATTTATACGATAGTATTTCTTTTGGAAAAGAAAATACCCAAGAAGTTTTTTGTTGAGCTTGTGCTTATTCTCTGTTGTTTGGAAGCGGGGATTAACACTTGCGTAACAGGATTGGCTTCTACGGTAATAAGAAGCAGTTATCTGGAGGATGATGCTCCGACAGAGCAAATTCTTGCGAATATTTTGCCGGGGGAAAATGAATTTTATCGCGTGGAAGAAGAGGACCGAAGCGGCGTGAATGATGCCGGATGGGATGGCTATTACGGTGCTTCCTATTTTTCATCTACGATACCTGAAGGAATAAAGGAGTGGTACCATGTATTCGGTATGAGAAACAGCAGTGTTTCGTATTCGTATGACGGTATGACGCCGCTGACTGCTTCACTTTTGAATATTCGATATCTGTTTGCGTGTGACGATGAGTATTATCCCGGAGATATGTTTACCAAGACGGAATATATAGTAGGCGGTGAAAATGTATATATTTACGAGAATCAGATGGTATTGCCGCTTGGATATATGGTGGATGAGTCATTGGAAAGCAAATTTGTATTCCACTACGGAAATCCCTTTATAACGATGAATGATTATGCTTCTGCAGTTACAGGTAATGAAGCGGATTTGTTTTTGAAAATAAGACAGTATGAAGTGATAGAGGAAATGCAGTTTGATACAGGTGCCGGTGCAGAGAGCGGTATGGAAGATTCTGAATATGAGAAACCTAAATCCAGCATTTACGTTCCGGCAGGATGTGATGCATACTTGTATGTTTCGACTTATGCTGAAGAAGTAAAATTGGAAGTGACAGACGTTAGTACGGGAGAAATGATTATCAAAAGCTTTGATGATTTGAAGTTCCGTAAAATATTGCCGCTTGGAGTGGAAGAGTTTGATCGTAACATTGTGGTTTCGTTGGTGGATGATGTTCCTAAACTGAATTATTATTCATATTATATGGATGCAAATGTACTTAGGGATGTATACGAAGTGTTGAATAGTCAACCGATGGAGATTGAAAGCTATTCCGATACGGAGATTAAGGGACGAATTGATGTAACGGACGCCGGAGTGTTGTTATTATCAATACCGTATGATGCCGGCTGGAAGGTAAAGGTGGACGGAGCAGAAGCAGAAACGTTTGCTTGGAAAGATGCTTTTTTGGCTTTAGAATTGGATGAAGGCGTACATGAATTGGAGTTTTCATATTCTCCGCCCGGATTTGCGGAAGGACTTGTTGTAACGATCATTTCATCAGTGATTGCCATTGGTATAGCAATTTGGAAAGTATGCAAAAAGAAACGCGCAGTACAATGTAATGGCTGAAAAAGGTCAAATGATACCATAAAACGGTAATATAAAATAAAATCTTGAAAAACATATTCGTCTTGGTTATAATTAGGTACGTGTGTAATGAGGATTTGATTGTAAAACGGAAGGAAGATGTGACATGAAAAAGATATCGGTCCTTGTAGTAGTGTTCTTGACGGTTCTATTATGCGGATGTAATGCGCAGAAACCGGAAGAAATCGGTAGTACTACGATATATGTTGAAAATGACGGAACTGTAATTGCTACATTTGTGGAAGATTTTAGTCAGTCATATTATGATGCGGCAGATTTGAGGACTACAACCGAAGAAGAAATTGCGGCATATAATACATCATGTGGTGAAGATTTGATAGAAATGACATTTTGCGAGGTGGAAGGCAACATTGCCAAAATGCAATTGAGCTTTGCAAATGCAGATGCATATACGGATTATATCGGAGAGGTTGTATTTAACGGAACTGTTGGAGAGGCATTGGAAGTGGGCTTTGATATAAAATACAGTCTGGTGAATCCATTGGATGCAAATGATGTTATAGGTGAGCATGAATTGCTTGCTATGCAGGATTCCAATATTATAATTGTTGAAAATGCAATTCGTGTCCGTGCTGAAAGTAAAATTCTTTATATGAGCAGTGATGCCAAATATATTGATGAATATGAGATAGACGGATACGATAATCCGGATGTGACGGTAATTTTATATTAAGCAATTCTTTGGAGTATTATTTATGTATGGTAAAAAATGCTCCCAATACATATATTTCAAAAGGATAGGAGATTAAAAATGGAAAAGACAATGGACAAGATCGTAACCCTTGCCAAAGCAAGAGGATTTATTTATCCCGGTTCAGAAATTTACGGTGGTTTGGCAAATACCTGGGATTACGGTAATCTCGGTGTTGAATTGAAGAACAATGTGAAAAAAGCATGGTGGCAGAAGTTTATCGTAGAAAATCCCTACAATGTAGGTGTGGACTGCGCGATTCTTATGAACCCTCAGACTTGGGTGGCTTCAGGACATTTGGGCGGCTTTTCGGATCCTTTGATGGACTGTAAGGAATGCCACGAGCGTTTCCGTGCAGATAAAGTAATTGAAGATTTCTGTGCAGAAAAGGGTATCACTTTAACGGAAGCGGTAGATGCATGGTCACAGGAAAAGATGATGGATTTCATCAAAGAAAATTCCATTCCCTGTCCTACCTGCGGTAAGCATAATTTTACAGATATCCGTCAGTTTAACCTTATGTTCAAGACTTTTCAGGGTGTTACCGAAGACGCGAAGAATACCGTATACTTACGTCCTGAAACAGCACAGGGTATCTTTGTAAACTTTAAGAATGTGCAGAGAACTTCAAGAAAGAAAGTTCCTTTCGGTATCGGTCAGATTGGTAAGTCTTTCCGTAATGAAATTACACCCGGTAACTTTACATTCCGTACCCGTGAATTCGAACAGATGGAATTAGAATTCTTCTGTGAACCCGATACAGACCTTGAATGGTTCGCATATTGGAAGCAGTTTTGTATTGACTGGTTAAAAGCACTTGGTATGAAGGAAGAAGAAATGCGTGTGCGTGACCACGACCCCGAAGAACTTTCATTCTACTCTAAGGCAACTACAGATATTGAGTTCTTATTCCCCTTCGGTTGGGGTGAACTCTGGGGTATTGCCGACAGAACCGATTACGACTTAACACAGCATCAGAACGTGTCAAAGCAGGATATGTCTTACTTTGACGATACTAAGAATGAAAGATACATTCCTTACGTTGTAGAACCTTCATTAGGTGCTGATCGTGTGGTTCTTGCATTCCTCTGCGGTGCTTATGATGAAGAAGATTTGGGCGAAGGAGATATGCGTACCGTACTTCGTTTCCATCCTGCTCTTGCACCTGTTAAAATCGGTGTGCTTCCTTTGAGCAAGAAGTTAAACGAAGGCGCAGAAGCAATCTATACAAAGCTTTGCAAAAAGTATAATTGTGAATTTGATGACAGAGGTAATATCGGTAAGAGATATCGTCGTCAGGACGAAATCGGTACACCTTTCTGTATTACATACGATTTCGAATCGGAAGAAGACAATTCAGTAACCGTACGTTTCCGTGATTCCATGGAACAGGTTCGTGTTAAAATCGATGAATTGGATGCCTTCTTTGCAGACAAATTTGATTTTTAAGATAGGTATAAAATCCTGCTTTGTTTCGACAAGGCAGGATTTTTGATGTTTAAGAACCTAAAACGAAAATGTATGACGCGGGTATTGCGTAGAGTGATTCTCGGCTCAAAAACTGTGCAATTTGTCGTAAAAAATCAATGGTTTGATTTTTAAAATTTGCATTCTGCTGTTTTTCAAAAAAAGGTGGCAGATAAAAGAAACTTGTGATATAATATTTGAGCGCACAGCATAAAATGCGTGCAGACAGTATGAGACGATACATTTTTTACATAAAAGTATCTACGTTTCAAAGGAGGAACAATTGGCATGAAGAAATGGGTTTATTTATTCAAAGAAGGCAGCGCTGATATGCGTAACCTTTTAGGTGGTAAGGGGGCAAACCTTGCGGAGATGACAAATATCGGTTTACCGGTACCTCAGGGTTTTACCATCACAACAGAAGCATGTACACAGTACTATGAAGATGGCGAAGTAATTAACGATGAAATCCAGGCACAGATTATGGAATACATCGGCAAGATGGAAGAAATTACCGGCAAGAAGTTTGGTGATAAAGAGAATCCCTTGCTTGTATCAGTTCGTTCCGGTGCAAGAGCATCTATGCCCGGTATGATGGATACTATTTTGAACCTTGGTTTGAATGAAGAAGTAGTAGAAGTTTTGGCTGCAAAGTCAGGAAATCCCCGTTGGGCTTGGGACTGCTACAGAAGATTTATCCAGATGTTCTCAGACGTAGTTATGGAAGTTGGTAAGAAGTACTTCGAAGAACTTATTGACGAAATGAAGGCTGCTAAGGGCGTGACTCAGGACGTTGATTTAACCGCAGAAGATTTGAAGGAACTTGCTAATCAGTTTAAGGCAGAATATAAGGCAAAAATCGGTGCGGATTTCCCTACCGATCCCAAGGAGCAGTTAATGGCTGCTGTTAAGGCTGTATTCCGTTCATGGGACAACCCCAGAGCGAATGTATACCGTCGTGACAACGACATCCCTTATTCATGGGGTACCGCTGTTAACGTACAGATGATGGCATTCGGTAATATGGGTGATACATCAGGTACAGGTGTTGCGTTTACACGTGATCCGGCTACCGGTGAGAAGAAGCTTATGGGTGAATTCCTTATGAACGCACAGGGTGAAGACGTTGTTGCCGGTGTTCGTACTCCCAATAAGATTTCTGAATTACAGACAGTTATGCCTGAAGTTTATGAACAGTTTATTAAGATTTGTGCAACTTTGGAAGACCATTACAGAGATATGCAGGATATGGAATTTTCCATTGAAGACAAGAAGCTTTATATGCTTCAGACACGTAATGGTAAGAGAACAGCTCAGGCTGCTTTACAGATTGCATGTGATTTGGTAGATGAAGGCATGATTACAGAGGAAAAGGCTGTTTCTATGATTGATCCCAGAAACCTGGATACTTTGTTACATCCTCAGTTTGATGCAGAAGCTATTAAGAAAGCAGTTCCTGTTGGTAAGGCTCTTGGTGCTTCACCGGGCGCAGCTTGCGGTAAGGTTGTATTTACAGCAGAAGATGCTAAGGAATGGAATGCAAGAGGAGAAAAGGTTGTACTTGTTCGTCTTGAAACATCACCTGAAGATATCGAAGGTATGAAAGCAGCTCAGGGTATCTTAACCGTACGTGGAGGTATGACATCTCACGCAGCAGTAGTTGCACGTGGTATGGGTACTTGCTGTGTATCAGGTTGCGGCGATATCGCAATGGATGAAGCAAATAAGAAATTTACTCTTGCGGGCAAAGAATATCAAGAAGGAGATTTTATCTCTATTGATGGTTCTACCGGTAAGATTTACGACGGTATTATCCCTACAGTGGATGCTACTATTACAGGTACATTCGGACGTATTATGGCATGGGCAGATAAGTATCGTGTACTTAAGGTTCGTACCAATGCAGATACTCCTGCAGATGCTAAGAAAGCTCGTGAGCTCGGTGCAGAAGGTATCGGTCTTTGCCGTACAGAGCATATGTTCTTTGAAGAAGACAGAATTGCTACTTTCCGTGAAATGATTTGTTCAGATACTGTTGAAGAAAGAGAAGAAGCATTAGAGAAGATTCTTCCTTATCAGCAGGGTGACTTTGAAAAGTTATACGAAGCATTGGAAGGAAATCCTGTTACAATCCGTTTCTTGGATCCCCCTCTCCATGAGTTTGTTCCTACAGAAGATGATGATATTAAGAAACTTGCTGATGCAAAGGGCAAGAGCGTAGAAGAAATTAAGGCAATCATCGATTCGCTTCATGAATTCAACCCTATGATGGGTCACAGAGGTTGCCGTCTTGCAGTTACTTATCCTGAAATTGCAAAGATGCAGACCAAGGCTGTTATCCGTGCGGCAATCACCGTGAAGAAGGCACATCCTGATTGGAATGTAAAACCTGAAATTATGATTCCGCTTGTATGTGAAATCAAGGAATTAAAGGTAATTAAGAAGTTAGTTGTGGAAACTGCAAACGCAGAAATCGCAGCTGCAGGTATTGACTTAGAATATGAAGTTGGTACCATGATTGAAATTCCCCGTGCGGCACTTACTGCTGACGAAATTGCTGCAGAAGCTGATTTCTTCTGCTTCGGTACAAACGACTTAACACAGATGACCTTTGGTTTCTCTCGTGATGATGCGGGTAAGTTCTTGGATGCTTATTATGACAGCAAGATTTTTGAGAATGATCCGTTTGCAAGACTTGACCAGAATGGTGTTGGTAAGCTTATGGAAACTGCAATTAAGCTTGGTAAGCCTGTAAATGATAAGCTTCACATTGGTATCTGTGGTGAGCACGGTGGAGATCCTACTTCTGTAGAATTCTGCCATAAGTTAGGTTTGGACTATGTTTCATGTTCACCTTTCCGCGTGCCTATCGCAAGACTTGCAGCAGCACAGGCAGCGATTAACAACAAATAAAATATTTTGAATTATGATGTTATAGTATAATGAAAACTCCTATGTGTATGACGCACATAGGAGTTTTGTATTTGTCGAAAAATGTCGACGTGTTTTTGTTGCATTAGTGATTTTTAGAAGATATAATTTTTATATTAACAATGCTTTTATCAGAAGGCATTATTGTTCTATTATTCAAGATTCTTTTGGTTTCACGTTTCGGAAACCGCAATCCAAATTTTTATAATTAAATCAAATGAATAAGAAGGAGCCATCAGTATGTATAGTTATGTTTCGACAGGTGCGCTTTCGGGGATCGAAAGTTACGTGGCGACCGTAGAGGTGGATGCGTCTGCAGGTTTGCCGGGGTTTGAAATGGTTGGTATGTTGAATGCAGAAGTAAAAGAAGCAAGGGAACGTGTGAGGGTTGCATTGAAGAATGCCGGATTTTCTATGCCGCCGCTTCGCATTACCGTTAATATTTCTCCTGCCAATCTTCGTAAAAACGGCACGGCTTATGATTTGCCAGTGGCAATTGCTTTGTTGATTGCAATCGGCGAATTATCTCAGAAGTGTGTAGAGGATTTAATGATAGTAGGTGAACTCGGGCTAAGCGGAGAAGTTAAATTCGTGAGCGGCATTTTACCCATGGTGATGCAGGCAAAAGAGTCCGGGATAAAAGTATGTCTTGTGCCGAAAGATAATGCAGAAGAAGGCGCGGTTGTAGAAGGAATCGACGTGATCGGAGTGTCGCATCTTGCCGAAGTGATTGAGTATTTGCATGCAAATTCGGCGGAGAGAGAGAAGCAATTTAAAAGAACGAAAGTGGATTTGAATCAGTTGATGCGTTTGGGAGGCATGTGTGAAGATTTGGACTTTGCACAAATCAGCGGACAGGAAAATGTTAAAAAAGCAGTGGAAACTGCAGCGGCCGGCTTTCATCATATTCTTTTGATTGGAGCACCGGGTGCCGGCAAAACAATGATTGCCAAAAGAATTCCGTCGATTATGCCACCGTTGTCTGTTGAAGATAGTTTGGAAGTATCAAAGATATACAGTATATCGGGAATGCTGAATGAGAAACAGTCTTTGATTACAAGAAGACCTTTTTGCAGCCCCCATCATACCATTAGTGAGCAGGCGTTTGCCGGAGGTGGGAGAATTCCTAAGCCGGGAATGGTTTCACTGGCGCACAAAGGTGTTCTGTTTTTAGACGAAGTTGTGCATTTTAGCAATGCGGCCATTGAGGTGCTGAGGCAACCTATGGAGGATAAAAAAGTACAGATTGCAAGGGCGTACGGAACCTTTACATATCCGGCGGATTTTATGCTGGTAGCGGCAATGAATCCATGTCCATGCGGATATTATCCTGACCGTAACAGATGTGCTTGCGATGAGGCTAAGGTGAGAAGATATTTGTCTGCAATTTCGGGACCGATTCTGGATCGTATTGATATTTGTGTTGAGGTTGCAAGAATGGAGATGAGAGATTTGGAAGAAAAGAGCGGAGAGCGCAGTGCTGATATGCGTAAGCGTATTGAAAGGGCAAGAAGTATGCAAGAAGAGCGTTTTGCCGGATTGAATATTACATTTAATGCACAAATGGGTCCGGAGGAGATTAAAACGTTTTGTAAATTAGAAGCGAAAGAACGTAAATTTGTAGAAGAGGCATTTAATGCGCTGAAGTTAAGCGCCAGAGCTTATCACAAAATTCTAAAAGTGGCGCGTACCATTGCGGATTTGGATGGAAGTGAAAGAATTACGGAGATGCATCTTGCGGGAGCGATTACTTATCGAAGCACCGACAGAAAATATTGGTAGTGAGGGGATGGAATGAAAGAGGAATGTAATAAAGTGACAAAAGAAATGCAGGAAGAACAGATGGCATTTCAATTGGCAAATATGACAGGGGTGGGTTCAAGAAGTCTGTTTAAGTTGTTGGAGTACGCAGGTGGTGTAGAACAGATTCTTAAACTTTCGGAAAAGGAAGTAAGAGAAATTTTGAACAAAAAAGTGGCAGACTCTTTTCTTTTGGAACGAGAGAAGAAATTTACATATACACCGGCGATTTTGAAGAGAGAAAAAGATATTGATTTTATACCAAATATTTCGTCGCGTTTTCCGAAAAGGCTCCGTAAGATTCCGGATCCGCCTTTTGCTATTTATGTGAAAGGAAAACTGCCGGAAGAAAATGTGCCTGCAGTTGCGATAATTGGAGCAAGAGCATGCTCGGAGTACGGTAAAAAAGTAGCCGGGATGTTTGGGCAGAAATTAAGTGCGGCAGGAGTAAATATTATAAGCGGAATGGCCCGCGGGATAGACGGAGTTGCACAGAAGGGTGCTTTGGAAGGTAATAGCGGGACGTACGCAGTGCTTGGATGCGGAGTGGATGTCTGCTATCCGCCGGAGAATTTGGATTTATATAATAAAATTGTGGAAAAAGGTGGCATTATATCGGAGTATTCACCGGGTACTTTGGCGCAAAACGGATTTTTCCCTATGAGAAATCGTATTATCAGCGGATTGGCAGATTTGATTCTTGTTGTGGAAGCCAGAAAAAAAAGCGGTACCTATATTACCGTGACACAAGCTCTTGAACAAGGGAAAGAAGTGTTTGCAGTTCCGGGAAGAATTACAGATTCCTTAAGCGATGGATGTAATTATTTATTATCACAAGGTGCCGGGATTGCGACCGGTACGGAAGCGATTCTGGAAGCGTTACCTTGTCGGGCTGAATCTTTTAAGGGTATAGAGAAAAGGGTTTTCAAAAAAGAAGTGAATGAATGTCAAAACTGTATTATACAGGAGCTGGATATTACACCAAAAGATATAGAAACCATATATCAAAATATTCGAAAGAAATATACGCTATCTATGGAAGAGATGACGCTGGAAATGACCAAAATGCAGATTGCCGGACTGGTGGAAGGGAACGGAGCTTATTATAGATTAACCTGTGCTTTGTAATAAATGATAGTTATAAGTATAATTATTTGTTAAAAATGCACAATTTCACAAAAAATAGAAATAAAAGTATTTATTTATTGTGCTGTTTGTGGCATAATTGACAGTGTGTATGACTGCGCAATTTTTGTGCACTTATACAGTGTTTAAAGGGAAAGAGGTTAATGAACAATGGCATTATTTAGTAACAGAATTCGAATCGGTGATTTGCTTGTACAGAAGGGCTATATCACAGATGACCAGTTATCTCAGGCGTTAGAGGAACAGCGTGAGAAGAAACAGCGTCTCGGTGAAGTTTTGATTTCGCTGGGATTTGTAACAGAAGAACAGTTTGCTGCTGTATATTGTGATCAGTCCGGTATACAGCCCGTCGATTTAAAGAGTGTAAAATTAAACGAAGAGCTTCTCCAGTTGGTTGGTGAAGATGTGATGCGTAGACAGGAATTAATGCCGTTTGCGTATGACGAAGATAATTTCAATTGTATTAAGGTTGCGATGGCAGATCCCATGAACTTGGGTGCCATGGACGATATTCAGTTGATTACCGGTATGGAGGTAAAACCTTATTACTGCAGTGCAACACAAATTAATATCCAGTTGGATAAGTTATACGGTAAGAAACAGGCTATGGAGGCTGCGGAGCAGTTCCAGGCGGAACATGCGGATGAATATGGTACGGATGAGGCCGGTGGTGAAGATGAATCTGTAAGTGATGCACCTATCGTTAAGATTGTACGTACTATGTTGGATGAAGCGGTACGTATGGGTTCATCCGATATACATATTGAACCTATGGAGAAGTCAGTACGTGTCAGATATCGTATTGACGGTGTGTTGCAGCAGGTAATGGAATACAATACCAACGTTCTTTCAGCGATGGTTGCCCGTATTAAGATTATTTCCGGTCTTGATATTTCGGAGAAGAGAAAACCTCAGGACGGTCGTATTACCCAGATCGTAGACGGAGAAGAATTCGACGTCCGTGTTTCTATTCTTCCTACCGTATACGGAGAAAAAACCGTAATGCGACTTACCAAGAAGAAAGGTTTGACCAGAGATAAGAAATACTTAGGTCTTTATCCGGAAGATGAAAGAAGACTTGACAGTATTACTCATAACCCTCACGGTATTATCCTGATCACAGGACCTACAGGTTCCGGTAAGTCAACTACCTGTTATACCGTATTGAACGAATTAAATACAGAATCCGTTAATATTATTACAGTAGAAGACCCCGTGGAAGCAAATGTTCCCGGTGTTAACCAGGTACAGGTTAATGTTAAGGCTGAGTTGACCTTCGCAAGTGCACTTCGTTCTATCTTGCGTCAGGACCCTGATATCATTATGATCGGTGAAATTCGAGACGGTGAAACTGCGGCGATTGCGGTTCAGGCGTCTATTACAGGTCACTTGGTAATTTCAACACTGCATACTAACTCT
>JAZNRI010000027.1:0-15268 GCA_045590655.1 Lachnospiraceae bacterium | reverse complement strand
AAATAATTCTCTTTTGATTAACGCTTTGAGAACTGAGGTGCACGACGAGCTGCTTTGAGACCGTATTTCTTTCTTTCTTTCATACGAGGATCTCTTGTTAAGAAACCAGCTTTCTTAAGTGCAGGTCTGTTGTCTGCATCTACTTTGCAAAGTGCTCTTGCAAGACCATGTCTGATAGCACCGGCCTGACCTGTTGTACCACCACCGTGTACGCTAACGATTACATCATACTTTTCTGTAGCTTCTAATAATGTAAGAGGCTGACGAACAACTACCTTTAAGGTTTCTAAGCCGAAGTAATCATTGATGTCTCTTTTATTGATTGTAATATTTCCTTTACCAGGCATAACGTATACTCTGGCAATTGAACTTTTTCTTCTTCCTGTTCCGTAGAACTTTTCTGTTGCTTTTTTAGCCATTTTTCATTTCCTCCTTCTTGGTTCCTTTAGATTAGAATGTCAATACTTCAGGCTTCTGAGCTGCATGCTTGTGCTCGGGTCCTGCATAAACATAAAGTTTCTTGTACATTTCTCTTCCTAAAGGTCCTTTGGGAAGCATACCTTTAACAGCATGTTCGATTACTTCTTCAGGATGCTTAGCAAGCTTTTCCTTTAAAGTAACTAACTTTTCACCACCAACATAGTCAGAGTGTGAGAAGTATGTCTTCTGGTTCATCTTCTTACCTGTAACTTTAATCTTCTCAGCGTTGATAACGATTACATAGTCACCTGTATCAATATGAGGTGTAAACTGGGGTTTATTCTTACCTCTTAAAACTTTAGCTACTTCTGAAGCTAAACGTCCTAATGTGCATCCTTCTGCATCTACTACATACCACTTTCTTTCAATGGTAGCAGGATTCGCCATATAAGATTTCATGATCTTACCTCCATCAAAATGTTCATTCCAAATTTCAACTGTTCTGCCGATACATAAAGCGTGCGGATGTCCGGGCCACATGCTCCGAATCAGCTATGTCTGTTCTCATGCCTATGTCCCGGGGCTACGGTCCACACGCATGCTAAATTATTATATTATAGGAAATTCTTGGTGTCAATAACAAAATAAAATTATTTTTTACCCTTTTATCTCAATCCCACACAACCTAAGCCCTTCCGGCGGTAATGTAGGTCCCGCAACCGTTCTGTCACACTGTTCAATCATCCAAGCCACCTTAGAAGGCGCAAATTTGCCCATTCCGGCGTCTAAAAGGGTTCCGGCGATAATTCGGACCATGTTATAGAGAAAACCGCTTCCTGACACCCTTATGACGATTTCACGGCCCATTCGCTCTACATCTACGCTATAAACGGTACGTACCGTGGTCTCCGCCTGGGTATGGACACTGCAGAAACTTTTAAAATCGTGCTCGCCCACAATATACTTTGCAGCCTCACGCATCAGTTCCGCATCCGGGTTATGATAAGTATAGTACGCATATCGTCCGTTAATCGGCATCGGGAATTCTCCGCAGTCGATATGATATTCATAGGTCTTTATGCTATTGCACTTTCTTGGGTGAAAATCCTCCGCCACTTCCTCGGACTTCTGCACTTTTACATCTGAAGGCAGCTTACAATTCAACGCATAAGCAAACTTCTCGGCAGGAATATTTCCCTCTGTATCAAAAACCGCAAGATTCCCCATTGCGTGCACACCCGCATCGGTACGGCTCGCACCAATCACCTGAACCTCCGTACCAAGAAGTTCTGAAAGACATTTATTCAATTCACCTTCCACGGTTCTCACTCCGGGCTGAACCTGCCACCCGTGAAAATCCGTTCCGTCGTAGGCGACGGTCAGCATTATTCGTCTCATTTTATCCTCTTACTTCTCTATACTTCGTAGCCACGTACTCGCCCGGCAATCTACGTCACCAAGCCAAGTATCTTAAGTAACGACCCTTCCGTGAAAATACCCACCGCAATCAGCACTACAAGATACAAAATCATCACCACGTACGCCACTGCATCTCTTCCGCGATATTTTAACGGTTTCATCTTCGTTCTTCCTTCACCGCCACGATAACATCTCGCTTCCATTGCAAGTGCCAAATCGTTGGCTCTGCGGAACGCCGATATAATCAAGGGCACCAGCAACGGCACCAAAGCTTTTACCTTTTTAAACAAATTTTTACTCTCAAACTGCGCACCGCGGGCAATCTGGGCCTTCATGATTTTATCCGTCTCTTCCATGAGAATCGGTATAAAACGCAATGCAATGGACATCATCATAGCCACCTCATGCACCGGCACCTTAAAAATCTTCAAGGGGCTTAAAAGACTCTCAATACCGTCCGTCAACTGATTCGGCGTTGTAGTCAGCGTCATAAGCGACGAACCGATAATCAACAGCGTTAAGCGAATCATCATATACACCGCAACCTCAATACCCTGCTTGGTCAGTTTCAAGAATCCCCACTGCCACAGAATATCTCCCTTGGTCAAAAACAGGTTATAAAACACTGTAATCAGCAGTAACAGAAAGATTGCCCTCATGCCTCTTACCATAAATTTAAAAGGCACCTTCGACATCTTAATTGCACTGAAAAGAAACAATGCCGCAAGACCATACCCTATTAAATTGTTAAACAAAAACAGCGATATCATAAAAAGAACGGTGCCCACCAGCTTGACTCTCGGGTCTAAGCGGTGTATCACGGAATCTTCCTGATAATACTGCCCTAACGTAATATCTTTAAGCATTTTATCTCCTGAATGCAACGTTTCATTTCCATGCAACATCATATCACGGTCATTTATATTACCGCGACCAAATTGCTAAATTCTGCCTTGCATTTTCAATACTCTTATAATCTCTTCCTTCGCCTCTTCCAACGTCGTTGCCTCTGTACTGACAGGCAATCCCTTCGCTGCCAACTCATTCATTATATAAGTTACTTCCGGCGCCGCAAGGCCGATTTCTTCCAACTCTTTATAATGGGCAAACACGTCTTTGGGACTGCCGTCCAAGAACACCTTGCCCTTATTCATTACAATGATGCGGTCCACGTATTTTGCCACGTCTTCCATACTGTGGGATACAAGGATTACGGTCATATCTTTTTTATGATGTAAAATATTGATGCAATCTAAAATTTCATCCCTACCCTTCGGGTCCAGTCCCGCCGTAGGTTCATCGAGAATCAAAACCTTCGGTTGCATGGCAAGTACACCCGCAATGGCAACACGGCGTTTCTGCCCACCTGACAAATCAAAAGGCGACTGATAAAAGACTTCGTCCTCCAGCCCCACCAGTTTCAAGGCATCATATGCTCGCAATTCCACTTCTTTTTTATCAAGGCCCAAATTCTTCGGTCCGAAACACACATCCGCAAAAACCGTAGTCTCGAATAACTGATGCTCCGGATACTGAAATACCAGCCCCATCGCTGCGCGAAGCTTCTGTCTGTCATAATCCTTCTCGAAGATATCTTCGCCATCCAGATACACTGTTCCGCTCTTTGGCTCCAAAAGGGCATCCAAATGCTGGATTAAAGTAGTTTTACCGGAACCCGTATGTCCGATCAATCCCACAAACTGCCCGTCAGGAATCACAAGGTTGATATCGTCCAACGCCAATGTATTCAGTTTTGTATCCGTCCCGTATTCGTGGGACAAATGATGCACTATAATCGGCATAAGGCCTCTACCAATCCTTCCTTGGATAAAATACCGTCTTCCAAATTCACGCCTGCTTTCTGCAGTTCATAGGCAAGCAAAGTTGCCTGGGGCACGTCAAGGCGCAGTTCTTTTAACTGCTCCACCTGTGAGAATACCTGCTTCGGCGTTCCCTGCATTACGATGCTCCCCTTATCCATTACAAAAATCCGGTCCGAATAAATCGCTTCTTCCATGTAGTGAGTGATTAAAATCACCGTTACTTTCTCTACGTCGTTTAAGGCCCTTACCGCGCGGATTACTTCCTTACGGCCCTTCGGGTCTAACATCGCCGTAGGCTCGTCCAGAATAATGCACTTCGGGTGCATGGCAATCACGCCCGCAATGGACACTCTCTGCTTCTGACCGCCGGATAATTTATTTGGCGAGTGCTTGCGGAACTCATACATTCCGACTGCCTTTAAACTCTCTTCCACACGCTCCCAAATTTCCTTGGTGGCAACGCCCATATTCTCAGGACCGAATCCCACGTCCTCTTCCACAACCTGACCGATAATCTGATTGTCCGGGTTCTGAAAAACCATACCCGCGGTCTGGCGGATATCCCAAAGATACTCATCTTCATTAGTATCCTTGCCGTCCACCCACACAATGCCTTCCGTAGGATAAAGAATGGCATTCAAGTGCTTTGCAAGGGTAGACTTTCCCGAACCGTTGTGGCCGAGAATCGTGATGAAATCTCCCTGCTTAATATCAAGGTTCACATCATCTACCGCCTTGGTAATGCCTTCCACATTCCCTTCATCATCACGACGTATATATTCAAATGTAAGATTTTTGGTTTTAATTAATGACATACAAACTCCGTCCTATCATTTGATCACACAATTCAAATCTATACAAATAATCAAATTCTATGTGCCTTTTACAACACAATCATCATTCTAACCGATTTTTTGGTTAAATACAAGTTGGCGCAAATAGTCTTCCTGAAAAGAATCCGTTCTCACAATTATAGGTTACATCCATACTATTTCTTTAAAACAGTCCCCATCTTTGCACGCCGAGGCAAAGTGCAATCACTGCAATCACCAACAGATGCACCGGATAAAAGAGATAAAAGAACCACTTGGCGTTCCATCCTTTTTTACCCTTATAAAAGAACATCAACGGAAGTCCCAACAACGCCCAAATTTCGGTATAACTTAAAATCGTCAAAACCACAATTCCCGCCGTCAAAACCACCGGCGCCCAGAATTTAATTTTATCCTCCGTAAGTTTACGCACCACATACATCATAATAATGCAAAGCACACCAAAACTTCCGTAATCTGTAAAAAGCACTTCCGCCAGTAGCGCAAAGCCTACACCCGTACACAGCGATGTGACGATTTTAACGCCCTTAGACATCTCTTTTATATTGCGAACGGACTCCAATGCCCAAATCGCAAACAAACCCACTAAAAGAGTCATAAACACGTTCTGATGCCATAGATAAAATACTTTACCGTAGATTGCCAGATCAAAAGGTACTTCCGAAATCAAAGCGCAGGCCGCAAGTCGCCTTGCATACCTTTTACGGTCCCTTGTTTTATAAAAGCCTTCCACAATAAAAAAGCAATAAATAGGAAAGCTGATTCGGCCGATATGGCGCATCCATTGATACACCGCAAGATGGTCGTGCAAATTTGGCATACGTACCACAACGCCCGCCGCAAAATGGTCGATAAACATAATGATTAATGCAATTGTCTTGATAACGCTTGTGGACAAACCACCCTTTTTGCTCTTCATCTTTGTCCCCTTTTATGGTTCTTCGCCTTATAAGTATACAAAAAGAGCATTGCTTTCGCAATGCTCTTCGCAAAATCTTATTTTTAGAATAAAATCTTCTCCAATTCAGCAGGTACTGTTGATACTCTCATAGCATCCTGCTTTGTAATCTTAGATTCATGTACCAAACGAATCAAGTCATTGTTCATAGTGTGCATACCTTCACGCATACCTGACTGAATTGCACTGGTAATCTGTACAGATTTGTTTTCACGAATCAAGTTACTGATAGCGTAGTTTGCATTTAATACTTCAGTTGCTACCACACGACCGTTTCCGTCAGCCAAAGGAATCAACTGCTGAGTAAGAATACCTCTGATAACGTTTGCAAACTGTGCACGTACCTGTTCACGACCATCGATAGGACAAGCATCAACGATACGCTCTACTGTCTGAGCCGCACTTGTTGTATGTAAGGTAGAGAATACCAAGTGACCTGTTTCAGCAGCGGTAATAGCAGCCTGAATTGTTTCGAAGTCACGCATTTCACCTACAAGAATGATATCGGGATCTTCACGAAGTGCTGAACGAAGAGCAGTTGCAAAACTGTCAACGTCTCTACCTACTTCACGCTGGTGAATCATCGCTCTGTTATGCGGATAAATATATTCGATAGGATCTTCAATAGTCATAATATGCTTTGAAGTATTCTTATTGATGTAATCAATCATAGATGCCAAAGTTGTTGTCTTACCACTACCTGTAGGACCGGTTACCAACACAAGACCATTGGGAAGTTCCGCAAAGTTCTTAACAATGGGAGGTAATCCTAACTTCTCAAAACTGGGAATGGTATCATCCAAAAGACGGATACTTGCAGCCAAGTTATTTCTCTGATGATATACGTTCGCACGGATTCTTGTACCGTCACGAAGCATACAACCAACGTCAAGGTCTTCACCTGCAGATGCTTTATGTACCTGTTCCTGGTCCAAAATAGAGAAAATCATATCTCTGGATTCTTCCGCCGAAGGTGCGGGTTCCAAAATCTGTAATGTACCATAGCGACGAATTGCCAATGCAGTACCTACTGTAATATGAATATCCGAACAATGATTTTCTTTGGCATAACGGATTAATTCTTCTAAAGTCATTTTAAAATATCCTCCTCAATTTCCCTTTTGCTATACATTTTTTGATATTAAGTAAATTACTCTAATATCCTACTTTATGAGTATAACTTATTTTTACAATAATAAAAAGTATTTTATTTATGAAAAAATAAAATATAGTCAAAATGCTACAAAATAAAAAAGATGAGTTGGTAATTATGACCAACTCATCTTTGTCATTACATTATTTCAAATTAAACGAGTTCGATTACAACCATCATAGCTGCGTCACCCTTACGAGGACCAACCTTGATAATTCTTGTGTAACCACCGTTACGCTCTGTATACTTAGGAGCGATTTCATCAAAAAGCTTAGCAACCATATCTACGTTCTTTGTGTTACGCTTCTTGCCTGCTGCTGCTTCGGGAACTTCAACAACCGGTGTTAAAACCTTTAACATCTGGCGTCTTGCATGAAGTCTTGAAGGTAAATCTTTCT
The DNA here is from genome assembly GCA_045590655.1 of Lachnospiraceae bacterium. Classification (GTDB taxonomy): domain Bacteria; phylum Bacillota; class Clostridia; order Lachnospirales; family Lachnospiraceae; genus UBA3766. The sequence goes on along the minus strand of JAZNRI010000027.1, from coordinate 8,264 downwards.
TGATTTCCTTTTCTACTTCATCGTATACGGTAACTTTCTTACCATCTACAACTTCTTTTACTCTCTTGCCGTCTTTGTCTTTACGAGCAACTTTAGCAGTAACCTTTACCATTTCAAAGTTGTCTTTTTCTTTTACAGCAAGTGCAATCATACCTTCAGCGATTTTACGGATTTCTTTAGCCTTAGCTTCAGTTGTCACGATTTTGCCATGGTATAAAAGAGTTGTTACCTGATTTCTAAGTAAAGCCTTTCTCTGGCTTGAAGTTCTTCCTAATTTTCTGTATGCTGCCATTTTAATAAATCTCCCTTCATTTTTCGTGGAACGTAAGATAACGCCTTTTGGTCTTATTTACTTACGCCTAGCATCCATTATTGGGTTGTATGCGTGCTCTTTGGACTTACCGCAAGTCTTCATTTAGTCCTCGCTGGGATTTAACTGAAGACCTAATTCTTTTAACTTAGCCAAAACTTCGTCGAGTGACTTACGTCCGAGATTACGAACCTTCATCATATCTTCAGGAGTCTTGTTTGTTAATTCTTCAACAGTGTTGATTCCTGCTCTCTTCAAGCAGTTGTAAGAACGAACAGAAAGTTCTAATTCGTCAATGCTCATTTCAAGCACTTTTTCTTTCTGGTCATCTTCTTTTTCGATCATAACCTCAGCGTTCTTAGCGTTCTCAGAGAGGTTGATGAAGAGTTTTAAGTGTTCGCTTAAAACCTTAGCCGCAAGGCTGACTGCCTCATCCGGAGCCAATGTGCCGTTGGTATATACATCTAATGTAAGCTTATCATAGTCTGTCATCTGACCAACACGTGTATTCTCAACTGTAAGGTTCACGCGTTCAACGGGTGTGTAGATAGAATCGATTGCAATGTTTCCGATAGGAAGATCATCGTTCTTATTCTTATCTGAACTAATATAACCTCTGCCTCTTGTAATGATAAAATCAATGTGAAGCTTGGTATTCTTGCCACCGCTTAATGTTGCGATTACCTGATCAGTATTCACGATTTCGACATCAGAATCTACATGAATATCAGCTGCTGTTACAACACCTTCGCCTTCAAAATCGATATAAGCCTTCTTCGGTGCATCCGAATCGCTGTTATCTTTGATAGCTAAGTTCTTGATATTCATAATGATTTCAGTTACATCCTCTTTTACGCCGGGGATTGAACTGAACTCGTGCAAAACACCTTCAATCTTTACCTGGCTAACTGCTGCGCCGGGTAAGGAAGCTAACATGATACGTCTTAATGAATTTCCTAATGTAATACCGTAGCCTCTTTCCAAAGGTTCTACTACGAATCTGCCGTATTTCTTGTCCTCTGAAATTTCAGCCACTTCGATATTAGGGCTATCAAAATCAAATGCTAACATTGTAGGTCCCTCCTTATAAATGATAATGTTTTGCTAATTTTTATTTAGAATATAATTCGACGATAAGCATTTCGTTAACAGGAACATCAATTGCATCTCTTGTGGGAAGTTCTTTTACAACTACCTTGAATGCATCTCTGTCAACATCAATCCAGTCAGGAGTAAGTCTGCCTGCTGTTACTTCAAATACATCCTTTGTTCTCTGGTTGCTGCGTGATTTTTCTCTGATTTCGATTACATCACCAGCTTTTACAAGGTAAGAAGGGATGTTTAAGATCTTGCCGTTTACAGTGATTGTCTTGTGGTCAACGATCTGTCTTGCTTCTCTTCTTGTACGTGCAAAACCTGCTCTGAACACTACGTTGTCAAGACGGCTTTCAAGAAGGATCATAAGGTTTTCACCGGTCATACCCTTCATACGGTCAGCCTTCTTGTAGTAGTTACGGAAAGGTTTTTCTAATACGCCGTAGATAAATTTAGCTTTCTGCTTTTCTCTAAGCTGAAGACCGTATTCACTCATCTTCTTGCCTTCTCTAGCAGATTTTCTGTTGGATTTCTTGTCATATCCTAAAACCATCGGTTCAAGACCGAGAGTTCTACATCTCTTAAGAACGGGCACTCTATTTACTGCCATTTCTATTTACCTCCTAAAATTTTCACAGGATCATTCCTGCAACCATTATATCAGCTACTAATTCGACTACACTCTTCTACGCTTAGGCGGGCGGCATCCGTTATGAGGTACGGGAGTAACATCGTTGATGCTTGTTACTTCAAGACCACATGCCTGTAACGCACGAATAGCTGCTTCACGTCCTGAACCGGGTCCTTTAACCATTACATCTACCGTCTTCAAACCGTGAATAAGTGCTGCCTTAGTAGCGGTTTCAGCTGCCATCTGAGCTGCATACGGAGTAGATTTCTTTGAACCTCTAAATCCAAGACCACCGGCACTTGCCCAGCTTAAAGCATTACCTTCGCTATCTGTTAAAGTAACGATGGTATTGTTGAAAGATGACTGAATGTGTGCCTGTCCATGTTCAACGTTTTTCTTGACACGCTTTTTAGCGACTTTTTTACTTGTGTTTGCTTTTGCCATAAAAACTAACCTACTTTCTCAAATATAGATACGCGCACTTCTTTTTTAAATATAACTAAAGTTAAAAGTGCATAATTTTGTTACATTGTTACTTACTTCTTCTTACCAGCAACAGTTCTCTTCGGACCCTTACGTGTTCTAGCATTGGTCTTAGTCTTCTGACCACGAACAGGAAGCCCCTTACGATGACGGATACCACGATAGCATCCGATTTCCTGAAGTCTCTTGATGTTAAGAGCGATTTCTCTCTTAAGATCACCTTCTACGAGATAACTTTCAGCGATTACTTCACCAAGTCTCTTTACTTCGTCGTCTGTTAAATCTCTAACACGTGTGTTAGGGTCAACCTTAGCTTCTGCTAAGATGTTGTTTGAGCTTACTCTACCGATACCGTAGATATAAGTCAAACCGATTTCGATTCTCTTGTCTCTGGGTAAGTCAACACCAGCAATACGAGCCATGTTAAAATTCCTCCATTTCTTGGTGTGGCGCATTCATGCCCACACGATTTACAGTTACTAATTGATTGGGGCCGTAAAAACAACCCGACCGGATATAAATCCGATTTTTCCGATACTTAAGAACTAACTTCTCGGTATCAAAAAGTAAATGCCCGGCAAGCCATAAGGCTCCCTCACATTTATCTTTGTTCAGCGCTAATTTTTTGACGGAAAAATTACGCTGCCAGCCGCACTAATTCATAACCGGACAAAACCTTAAGTCCGACTACACGGAAATAGCATCCGTTTCGTTACTCTTGTAACGTGCAAACAGACAAGAACGAATTATTATCCTTGTCTCTGCTTGTGCTTGGGATTTTCACAGATGATCATGATTCTTCCCTTACGCTTAATTACTTTGCATTTTTCGCAAATAGGTTTTACTGATGATCTAACTTTCACGTTAAACCCTCCTTTCAAAAATGACCGTTTAACATTATAACATTATATTTTCAAGTCCGCAAGCCCTTTTTTGAACTTTCTTGTAAAAGCTTTTTTGCCCTGAAAATCCAAGACTGTGTCACCGTCCGCAGCCGGGCGCGTTCTCAAAAATTAGTTCCCTTATTTATCTCTCCAAATGATACGTCCCTTAGACAAATCATAAGGTGACAATTCCAAAGTAACTTTGTCACCGGGTAAGATACGAATAAAATTCTGTCTTAACTTACCACTGATATGTGCCAATACTTCATGTCCGTTTTCCAACTGTACTTTAAACATTGTGTTGGGCAACTTCTCAACTACAGTTCCTTCAATTTCGATTACATCAGCTTTTGACATATACACTCTCCGTTCATTTGATTTGAATGTTTATTGCTACTTTTATATAATTCTTCGTATAGCCGAAGACCAGCTTTCTTAAAATCGTTTCAACTCTGCTAATTCACATATCGCAGGTTGTCTTTCATAAGATGATGTAAGGTTTGGCGAATTGCTTCATCGCTTCCTCTACTCTTCTGCGAAATCATGGTTGCTAGCTTTGTCACATCTTCCTGCTTGGGGATTTCCAAATGCTTTGCATTTTTCATCTTAGGATTGGCAATTGTATATTTAATGCCGTCGGCCACAAGCAAGCGACCTTCTTTCTCTCCAATGATGATATATATTTTACCGGCATCATGTCCTACCGTAGAAATTGCAAATCTACCGTTCATTACAGCCTCCGTGCCGAACTTCATTATTTTAACATTGTTAAAATTTCCGGCTCACCATCCGTAATTAAAACAGTGTTTTCGTAATGTGCAGAAGGAAGTCCATCCGCTGCAACAACTGTCCAGTTGTCATCCAGAATTTCAATATCCGCTCTTCCGAGATTAATCATGGGTTCAATCGCCAATGTCATACCGGGCTGAAGTTTAACACCTCTTCTTGCCTGTGTAAAATTGGGAATTTCGGGATCTTCATGTAAGCGTGTTCCGATTCCGTGTCCCACAAACTCTCTTACAATTCCGTATCCGAACTGACTGATATATTCATCAATCGCATTGGAAATATCGAAAAGATGATTGCCGGCTTTAGCCATTTTAATTCCTGCAAAGAAACAGTTTCTGGTTTCTTCTACCAGTTTCTGTACTTCCGGCGCAACCTCTCCTACCAAATGAGTTCTTGCCGCATCCGAATGATATCCTTTATAAATCAAACCGGCATCAAGACTTACGATATCACCGTCTTTTAAAACTCTCTTCTTGTTGGGAATTCCATGAATGACTTCTTCATTAATGGAAACACAAACCGATGCCGGAAAGCCGTTATAATGTAAAAAGTTAGGAATGCAATCGTAGCTGCGGATTAATCGTTCTGCAAGAATATCAATTTCAAGTGTTGTAATGCCCGGACGGATTGCTTTGCCAAGTTCCTCATGTACCATTGCAAGAATTCTTCCGCTTTCTCTCATTAACTCGATTTCTCTTGCCGACTTGATTGATACAGCCATGATTTTCCTTACCTTTCTAAGTTATACTTATATTCTTCTATAACTTCTATTCTTATTATACATTTCTTTTATTGAATCATTTCATATGGAAATGTTATTTTCAATTTTATATTACTTACAGTATAAACCCACCGCAAAGCATCACACCCTGCGGTGGTAAATACATTTCATAATTTTTCTTATGTGCTGTTACTATATGCACATATTTTTATTTCTCAAGACAAGCAATAATGTTATCAAAAACAACCTGCATATCCTGAGTACCGTCTACATCTTCCAACACACCCTTTGCTGTATAGAAATCAATAAGGGGCTGTGTCTGCTCATGGTATACCACAAGACGGTTCTTAACAGTTTCTTCCTTATCGTCGTTACGAAGAATTAATTCATTACCGCATCTGTCACAGATACCCTCCGTCTTGGGAGGCACATGTGCAATGTGGTATGTAGCACCGCAATTCAAGCAAGCGCGTCTTCCTGACATACGTCTGATGATGTTCTCATCGGGAACATCTACATTGATTGCATAATCAATTTTATCGTTTAATTCTGTTAATGCCTTATCAAGCACTTCTGCCTGAGGAATAGTACGGGGGAATCCATCGAGAACATAGCCGTTCTTGCAATCATCCTGTGCCACTCTGTCTAACAGAATTTTTACTGTCAATTCATCGGGAACCAGTTTACCCTGGTCCATATAGCTCTTCGCTTCCATACCGAGAGCTGTACCATTCTTGATATTTGCTCTGAAAATATCGCCGGTAGAAATATGAGGAATATTGTACTTGTCAGCAATCATTTTTGCCTGTGTACCTTTTCCTGCACCGGGAGCACCTAACATAATAATCTTCATTATTCGGTCCTTTCCTCATATCAATAGGACAAGACACGCCGCTAAAAGCGGTGTGCCCCTGTCCATGCTTTATTAGTCATTCAAAAATCCTTTGTAATTACGAACTAACATCTGTGACTCAACCTGTTTAACAGTTTCAACGATTACGCTGACAACAATGATAATACTTGTTCCGCCAAAAGATACCTGTGCGCCGAATACACCATTAAAGATGTAAGGCAACACTGCCACGATAATCAGTCCGATTGCACCAATAAAGATAATATGATTCAATACTTTATTGAGATACTCACTGGTGGGCTTGCCCGGACGAATACCGGGGATAAAACCACCCTGCTTTTTCATGTTATTTGCCATTTCAATCGGATTAAATGTAATTGATGTGTAGAAGTAAGCAAAAAATACTACCAACACTACATAAAGAATCAAACCGATTGTGTATTTGAACTGTTCCGGATTAAACCAGAAATTTGAATTCAAATATTTAAGGCACTCACCCCACCAGCCTGTGCCGTCAAATTTCAACATGTTTGAAATAATGATCGGGAAGGTGAGAATTGATGATGCGAAGATTACCGGGATAACACCTGCGGTATTAACACGCACGGGAATGACACTGGAATTTCCACCCATCATTCTGTTGTGTCCCTGAACTTTCTTAGCATACTGTACGGGGATTTTACGAGTACCGTTACTCAAATAAATAACCAGAACAATCATTGCAATAATAACTGCAAGAATAATTACTGCAGCCAACACTGCAAGTGCTACTGTTTTACCCTTAATGAACTTCTCATAAAGAGTCATTGCATCCTGTGGGAAGGATGAAATAATGTTAATTGCCAAAATGATTGAGATACCGTTGCCGACACCCTTCTCATTAATGCGTTCGCCAATCCACATAAGGAATGTACTACCGGCTGTCATTGCAGCAATAACGGCAATTACATTTAATACATTATAATTTTCCAACAATCCCTGACCACCGAAACCGATTGCCATCATGCCGGATTCTACAATCGCAAGACCTACTGTTACATAACGTGTAATTGTAGCCATTTTCTTACGACCGTCTTCACCCTCTTTCTGCATTTCCTCTAACTTGGGAATTGCAATTGTCATCAACTGCATAATAATGGATGATGTAATATACGGTGTAATATTCAGTGCAAAGATTGACATCTGCATCAGCGAACCACCGGTGAAGGCATTGATATAACCTTCTGCACCACCAAGACTAAACAATGACGCCCAGGCAGATTTTACGAACTCCTGGTCAACACCAGGAGCCGATATCTGACATCCGAAACGGATGATTAATAACATCAAAAAGGTAAATAACAGTTTGTTTCTGACTTCTTTGATTTTAAACGCATTGATGAATGTTTTAAACACTAAATCACCTCAACTGTTCCACCTACGGCTTCAATCTTTGCCTTTGCTGCTTCACTGCAAGCATTTACCTGAACAGTAAGCTTTTTGGTAAGTTCGCCGTTTCCTAAAATCTTAACTCCATCGCGAGGATTCTTAACGATTCCTTTTTCGATGAGAGCGTCTACAGTTACAACACTGCCATTATCGAAACTTTCAAGAGCGCAAACATTAATTCCAACGATTTCCTTGGTGTTTCTGTTAGTGAAACCTCTCTTAGGAATACGTCTGTATAAAGGCATCTGACCACCTTCAAAACCGGGTCTGGGAGCTCCGGAACGAGCCTTCTGACCTTTGTGTCCCTTACCTGCGGTCTTGCCGTTAGCTGAACCGTGTCCACGGCCTCTTCTAAAATTATCACTGTGTTTTGAACCTTCAGCGGGTCTTAAATTGGATAATTCCATTCCTGACACCTCCTTATCTGATTAAACTTCTTCTACTTTTAACAAATAGCCTACCTGACGAATCTGTCCTCTTGTAGCGTCATTATCGGGAAGAATAATGGACTGACCAATCTTACGAAGACCCATGGATTCAACAGTTGCTCTATTCTTGGGCACAGCACCGATGGTGGACTTTGCCAAAGTAATCTTTAACTTCTTATCTGCCATGATAATTCTCCTTCCTATGCCATTACCTCTTCAACAGACTTGCCACGGTTCTTAGCTACCTCTTCAGGAGCCTTAAGCTGGCTCAAACCTGCGATAGTTGCCAGAACAACGTTCTGCTTGTTGTTGGAACCCAAAGACTTGGTACGAATATTCTTGATACCTGCAAGCTCACATACCACACGGGCAGGACCGCCTGCGATGATACCGGTACCTTCGGGAGCCTTCTTCAGCAGTACGTTAGCGGAACCGTACTTACCAACAAAATCATGAGTGATGGACTTATTCTCATCCAAAGCAATCTCAACGATGTGCTTCATTGCATCTTCTTTACCCTTACGGATAGCCTCGGGAATTTCTACAGCCTTACCAAGACCTGCGCCTACATGACCATTGCCGTCACCTACAACTACCAAAGCGGTGAAACGCATGTTACGACCACCCTTAACAGTCTTGGTT
>JAZNRI010000026.1:0-45385 GCA_045590655.1 Lachnospiraceae bacterium | reverse complement strand
TCTCTATAAAGGCAGATATGCGGTTCTGTACTCTTCAGATATTCAACTGCTCTGAAGCCCAGCTTTGATACATAAAATCCCGCTGTTTTCTTTATGTCTGGAGAAGGGAAAATACAGCTTAATCCACTTATACTCATATGATATATACCTCCGTCAAATTCAAATCTTCTGTTGCTTTCAATCTCTCTGTAAGACTGAAATTTGTCTAAGCATTTTCACCTTTCTTTTTATTAGGTAATACAACTAATAGACAAACTAAACCATAACCTATTACAGCTATAATTGACGACTCTATTCCAAATTCCCCACCCGTTAACAAAAATGATTTTGCCTCTAATACATAACTAAGCAAGGAATACTCATCAAACTCTGTACCTATCCACAAAATTCCACCAATGATTATAATATTCCAAAGAACATGGACAATTGCACTATTCCAAATAGATTTAGTTTCGGAAGCAATAAGAGAAAACATTATCCCAACCATCGTGCCCGCTAAAAGAACTAATGCACAACTTAGAATATTAAATCCCATGCCGATAATATGTACTAAACCAAATAAGACCGATGGTACAATAATCGCTATCTTTTTATTGAATCTTTTTTCTATAACACACATCATAATCCCTCGAAAGACCATTTCCTCAACAATACCTGCACCAAGCCCCGTAAAGAAAACGCCCGCCGATAACGAGTTCAACTTGGAAGTAGTATCAAGAACATTTTGTTCAAAGGAACCGGGCACAAATAATATGTAAAATGCAGTTACGGTTAGTGGTAAAAGAATTGCTACAATCACCCATTTTATCTCTATCTTAAATGCAGGGATATTGTATTCGCTCATGTCGCCTTTTAATATTTTTTTACATAGAAGTTTTAATAAGAAATAAGCGATTATAATGTATAAAATGCCTGCTGCCATATTTGCAATAAAAGCAGGTATTTTAACAAGTACCAGAACGCTTCCAAGGAGTTGTGCCAGAACCTGGGCAACCACTAGGACGAGTATGCTGAATATAATACTTATAATCATTTTTCCTGTTTTCATTTATTTTCTCCTCTGTCAACACAAATCACAATTTTACTTCCTAATCTATCACGAGCATATCTATAGATTTCTCACCCGTTACTCGTTCTCCCAGTTTGTTTGCCCATTTTTCTGTAAAAAATGCGCCATATGGTATTTGTTCCTCTTTTCGTTTCTTCTCAAACAAAAATCCCCATATTGTGGATGGAATTCCAATCACAATCAAGTACAGCGGTCCAAGTATAAGCGATTGAATTGTATGCCCGTACTCATGCACCAACAGACGCGTGTAAATTTCCTCACCTTCCATCTCGTCTTTAAATTTTTCAAACCAAGGTTCTTCGCGGGCGATGAACACAAACAACCCCAAAGATACACTTGCATTCGCATTCCACTCTGTAATAACAGCACCGTGGTAAGTATAATGTTTGTTCTTAAAATACTTCAGAAACATAATGAATCCTACGATTGTTTGTAATATGCCCCAAGTGCATTGCCATATTCTGTATAATACTACTTTCATATATTCCTCCGCAAAAGTCTTTCTTTTCAAACTCTATGCAAGATAGACACCTTTTATTTTACAACAAATTCTCCCGTAATCTCACCCTTTTGCAAAATATGTCCTTCAGCCTTTTTTAAGAATGTCTTTTTAAATATATTGGCCGGCAAATCCATTTCGCAATCTAATGCATATAGCGTAAACCTATATAAATGTTTCTTACCTTTAGGTGGTTTAGGTCCTGCATATCGATGCCAGCCATAAGCAAGTCCCTGCTTTGCATTTTTATATACTTCTATATTTTTCCCTGACGGAATTTCTTTCCTTATTACATTTGTTGCAGGAAGATTCCAAACAATCCAATGGGTAAAATTTTTAATCGGATGACTCAAATCTTCTAATGTAATTGCTATGGTTTGCGCGCTCGGAGAAAGATTTTCAATAACAAACTCCGGTGAGATATCTCGACCGTATCCTGTGTGCTCAGAAATAAATATACCTTGTGCATTTATTCCACTGCATTTAAATTTCAATAGATTATGATCCAATTTATCAGACTCCTTTTTATTACATTACTCCACCAAACTCAAGCTTATACTACCGCTCGTCGTTGCCACTTCACACACACCACCGCTTGTTGTCTCCGGCACCTTCACGCTTCCACTGGTTGCATTCGCTTGGAAAATTTTCTCTGTAAGCAAGGTTCCTCTGATGCTTCCGCTGGTTGCTTCAAGTTTTAAATTTGTCGCATCACAGGCTTCCAGTGCAATTCCGCCGCTACTGTTATCCAAGTTGATATCGCCGGATGCAATTACCTCAGCACAATCGATTCTTCCGCTGGAATTACTTCCTGTTAAATTTGCACATTCTACTTCATCAAGATGCAAACCTCCACTGGTTCCTTTTACATTAACATCGCCGGTCGCAACGATTTCCGACAGATGCATAACACCACTGGAATTTTCCACAGATAAGTTTACACACTCCACTTTGGAAACGCCGATGCCACCACTGCTTCCGTTCACTTCCACATTTCCGGTAGCATGCACGGAAGTCACATCTATGATTCCGCTGGTTCCTTTTACCCAAAGGTCACCAACGCTATTATCGCCCACATAAATTCCGCCGCTGGTATTCTCAACTCTCAAGGTACCTTCCACATCTGCCATAAAATTCGTTTTACCGCTGGTATTTGAAATCTCAGCCTCCGCAAAAGTAAAATCGCCCTGCACATCAATTCTTCCGCTGCTGTTATCAATGAAAAGTGTCTCATACTCGCTTTCGGGAAGATATACCGTAATTTCAATCTCGCCAAAATGCAGACCAATGTTGTGATACCACTCACTTTCATCCACTCTTTCGATGGTTAAGGTATTGTCAACAACCGCAACTTTATCGTAAATGACATCATTCTCCGTACAAACCACTTTACACTTACCGTCCGTTGCAGGCACAATACCTACTGTCGCGTCTCCGCCCAGAACCGATATATTGGAAAAAGGTTCTTCAACCGTGTAGGTTTTATCTTCCCATTCCATTGTATTTAATTTTGTCGCATCAAACCGAACAAAAGCCAAGCTTCCCACGATAGAAACAAACCCTACTGCTATCATGGATACAGCCACTATAATCGCAATCTTTTTTGCTTTCTTCATTTCCTTATACTCCTCATATCATATTTTAAAGTTATTTTCAATTCAATAGGCTTCGTTACTCCCATACTATAATTCACAAAGTAACCGTTTCAAATATAAGTCTTCCTATTCCTAACAGTTTTATTTCCCGATAAACAAGCTCTTAATACCTATCAGCACCTTCTTGCTCACCCAAAGGATTCCCTTTGTCACCATGTTAAAAGCAAAGAGCAACAAGATTGCAAGGCCCATACACACAAGTCCGGCTCCAAACACTACTCCGGCGGGTACGAACTGTCCGTCAAACAGAAGTGCCACTGCCACTCCAATGCACGCAAGCCCGCTCACAGCTATAGATAAATCCACTGCATACAGGGATATAATCACGCTCCAAACAGAAAGATAAATTGCCAGCACAGTTAAAATTACCGTGGCCAATAATGGTATCCAAAGCGGTGCCCCGAGAACCAGAAGTACAATCTCCCAAGCTTTCAATGCACGCTTTGGTTTCACCCTTTCTTTTACCAACTTGGGCAATGATACCGCCGATAAAATCTGTGAGATGATTTCCTCGATGTTGCCCAAGGCATCTACGGCTTCCGCTTCACTCATACCGTCTTCCACCCTGTCATCAATCATTTCACAATAAAAATCTATGGATTTGTTAATATCTTCTTCCGGCAAACCGTTTAAGCGTTCACGAAGTGTTGCCAAAAATTCATTCTTATTCATTACCCTTCTCCTCCCTTGCCACAAAACTGTAAATGGACATTATCTCTTTCCATTCTTCTTTGAAATCCTCAATACGTTGTAAGCCAAGTGGCTCAATGTGATAATACTTTCGAAGTCTTCCGTTATGCTCCGCTGAACGGACCGTAAGCATATTTGCAGCCTCAAGTCGTCTAAGAATCGGGTACAAAGTCGATTCCGATATCTCCATATACGGCTTCATATCTTTGATAATCTGATAGCCGTAAGAATCTTCATTTTTGATTGCTGCAAGAACACAGACATCCAAAAGTCCTCTTTTAATCTGAATATCCATATTATTCCTCTTTTCTGAGCGATTCATCACGAAGAGGCAACGCAAATATCCAATTTGCGTCTGCCATAAAAGCTATTTGCTTTCGCCCGGAAACAAATAGCCTTTTGAAAAATTGGCATATCAATGCAATTTTTCAAATTAATACCTCTCTCTGCATAATACTATACGTCGCATAGTATTATGTGTCAAGGGGTATTTTAAAAAAAAGAAAAAGTCCCTCTTTAAAAGAGAGACTTAATTTCGTCGCAAAGACCAAAAGCAATGGCTTCATCCGCATTCATAAAGTTATCGAAAGAAGTCGCTTCATCGATTTCTTCTACGGTTTTACCGGTGTGCTTTGCAAGAATGCCATTGGTAATTGCTTTGGTCTCCAAAATGGATTCCGCAGTCTTTTTGATGGTTGTAGCCGAACCGCCCATACCGCCGGAGATAAGGGGTTCGTGAATCATCACCTTGCTGTGGGGAAGGATATAACGACGTCCCTTCTGACCACCTGCAAGAATCACCGCGCCCATGGAAGATGCGGAACCGACACAATACATATTAATGGGGATTTTACCCTCGCAGGACTGAATTACATCGTAGATTACCAAGCCTGCATTTACCGAACCGCCGGGGCTGTTAATGTAAATATCAATCGGCTCATTGGACTGCGCAAGATACAGAAGTTCCGATACGAAGGTGTTGGCCATTTCCGATGTCACTTCGCCTGTAAGAAAAAGCTTACGATTGCCGAAGTGCTTCGACCAAAGAGAAACTTCACGGATACCGCCGTAACTTTCCACTTCCACGCTGGGGTGCCAGTCTACCATTTTAGGGTCATAATTTCCTGTTGCTGCATTATTCATCATACTATACATAAGTGTTCTCCTCCTTTTAAATGCCACCCCTTCATCAGGGGCGGCGTTGAAATATTGTGAATAGTTACACGACATCACTTATGATGCCTCGCGGGTCTTATCTGCTGCTGACCGCTCCTTCTCCATCTTCTGATAGATAGGATCATCAAAGATCTGATAACGTCTGCTGATTACAGGCTCCGCGCCACGACGGAACACTACAACCTGTTCCAAGGGCATATTCAGGACCTTGGTAACCTGCCAGTTCATCTTACGCGCCACGTGCTCGCAGGTTTCCAAATCCCTGCCGCCCATATAAACGTAAGTATCACAATTATTGATAATTGTGGTGGCAGCTACCGGTCCGTACATACCTGCAAGCTGCGATTCGCTCTGTAACAAAAGAGTTACGCTGATACCGGCCGCTCTGAAGATACTGATATACTCTTCAAAAGCATTGATTTTACTGCCGCATGCAAAATCGTCGCAAATGATATGGACAGGAATATCCAGACAATTGTCGTCGTTCTCTTCCGCTGTTTCAAACAATGTACGGAACATATCTGCATACATCAAATTCACGTAGTTCTGCAAAGTAGTGTTCACCGGTGAAGTAACTACAAAGACTGCCGTCTTCTTTTCACCCAATTCTTTGAAAGAAACACGTTTTTCTTTTCTTGCCATGGCAACAATATTTTCCGTAAAAATTTTATCCATTGCATTGTTTACAATAGAAATGATGCAACTTGCGGTTTTCATGGACAATCCACTGATGGTTCTCCACAACTCGCATGCCTGATTCCCCGGCTTGAAATACTCAAGTTCTTCAAACTCGCAGTCTAAACTACAGGTAAAGTGGCCATTCCTTTCTTTCACTATCATATTGCGATACATATCCACTACATCCGCAAAACTGGGTTTACGTTTCGCCTCAAAAGCTTTCTCTCTGGCCAATGCGATAATGGCCGCAAGAACACTTGTCGCGCTGTCATTCCAATAAGGATCCGGTACACCGCTTTGTGTTTTACTTACAGTCATTGAAATTAAGTTCTTGGCAGTTTGAACAATATCTACATCATTGCGGATATAATCCATAGGGTCATACCCCACCTCGCATTTCTCCGGATGTGTAAAATCCAGGTTGATGACATTGTAGCCACGCTTCTTTAATAAAGTGGCGCATTTTTCACGCACTGCTCTTTTTGCAATGGGTACTACAAGACTTTTATTATAAGTATGTAAAAGTCTTGGGATTGTCACCGAGTAAGTCTTACCGCAACCCGTAGGACCAATGATTAATTCATTCATATTAATACCGGTTTCTTCAAAACTTGCCGGAAATATTTGTCCGGCTGCCAAACAAGTTAAGTCTTTTTCTTTTGTTCTTGCTCTTCCCTTTGCTCTCAGTTCATTTGCCACCTTTGCAGCTTTTTCAATTATTTGTTCACTCGCATCTTTCATATTTTATCCCCTTTCTTTTTTCCTGTTTTGTCGTGTTTATATCGTAGCAACCTAGCCTTTTTTCCACAATCAACCCGTAGTTGAAATGTATTGTTATTTTTTTAACATTTTTTGCAAAAAACTATTGCATCTTGTAAAAAAACGTGATATGTTTAATTTAAGAAAGTATCATAAAATTGCTATGTCCCTGCCCGGGTACACGGTAGTACCCAGTCGGAACGGTTTCCGGCCAAGGCAGTTTTCATGGAAGAAAGGAGGGGACGAAGATGGCATATCAGTACGCTTTAAGCAATATCTACAATCATTATCTGACTACTTATGCGCCCAAAAGTGCTACGCGCTATGATGCCCATAAGAAAAGCGAACTTCGAAATGTATATAATTCCATTGTCAAATTAAATAAAGACGCCCCTCTGTCCATTGTGGACACCAGCGAGGCTGCACAGAAATATGTGGTAGGCATTAAAGAGAATGCCCGCGAATTGCGTAATACCATTACTTCTTTGAGTGGTTCCGATGAAACACAACTTTTAAATCGCAAAATAGCTTACAGTTCAGACAGTTCTGTTATTGACGCTAAATTTATCGGTGACATCTCAGAACAGAATGAAGATGAAGCACTGGAAATCGGTGTAGAACAATTAGCACAATCACAGATTAATACCGGTAATTATTTACGAAAAGATGCTATGGCTTTGTCAAGTGGCACCTATTCTTTCGATATTGCAATTAACAATACCGGCTATGAATTCCAGTTTAACATCAATCCCGGGGATACAAACTTTGATCTGCAGAATAAATTGGCACGTCTAATTAATAATTCAAATATTGGTTTATCTGCCACTATTAAAGAATACGATACCAACCATGCGGCACTTTCTTTAGAATCTACCGCTACCGGTATTGACTTGGGGCATGCCACATTATTTGATATAACAGATGATAATACCAGTCAAACAGGCGGCGTTGTTGATTATTTGGGAATTAACGAAGTAACCAGACATCCACAAAATGCAATTTTTACATTAAATGATGAGAAACGCGTTTCGTATACCAATCATTTTACTGTGCAGGGCAAATATGACGTTACGCTCAAAGGCTTGACCTCTGATGAGAATACAGTTACCGTGGGTTTAAAACCCGATATGGAATCCTTGAGTGAGAATATCAATCGTTTTATCGGCGGATATAATGAGTTTATCCGTGCTGCAGCTGAATACCAGAACTCTCAACCCAAGAGTAGCCAGCTCATTCGTGAAATGTCACGTATTTCCGGTCTGTACAACAACGAATTAGGACCACTTGGTATTTCACTTACTGAAGACGGCACCATTAAAGTAGATAATACCACTTTAAAAGCAGGCCTTGAGGAGAATGGTGTGGCAGAATCAATGGATGGCATCAAACGTTTTGCTAATGCTGTTTTGAATAAATCCAATGCTATTTCCTTAAATCCGATGGACTACGTAAATAAAACTATCGTAGCCTACAAGAATCCCGGCAAGAATTTCTCACCGGCATATATTACAAGCCAGTACAGCGGCATGATGTTTAATAGTTACGTATAAAAACAAATCAAAAAGAGTAGTTGGTTATTCAACTACTCTTTCTTTGTATTCTCGTATATTAATTACATTTCTCCCAATCCGCTTTCGATTGCTTCCACAAGATGCTTTAACGCTTCCTGTTCGTCTTCACCTTCACAACATAAAGTAATTTCATCGCCACACTTTACGCATGCACCCAAAACACTGAGCACACTCTTTGCATTCGCCGTAGTATCACGAAACGAAAACGTAATCAATGACTTAAACTGAATTGCCTCTTTGCAAAGATTTCCTGCCGGACGTAAATGCAATCCTGTAGGATTCTTAACTACTACATTCTGACTTACCATATGCATTCCCCCAATCTATTCTGTTTTCAATACATTATTTACCCCAAATAAAGTATAACATACATTCCGTTTTTTCACAAGCCTGCCCCTACAGCATTGTGTTCTGAATCAATTCAGCAAGTTTCTTTGCTTCCTGCTCAATCATTGCCTGATCCTTTCCTTCAATCATAACACGAACCTTCGGCTCTGTTCCTGAAGGACGAATTAACACTCTTCCTTCTCCTGCAAACTTCGCATTCAACGTTTCGATTGCTGCTGCAATTTCAGGATATTCCATATAACGGTCTTTTTTGTGATTCGGTACTTTCGCATTTACAAGCGCCTGCGGTAAAACTTCCATAATGGATGCAAGCTCTGATAAAGGCTTACCGGTCTTAACCAATACTTCCAAAAGAAGTAAGGCACTTAACAAGCCATCACCGGTGGTATTGCGATCCAACATAATAATATGTCCCGACTGTTCACCACCCAAATTAGCACCAATCTCCTGCATATGTTCCAATACATAACGATCGCCTACTTTGGTCTGTTCCAACGTAATACCTTCGCGTTGCGCCATCAAGGTCATACCCAGGTTACTCATAACCGTAACAACAATCATATCCTTCTTTAAGGTTCCTTGCTGTTTCATAAAGTTTCCGATAATCGACATAATCTGGTCACCGTCAACCAGCTTACCATTTTCATCTACAGCTAACATTCTGTCAGCATCACCATCAAAAGCAATACCAAGATTTGCTTTTTCGTAAACAACTCTTGCACAAAGCTCCTGCATATGTGTAGATCCGCAGTTTGCGTTAATGTTTGTTCCATCCGGCATATTATGAATTGCTACCACATTCGCACCGAGTTCTTTTAACGCTTCCACTGAAGTATAGTAGGATGCACCTTCCGCACAATCCACTACAATTTTCATACCACTCAAATCTACATTTACGGACTGAATGGAATGATTAATATATTCCTCGCACGCATCGGTACGGTATTTAATTTTACCAACACCGGAACCGGTAGGGAAATTAACGCCTTCCATATTGCTCTTAATCAAAGCTTCGATTTCATCTTCCATTGCGTCAGGAAGCTTATAACCGTTTCCGTCAAAAAACTTAATTCCGTTAAACTCAACCGGGTTATGAGATGCAGAAATTACTACACCCGCATCCACTTTATACTTTCTTGTAAGATACGCTACTGCAGGGGTAGGAACCACACCTACATACACAGCATTTGCACCTACTGAACAAACACCTGCCATGAGTGCATTTGCTAACATATCTCCTGAAATTCTGGTATCGCACCCTACCATAATTGTGGGCTTGTGATTGGTCTCTTTGGTTAAAACATAAGCGCCTGCCTGACCTAACTGCATTGCCAAAAGCGGTGTCAGTTCTTCATTTGCTACGCCTCTTACGCCATCTGTTCCAAATAATCTAGCCATTTTCCTTTTTACCGGTCCTTCCCATCTGATTTCAATTTACATCTTAAGATGTCTTTGAGATACGAACTTGAATTTTAAAATTATCTTTAATATATGCGCCTTCGGGCAAACCGAAATCGGGAGTTATACTATAGATACCCGGACTCAACTCCGATAAACTGTTCTGAAGCATATATGCCGCCATATCTACGCGAGGAACTGCGTTCTCTGCATCATATTCCTCCAAAACGCTGGCGAGACCAAAGACTTTCAAATTAGTCTCCTGATTGGTCAAATAATTACCATCTGCCAGAACTTCTGCCTTGTATCCTTCCGGAAGATTCTCAACCTTTACATCACTCTTATTAAAAGCAATCGTAACAAAAGTTTCCTTCTTCACTTCTACGTTAATCTTGGTGAAACCGTTCATATTATCTTCTGCAAAAATAACGTTTCCGGGTAAATAATCATGCAACTTAATACGCACTTCCAAATTAGACTGAAGGCCTTCCACATTCAAAACACCTTCCGGAACCACAATACTGTTGATTTCATCCAATACGGATTTACGTCCCGCAATCAATACGGTTTCCACATCTGACTCAATCACGCCGGTAAGTGCATAGCCCTCTGCCGGCTCACCGCCTACTCTATACTCTACAGGCACTTCTTTGGTCATTAATATTTCCTGATTTACGCTGACCGTATTAATATTCATCGTAATGCGTTCATCGCTGATTTCCTTACCCAAAGCGTCGTACAACTTAATCGGTACACTGGAACTTACGTTAGCTTTTACACCATCTACGTCTATTTGTGCCCGCGCATAGCTAATCTTATTAATCAGCGACTCAGGACCTTCCAAATAAATCTGGTTTAAGTTACTTGTCAAAGCGCCGAGAATATATCCGTCATCCGGTTCTCCCGAAACTTCAATCTCGATTACCTTCTGAATCTTCTTTAAGTCTTCAATACTTAATCTTACGTTTTCCTGATCACTCTTAATATCATCGATTTCATTGGCATATTTATTGGAAGTAATTTCAATACTCAACGTATCCATCGTCGTAAGATCTTTCATATCTGCCGTAGCAGTAATATTCTCCTTGGCGATATCTTCAACAATGGAACGACGGCCTTTTATCGTTACTGTAATCTCCCCTGTACCGTCCAATATCTCGTATACTTTACCTTGCGATTCCAACTCTTCGGCATTGAGAATTTGCACTTCAACCCCCGAAAACTGAACCGTTTTAACGGGGTCATCTATATTTACAACAATCAGCCATAAAATAATAGAAAAAAGCACAGCCAGAATCTTAAGGTCAAGATTGTTCATTATTTTCTTTTTCATCTTTTTTCTTCTTGCCCCGTCCTTTCTGCCAGAATTTGGCTTTTTTCTCTACCTGCGGCTTATTCTGAATAACAGCCAACTGTTCACGCAGTCCGTCTGCATTCAAATTACGATACAACTGCCCCTTATATGCCACGCTTACCTTACCGGTTTCTTCCGATACGATAATGGTCATAGAATCGGTTAACTCAGAAATACCGACACCTGCACGGTGTCTGGTTCCCAAATCCTTACTTAAGGTTCTGGTATCTGTCAAAGGAAGATAACAGGTTGCCGAAACCACACGGTCTTTACGAATGATAACTGCACCGTCATGCAACGGTGTATTATGTTCAAAAATATTAATTAAAAGCTGGCTGCTTACAATACCGTCAACTGCAATACCGGTTCTTTCATACTCTCCCAAAGGGGTTTTCTGTTCCACTACAATAAGGGCACCGGTACGAACCTTGCCCATTTCAAAACTTGCATTTACGATTTCATTTAAGGTTTTATCCGAAAATAAACCTTCTTCTTCCTTTACATCAAAAGGATTCAATGTTGTAAGAAAATTCTTCTGACCGATTGCTTCAATTACACGACGGATTTCCGGCTGTAAAGCCACAATTACTGCCATTGCGACCAAATATAAAAGATTTTTTGCAATCCAAATAATGGTAGTCATATTAAGCATAACTGCCACTGCCAAGAAAATCAAAACAACTGCGATACCTTTTAAGAATGACCATGCTCTGGTGTTTTTAATCATAATCATTGCTTCATAAATCAAAAACGCCAGGATAAAAATTTCAAGGATATCCAGAATCCCAATATGCGGAATTCGAAAAGCTGACAAATATTCACTTGTAAATTCGCCGATACGTTCCAGCATATTTCTTCCAATCCCGCGAAACTTACAGAATCACGTTTCTATTTTATTTATCATCAAGATGATAAGTTCTTCTAATTCCTTCTGTCGGTGCCTTTGATGCCGTACCCGCATTCGCCTTTGCACCGGCATTTGTCACAGACCTGGTTCCTGCACTTGTTGCTGTTCTTGCCGCACTTGAAGTCGCCGTTCTTGCCGCACCACTTCCCGTAGTTCTTGTCACGCCTGCACTTCCGGTTGACACACCTGTTCCTGTGGTTCTTGTTGCCGCAGTCCGACCTGCTGTCACACTACTTCCTGCAGTTCTTGTTGCACCGCCTGCATTTGCCGCAGAACTTCTCTGCTGTGCACTGCCCGCCTGCTCACGAACCGTTCTGGCTACTCTCTCACGGCTTCTTTCGGATGCTTCTTCTTTTTCCGTACTTTTACCGGATACCTTTTTCACTTTTACTTCCGGTGTTGAAATAGTAATCTTCGGTACGGCTTTGACGAAATAATAATACTCGTCATCTTCAAATTGTACGCGCTCTGTTCTTGCATAATCTACGTTAAATACAAAGAATTGCAATACTTTTACCACACCGAACGCAAGCACACTTCCTAAAATCACACCAATGATAGGAATGTTGGTTGTGTACATCAAATCGCCGATTAAAAGAATTAAAATATCTGCCAAACCACCCACAATAATCGCAATGGTCCACGCATAATCAATATTCATACGACGAATGACATATACCAAAATCACGGTAACCGCAAAAGCAATCACCATAACGAACATTTCTTTGTTTCCTACAATACCGTCAATCAGGTATTTAAACTTCGCCATCATGCCGTCCGCATCCAGTGCTGACAAGGCATTTGCAGACTCTTTGATATATCTTAAAATATGATATACCACTACACCGCAACTTACCGAAACCACAGATGCCGGCGTTCCGACCAAGCCCAATGACAAGGGAATTGCATAGGGAATCTGAAGCATACAACAAATAGGGGTTAAAATCACCACAAAGGTATCCTTCGGCGAAAAACGGAAATACAAAAGGAACATCAAAAGATAGATAATTCCCAGAATCAACGCACATTCCATCGAAAGTGCATACACATGTACCAACGATAAAAACGCACTACAGATAATAATAAAATTCAAAGGAAGGAAGGAACACAGCAAAGCAAGAATCAATGCAATGGGAAACTTCGCAACCTTCTCCATATAGCCGATATTTCCGTTGATAAACAGAAACGTAATCAATGCGGTAAGAAATTTCCCTACAGGAACAAGGTATACTTCATACTTGCCGCATATTTTTTTCAGTTGTTCTCGTATCACCAACAATTGTGTCATTACTGCATTTTATCCTTTCTTTCTCTTTGGTAGAGAATCTGGAGTCTCTTCAAATTATTAAAATATACCTTCAGGCGCTTCTTTGCCTTGCGGTATCTGATGGCATAAACCACATAAGAAATCAGTACGTAAACACCGGTAAACGCAAAATAATACACAATCAGTTTTTTTACATACTCTAATATATCTATTTTATAAATATCCGATAAAAACAACTCGGAATCATATAAGACAAAAAGTGCTACAATCAGCACAAACGCCATTGTTGCACTGATTACCGACTTAAGAATCTGAAGGCTGATATAATCACCGCGGAAATAAGAACCGATTTCTTCATTCTTCTTCCCTTCCTTCTGTTCGTAAGCAGCAAGTCTTGTCATTAATTTTACACGCTGTTCACTAATCATACTAACCTCTGTTTGTATATCTGACTTAGATTTCTTTCTTAATCCAAGTAACGCATTCTGGGATTATCTTTCGGATCTTTGCGAACGGGTGTCGGCTCGGAAATTTGAGGTTTAATAATATTCGTAATACCTCTCGCCAAATCCAACTTACACTTCTCGCAATACCTTCCGGTTTTAATCATTGCGCCACAGCCTTCACAGTTGATACCAATCGGCGAATCCTCCGCAAAAACAAGGCGTTCCTGACGAATCCACTGATTTACCTGATTATGGCTGACACCGCACTGTTCCACAATTTCATTGATACCTGCAGTTTTGCAGTCCTGCACAAACTTCTTAACTTCCTGGAACTTCTGCTCTTCCAACTCACGGCACGCCTGACAAATTGGCGGTCCTGATATATAGTTAAATACTCTTCCGCATTTACGACAATTTCTTACATCCATATGTCACCCTCCCATCTGCTGCTTTTAAACAGCACTACAAGCCCCTTCCGATTGCCAGGGCTATAAAATATACTTTCTCCACACCGCCGCGCCGTAATATCTCCGCCGCAGCCTCTATGGTGTTTCCGGTTGTGAATACATCATCCACCAGTATAATCCTCTTTAATTTTACATCATTTTGGACCATATGAAAAGCCTTTTTCATATTATTTTGTCTTGTTGAGTGGTCCATTTGCTTCTGAGACGCAGTTTTCTTGGCTCTAATTAGAATATCTTCCCGCACAGGGATACCGCTTCCCTTGGATATTTCCTTAGCAAGTAGCGTCGCCTGATTATATCCGCGACTGTTTAATTTAGACCGGTGCAAGGGGATTGGCACCAATGCATCTCCCTTCATCCGTGCAATGGCCGGTAAAAGAAAGCGCCTGATTTCTTCCCCATAAAATTCTGCATACTCTGCCCGGCCGAGATTTTTGAACCGGTGAACGGAGTCATGAACAGACGCATATTCATATAACGCAATTCCCTGTTCAAAACTTCTTGCCTTACCGCCGCAATCCCTGCATCTTACCTGTTCCAGCCGTTCTAAATGTTTTCCGCAGGAAACACATCTTGGTGCTTTTACAAGCCTTGGAATATCCCTGCATCCTTGGCAAATCAATTGATTTCCGCCAAGCACGGCATCACAAATCGGACAATGTCTTGGAAAAAACCAATTCTTTAAGCCTTCTTCCGTCTGCTTAATCAGCGTATTTTTCTTTGCATTTTTCTCTTTCGTAATCGTTTTCTGCAAAGAATTAATTCTCACTCACCTCTTTTATTCTGTTTAACAAATCCGTATATCGTTTCTGTTCGTCGCCTCTTGCAATCATTTTGCGCACCGTTTCTTTGCTTCCGAGAATCACTACGCACTTTGCCGCTCTCGTCACCGCAGTATACAACAGATTCCTTGTAAAAAGCATTCGCGGACCGTCCAACAACGGCAAAATCACCGCCGGATATTCACTACCCTGTGATTTATGAATCGTAATCGCAAAAGCCGGCTCCAGTTCCTCCAGCTGTGTAAAAGGATATTCTACCAGCCTTCCGTCATCAAACCGGACCGTAAGCACTTTATTATATTCATCGATAATTTTTATCACGCCTACATCACCGTTAAAAACGCCCTTACCTTCATCTACCTTAATATCGTTATAACCTTTAATAACCCAGGTAGCTTCATAGTTGTTTTTAATCTGCATTACCTTATCGCTCACGCGGAAAATCGTCTCACCGCGTCGCACTTCTCTTTTACCGGGGGCAGGAGGATTTAATTTCTCCTGCAGAATCACATTTAAGTTCTCTACACCCAAAGTACCCTTTTTCATCGGTGTAAGTACCTGAATTTCATAGGGTTTTACATTTAAAAATTTCGTCAGCTTATCTTTATTTAAGGCAACAATTTCGCTATGAATCATTGCCACGTCATTTCGTTCCACACAGCAGAATTCCCTGCTTTCATTGCCCAGCACGACTTCCTCGCCGCGATTGATTTTATGGGCATTTACAACAATATCGCTCTCTAAATTCTGGCGATAAATCTTCTCAAGCTTTACCACAGGAAACACTTCGCTTCGAAGCAGGTCCTTTAACACATTTCCGGGTCCCACCGAAGGCAACTGATCCGCATCTCCTGCCATAATCAGCCTTGTACCGGATGCAACTGCCTGCACTAAGGCATAAAACAAGTGCGTATCTACCATCGACATTTCATCAATAATAATAACGTCTGCATCCAGGGGATTGTATTCATTGCGTCCGAATTGGGCACGTTCTTCTCCGTCTGATGTATGTACACCTGTCACCTCCAACATACGGTGTATGGTTTTGGCACTGTATCCGGATGTTTCCTCTAATCGTTTTGCCGCTCTTCCCGTGGGTGCCGCCAGCATTACATTATGTTTGGTACGCACAAAATATTCAATAATCGTGCGCATTGTGGTGGTTTTACCCGTTCCGGGACCTCCGGTTAAGATAAAAACGCCGTTTTGGATTGCCATAAGGACAGCTTCCTTTTGCAGTTCATCCAACTCAAGATTCTGCTCCCGGATGGCATCTTCCACCTGCTTTAAAACTTCACCGGCCGATTCCACTTCCCCCTTTGGCATACCAAAAGCATCCTGAATTCGCTTTAACTCTCGTGCACAGGTCAATTCAGCAAAATAAAAGTAACTTAAAAAAACCTTCGTTTGTTCATCCGTATTTTTAATTACTATTTTTTTATCAAAAAGAAGATTGGTGAAAGGCATCTCCAAATCTGCCTTCGGTACCGCAAGAATTTCCGCGGTTTTATCCAGCAATTCCTCTTTAGGGAGATAAGTATGCCCGTCTATGGAGGCAAGCTGCAACCCGTAAAGTAAGCCACCTTCCATACGCTCGGTAGAATCAACAGACATACCCATTTTCAGCGCAATTTCATCTGCCGTTTTGAAACCTACGCCACGTATGTCTTCCGCAAGTTTGTACGGATTTTCTTTTAAAATCGCATACATTGCCAAACCGTACTTCTCATATATTTTTACCGCAAGAGTGTTCCCGATTCCGTATCCCTGCAAATATATCATTGCCTCGCGAAGTTCCTTCTTCTCCGCCATCTGCACCGCAATCTCTCGCGCTTTATTTTCGCTGATCCCCTTAATCTCTGCCAGGCGTTCCGGCTCTTCTTCCATAATGCGGAAGGTATCTTCACCGAACTTTTTAACAATGCGCATAGCAAGCGCCGGTCCGATACCCTTGATTGCACCGGACGCAAGATACTTCTCCACAGAAATCGTATCCGGCGGCGGTAAAATTTTATAATTGCGATATTTTAACTGCGGACCGTAGCTGGGGTGCTCTACCATCTCACCGTCTACTTCCACGTAGTCTCCCTTTTCCATACCCTTGCTTAGGCCTGTACAGATTACTTCGCCATCTTCCATATCCTCGGTAACCAGCACAAAAACACCATATCCGTTCTCGGCACTTCGAAATTTGAAATTGTCTATATAGCCTTTAATTATCATATTTACTCTTACCTTTGTATCGATGTTTTTATTTGCTTGGCTCTGAATAGTTACAAACAATAACAGACCTGACACCACGGACAGGTCTGTTAGAAACTGATTATAAGAATTGTCGGACTTCCTAAACTCTACACTTCATAATTACGTTTCATTTGCTCATACAAAGTCTGTGCAAGACCCATATTACTCTGCTCCGCAGTTTGTTCAGACACTTTTTTAATCATCTCATCTTTATAGTAATCTACCAAAGTCGAATTGGCACTTGAGGTCATTTCAGACTCCGGAATGGTCTTCATCATTTCTTTGTACATCTGTTCCAGGAAATATGCTTCAAACTCTTTGCACACTTCCATTAATTCTTCATCGGTTGCCTTGGAATAATCAGCACCGGATACTTTCTTAGTCAGCGCATCTGCCTTAGCATTCCCGGAAACGTTTTCGGCATACTGGCTGTATGCTGATGTTAAACCGCCAATGTCCATTTAACCACACACCCTTTCTAATGCACTATTATCTTCTTAAGTTATTCGCCTGTTGCATCATCTCATCAGACGCCTGAATTGCTTTGGAATTCAATTCGTAAGCTCTCTGTGCAACAATCATATTTACCATTTCATCCGCAACCTGCACGTTGGAACCTTCCAAATATCCCTGTCTTAATTCACTGCGCACAAGGGTGTTGGTGGTATATTCATTCATTGCCGCACCGCTGGCTGCCGACTCGGAGAACAAACCGCTGTCAGTCTTCTCTAAACCGGAAGGATTGTTAAACTGCCAAAGGCCGATTTCCATTCCGAGAGGCTGTGGATTATTCTGGTCATCCGGATAACAAATCTGTCCGTCTGCAGTTACGGTAATCTGGCTTGCTACAAAACTTTCATCAAAAACAATGGGCTGTCCGTCTGCATCCAGAACCTTCAAACCATCGGTAGTGGTCAATGCCAGACCATTGGTATCCGTTGCCAAAACGAAATTACCGTTTCTTGTATAATATGTATTACCATCCTGTCCTCTTACACCAAAGAAACCGTCTCCGCCAATGGCAAATGCAAGGTCATTGCTGGAATCCAAATAGGCTCCCTGTGTAAAAACAGATGTAATCGCCGAGTTACGAACACCAAGACCAACCTGTGAAGGAATGGGTTTCTGCTCGGAATTTGCCGAAGTAGATTTCGCTTTAATATCCTGATATAAAAGCGACTTAAACTCTGCTACTTCTGTTTTATATCCTGTTGTATTTACGTTTGCCAGGTTGTTGGCAATTGTATCCACGTTATTCTGCTGGGCAATCATTCCTGATGCCGCTGTCCAAAGTGATCTTACCATCTGTTACCCCTCCTAGTATAATTTACCAAGCTCGTTTACGGAAATCTGTAAGGTTTCGTCATAAGCCTGCAAAATCTTCTGATTTGATTCATACTGTCTTGTAACACTGATTAACTCAACCATTTCACGTACAACCTGTACATTGGAAGCTTCCAAATATCCGGACTGCACCTTAGCAGAAGATTCCACAATTTCCGCGCCTTCTACCGGCTGATAAAAGTTCTCTCCGTAGTGCTCTAAGAAATTGTAATCTTCAAAATCCGTAATCTGTAAAGTTGCAATCACCTGATTATTCTGAACGATTTTACCCGAGGTATCAATGGACGCATCATGAGTGGGATCAATCTGAATATGACCCAATTCACCATTCGCTCCCCTACCAAGAACAAAATCACCGTCTTTGGTTACCAGATAACCTTCCTTTGTCAATGTAAAAGCACCATCTCTTGTGTACATTGTGGAAGTTTCTCCGGCGCGGTTGGTATACTCAATGGTAAAAAATCCTTCGCCCGACAAAGCAATGTCATAGCGGTTACCGGTTTCACGGAAAGAACCCTGTGAATAATCAGTATAGGTTTCACCGATTTTTACACCCGGGTTATTGCGTCCCAAATATACGCCTCCGGCATATCCATCCTGCTCATCTTTGATACGATACGCAAGCATTGCATCAAATGTCTGGCTGGTTGCGCCTTCCGCCTTATAACCTGTAGTTGCCGAATTGGCAAGGTTATTAGTCAGCACATCCATTCTATTCTGTTCGTTTACCATACCGCTGTATGCAGTGTACAATCCTTTTAACATAAGTTAACGACCTTTCTTATGGTCCCTGCAACAACGGTTTGGGTACAAACTCGTCCAATCGAAAGCTACTGCTTAAGGCTCTTCACGATTATCTGCAAGGAATTCAACATATTTACCTGTTCCGATTGCAACGCAGGTCATAGGTTCTTCTGCGGTCATTGTATTGATTCCGGTTCTTGATTCAATCAAATCTTCAAGACCTCTCAGCATACTTCCGCCACCGGTTAAAACAATACCTCTGTCAGCAATATCCGCTGCCAACTCAGGAGGAGTTTTCTCCAACACGCTATGAATTGCTTCTACAATCTGAGATGTAGTTTCGCGTAATGCTTCTTCGGTTTCTTCAGAAGAAACTTTAACGGTATTAGGAAGACCTGTTACCAGGTTACGACCTCTTACATCCATATAATCAACTTCGGCACGCTTGAATGCGGAACCGATTTTAATTTTAATATCTTCTGCAGTTCTCTCACCAATCATAAGATTGTGTTTCTTTCTCATATAACGGATTAACGCTTCGTCAAAATCATCGCCTGCAATCTTAATTGATTCGCTGACTACCGTTCCTCCAAGAGAGATAACTGCGATATCAGAAGT
Organism: Lachnospiraceae bacterium; assembly: GCA_045590655.1. Taxonomy (GTDB): domain Bacteria; phylum Bacillota; class Clostridia; order Lachnospirales; family Lachnospiraceae; genus UBA3766. The sequence goes on along the minus strand of JAZNRI010000026.1, from coordinate 25,369 downwards.
ACCACCACCGATATCTACGATCATGTTACCGCAAGGTTTGCCGATATCAATTCCGGCACCGATTGCTGCTGCAATAGGTTCTTCGATGATTGCAACTTCTCTTGCACCCGCCTGATAAGTAGCATCCTCTACCGCCTTACGCTCTACTTCGGTAACACCACTGGGCACCCAAACCGCAATACGGGGTTTACGGAAAGTCTTCTTTCCAAGTGCCTTCTGGATAAAGTACTTCATCATTTTCTCGGTAACGGTATAGTTTGAAATAACACCCTGACGCAACGGTCTTACCGCTACGATGTTTCCGGGCGTTCTACCAAGCATCAGTCTGGCATCTTCACCAATCGCTTTAATCTTGTTGGTATCGCGGTCAAAAGCTACCACTGAAGGCTCTTTTAAAACAACACCTTTACCTCTTATATAAACCAAAATACTGGCTGTTCCCAAGTCAATTCCTATATCTGTATATTGCATATCCCTTCTCCTTTCCAAGGATTTGTTTACATTTTTACCCAATCTAAGTAATTATAACCCAAATGCAAGGAAAATCAAAGAGTTTTTACAATAAAAACATAAAAAGAACGTAGCAAAATAAAGCGTCGGCTCCTTCCGACCTTTTACTACGTCCTTGTTTCTGTTAAATATATCGGTTAAAAGTCTTTGATTCTTAACCTTTTACTTACTTTTTATTATGATGTGGATTATTTTATATTCCAACAGAACATGCGAATCAAACCGAGCCATCTTTCAGTTGCTTGTCGCGTTCCAACATCTTCTTGATGTAATGCCCTGTGTAAGACTTCTTGTCCTTGGCAACTTCTTCCGGCGTTCCCTTGCATAAAAGCGTACCGCCCTTATCTCCGCCTTCCGGTCCCATATCGATAATATAATCGGCAGTCTTAATAACATCTAGATTATGCTCAATTACCACAACGGTATTTCCGCCGTCAGCCAAACGCTGTAAAATCGTTACCAGCTTATGCACGTCCGCAAAATGAAGTCCCGTGGTGGGTTCGTCTAAAATATAAATGGTTTTACCCGTACTCTTACGGCTCAACTCGGTAGCAAGCTTGATACGCTGCGCCTCACCGCCCGATAACGTGGTAGACGGCTGACCAAGTCTCACATAGGATAAGCCTACGTCATACAAGGTCTGGATTTTACGATGGATGGAAGGAACGTTTTCAAAGAATGTAAGTGCCTCTTCCACTGTCATATCCAATACATCATAAATATTCTTACCCTTATAATGCACATCCAAAGTTTCCCTGTTATAACGCTTACCGCCGCACACTTCGCAGGGCACATAAACATCCGGCAAAAAGTGCATCTCAATCTTGATAATACCGTCACCGCTACAAGCCTCGCAACGTCCGCCTTTTACATTAAAACTAAAACGTCCCTTGCTGTAGCCCTTGGCCTTAGCGTCCACTGTCGATGCAAACAAATCACGAATCTGGTCAAATACGCCCGTATAGGTAGCAGGGTTTGAACGAGGCGTTCTTCCGATGGGTGACTGGTCAATATCAATTACTTTATCCAACTGCTCTACGCCTTTGATGCTTTTATGCTTTCCCGGAATGGTTCTGGCGCGGTTTAGCTTCTTCGCCAGTGATTTATATAAAATTTCATTAATCAGCGAACTTTTACCCGAACCCGAAACACCGGTTACGCAGGTCATAACGCCCAAAGGTACATCTACGTCTATCTTCTTTAGGTTATTCTCTTCCGCGCCCATAATCTTTAGCCAGCCCGAAGGTTTCTTGCGTTCCGCAGGCACCGGAATAAATTTCTCACCACTTAAATACTGGCCGGTAACGGATTCTTTCACCTTCATAATATCTTCCGCTGTACCTGTGGCAATGACTTCTCCACCATGTTCTCCGGCCCCCGGACCAATATCCACAATATAGTCCGCGGCATACATCGTATCCTCGTCATGTTCAACCACAATCAAAGTATTACCCAAATCTTTGAGATTCTTCAAAGCGCCAATCAACTTATCGTTATCTCTCTGATGAAGTCCGATACTTGGCTCGTCCAGGATATAGCACACGCCCACCAGGCCCGAACCAATCTGTGTCGCAAGACGGATACGCTGGGCCTCACCACCGGAGAGAGACGATGTCGCACGCCCCAAAGACAGGTATTCCAAACCAACTTCCGCAAGGAATCCTACCCTTGCACGAATCTCTTTTAACACCTGCTTACCAATGATTTCCTGTTGTTTGGTCAGCGTCATTTTATTCAGAAACTCCTGCAAATCCACCACGGAAAGATTCGTAATCTCATAGATATTCTTGTCACATACGGTTACCGCAAGAGAAGACTTCTTAAGACGCATACCTTTACAACACTGGCAAGGTGTGATGCTCATAAAAGACTCATACTCCTGCTTCATCAAATCCGATGAAGTTTCACGATATCTGCGCTGTGAATTACGGATAATTCCCTCAAAGGCAATCGGATACACGCCGCGTCCGCGTTGTCCTTCATAATACACATCCACTTCTATATCCGTACCGTGTACAAGAATGTTTCTTACTTCATCAGGCAAATCTTCATAGGGCGTATCCAGACTAAACTTAAATCGTTCTGCCAACGCTCTTAACAAAGCATTACTAAAACTTCCCTTATCTTTGCTGGACTGCCATCCCATTACCGCAATCGCACCTTGGTTAATGCTCAAACTTTTGTCAGGAATAATCAAATCTTCTACAAACTCCATAGTATATCCGATACCGAAACATTCAGGACAAGCGCCAAAAGGATTGTTAAAAGAAAAGCTTCTCGGCTCAATCTCTTCGATACTGACGCCGCAATCCGGGCAGGAGAAACTCTGACTAAAATGTAATTCTTCCCCACCGATTACGTCTACCGTAAGAAGTCCTTCCGCCAGACTCAAAACAGTTTCCACCGAACCGGTCAAACGACTTAAAATGTCCGGCTTTACCACAAGTCGGTCTACTACAATATCAATACTGTGCTTAATGTTTTTATTCAGTTTTATTTCTTCACTGAGTTCGTACATATTGCCGTCAATGCGCACACGAACATAACCGCTCTTTCTGGCGCGGTCAAGAATTTTGACATGTTCACCTTTACGGCCACGGACCATAGGCGCTAACAGCTGTATCTTGGTTCCTTCCGGAAGCTCCATAATTTGGTTGGCCATTTCATCTACGCTCTGTCTGCGGATTTCCCTGCCGCATTCCGGACAATGAGGTGTACCGATTCTCGCGTACAAAAGTCTGAAATAATCATAAATTTCCGTCACTGTTCCCACGGTAGAACGGGGATTACGATTGGTCGACTTCTGGTCAATGCTAATCGCCGGTGACAAGCCTTCGATACTCTCTACATTCGGTTTCTCCATCTGCCCCAAGAACTGTCTTGCATAGGAAGACAAGGACTCCATATATCTTCTCTGACCTTCTGCATAAATGGTATCAAATGCAAGAGAAGACTTACCCGAACCGGACAATCCCGTCAGAACAACAAATTGGTTTCGCGGTATCTCTAAATCAATATTTTTTAAGTTATGCTCGCAAGCACCCTTGATACGAATACTTTCGCTGCGAGGCAACATTTTCTGTGCCATTACTTTACCTTCCGTACTTCTTTACAAAGTCGGATTCCTTTCTTTTCTGTTCTAATTAAATAATTTCCAAGGGAATGGCTCAAACTACTCCCTGTCATGACGAATTTTCTTTAATTCCGTCATCTTATCACGAAGCTCTGCTGCTGTTTCAAAATTCAATTCCATAGCAGCTTTCTTCATATTTTTCTCAATCTTGGTAATCAAATCATCCAGTTCCTTGTCACTCATAGACTCCGGATCTTTCTCAAGACGCAGCTCTTCTTTGGCAATTGCCTTACTTACACTAATCAAATCGCGAACGGCCTTTTTAATGGTCTGAGGCGTAATGCCGTGCTCTTCATTATATGCCTGCTGTATGCTGCGACGGCGGTTGGTTTCCTCAATGGCCGCACGCATAGAATCCGTAATGGTATCTGCATACATTACAACATGACCTTCCGCATTACGTGCCGCACGCCCTACGGTCTGAATCAGCGAAGTCGCCGAACGAAGGAAGCCTTCCTTGTCCGCATCCAAAATTGCCACCAGCGAAATTTCCGGAATATCCAAACCTTCTCGTAAAAGATTAATACCCACCAATACATCAAAGACATCCAAACGCATATCTCGGATAATTTCCGCACGTTCCAACGTATCAATATCCGAATGCAGGTATTTTACACGAATGCCCACTTCCTTTAGATAGTCCGTCAAATCCTCCGCCATTCTCTTGGTCAAAGTTGTGACAAGAACCTTATTCTTCGCTGCAATCGTCTTGTTAATTTCGCTTACAAGATCATCAATCTGCCCTTCCACCGGACGCACATCAATCTCGGGATCTAAAAGTCCCGTGGGACGGATAATTTGCTCCGCTCTAAGAATTTCATGGGTGCGTTCGTATTCCGAAGGTGTGGCAGACACACACAGAATCTGGTCAATTCTGCTCTCAAATTCTTCAAAGCACAAAGGTCTGTTATCTAACGCCGACGGCAAGCGGAATCCGTAATCCACCAAGGTGTTCTTACGTGAACGGTCCCCTGCAAACATACCGCCCACCTGCGGTATTGTAATATGAGACTCATCTACAATCATCAAAAAATCATCTTTAAAATAGTCCAAAAGACAATGGGGCGGTTCCCCCGGTGCCGCACCGCTTAAATGTCTGGAATAGTTCTCTATTCCCGAACAAAAGCCGGTCTCGCGAAGCATCTCAATATCAAAATTCGTACGCTCCGATATACGTTGCGCCTCCAATAATTTATCTTCACCCTTAAAAAAGGTAACTCTTTCTTTCAGCTCAGCCTCGATACTCTCGCAAGCCTTCTGCATCTTCTCGGGAGCAACCACATAATGCGAAGCCGGAAAAATTACTATATGCTCCAAAGTAGCATGTGGCTTACCTGTCAACTGATCCACTTCCGAAATCCTGTCTATTTCATCACCAAAGAATTCAATACGGATAATATACTGTCCGCCCTGTGCCGGTGCCACTTCCAATACGTCACCACGAACACGGAAACACCCTCGGTTCAAATCCATATCGTTGCGCTCATACTGAATTTGAATCAACTCATGAATTACTTCATCCCTGTCCTTCTGCTGCCCCGGACGCAAAGAAACCATCATATCCATATAGTCATCAGGACTTCCCAAACCATAGATACAAGACACCGATGCAATAACGATAACATCCTTGCGTTCCACCAGTGATGCAGTTGCCGACAAACGCAACTTGTCAATCTCCTCGTTAATGGACGAATCCTTGGCAATATAAGTATCGCTGGAAGGTACATAGGCTTCCGGCTGGTAATAATCGTAATAGGACACAAAATATTCCACCGCGTTCTCAGGGAAGAATTCCTTGAATTCTCCGTAAAGCTGCGCAGCCAGAGTTTTATTATGTGCAATTACTAACGTAGGCTTATTCAAGGCCGCAATTACATTTGCCATTGTAAAAGTTTTACCGGAACCCGTAACGCCCAAAAGTGTCTGGAACTGATTGCCGTCCCGAAAACCTTTGACCAATTGCTCGATTGCCTGCGGTTGGTCGCCTGTAGGTTGATATTCGGAATGTAAAATAAACTGATTCATGCTATTTCTTCCTAACTGTTCGTTTTTATTTTTTATCGAACATACATTCTAGTATAGTATAACACATTTTACAAAAATGTATAGTGGAAAGTAGAGGATTTTTAATTACTTTTATAAAAATCAAACACCACTTCCGACTATTCCAATACTATAGCCGACAAGTCATTTCTCAAATCAAAAACAGCATCTCAATTCCTTCGAATCAAAATGCTGTCTTCTTCTCACATAATAAAATCTTATCCGTTAATCTCTTCCGTAATCACTTCAATCGCTTTCTCAAGCTGATTGTCAATTTCGTCTTCCAAGTATAAATCCGCATCGAATTCCACTACTACATCAGGCTCGATTCCTACGCCGTGAATGTTATATCCATTCGGCGTGTAGTACTTGCTTACGGTAATCTTTGCCGCAGAACCATCTTCATAAGAAAAAATCTTCTGCACAATCCCCTTACCGTAAGTTGTGGTTCCTACCAAAGTGCCAAGTTCGTAATCTTTGATTGCACCTGCCATAATTTCCGAAGCACTGGCCGAAGCTCCATCAATCAAAACCACTAACGGCAACTCAAATTCATGCTTTCCATCACACTTGCATTCATTACGCTGACCATATTTATCTTCCGTGTAAACAATCATACCTTCCGGCAACATCAATTCACACATCTCAACTACCGTAGACAAATTACCGCCGGGATTACCACGCAAATCAAGAATCAGTCCTTTTGCGCTGTCCGCATCCATCTGTTCAAGCGCTTCCGTAAACTGCGCAGTAGTCACGTCATCAAACTCTGTAACTGTAATATATGCAATGTCATTTTCCAACAACTCATATTTTACGGTAGGTGTTTCAATATTCTGACGTGTAACCGTAACTTCTACTTCTTTGCCGTTACGATTCAAGGTTAATGTTACTTTCGTTCCTTCATCACCGCGAATCATTGCAACTACATCGGTTAATGTCATTTCATAAGTATCCGTACCATCGACTTCCACAACATAATCGCCCACTTGGATATCAGACTGACTGGCAGGCGTTCCGTCGATAATGCCGCTGATTTTGGCATAGCCCTTATCGTAATCCATCTCCAGATAAGCACCGATTCCGTGAAAAATACCTTCAATATCCGCAGTTAATTCTTCCATTTCCTCTACGGAATAGTAGCAGGTATAAGGATCGCCTACGGTTTCCATTAAGCCGTATAAAACACCGTCTGCCAAATCCTCTTTGGGAACATCCTCGTAATAATATGTTTCCAATAAGCGCTGAAAATGTTCAATTTTTTCAATATTCGCTTCTGTCACGGCACCGCCGTTGCCGGTATCTTTCTTTCCGCCAATCACACCGCTGCTGATTAAAAGACAAATTCCTCCAATCACCAGAAACCACAATGTCGCTACCAAAAGCCCCAATGCAAAATATTTGATTTTACCTTTATTTGTCATAATTTTCTTCTTTCTGCAAGCAACTGCGTCTTATATAATTTATGTAACTATTCAGAACACCATTCGCAAAATCACACCTTTGATTCAGAATAGTTATTAATTTATTATAAAAGGCAAAACAAAATTACCTGCAATAAAATATTTTAAACACCTTTACGGCTTGCTGATGTATCCCCAAGGACTCACATAGCTACCATTCAATCGCACGCTAAAATGCAAGTGATTACCGGTACTTCTTCCGGTTGTACCAACGGTTGCAATCTGTTCTCCGCGACTTACCTCATCACCTGCACTTACCATTAATTTCTGCGCGTGCATATAGATGGTGTACAATCCGCTACCGTGATCAATCATAACGTAATTTCCCATTGAAGAATTGTATGCTGCCTGTACAACCGCACCGTCATATGCTGCAAGAATCGGCGTTCCGCCCGGGGCCGCCATATCCACACCTGTATGGAACTGTTGCACATTCAGAATCGGATGGTTTCTGTAACCGTAATCGTCTGAAATTCGCGTATAAGAAGGCGCCGGCCAACAGAACATACCACCATTGTAAACACGCTCTCCCCACAAATCAGCCCGGTCTGCAGCCACAGCTGCTTCCAGTGCCTCAATCACCGAAGTCTGTTCCGCAATTTCTGCCTCGTATGCTGCAATAATTTCTTCCTTCTTCGCAATATCATGTTCAAAAGCAAGAATTTCAGATTCTTTCTCTTTAATCAGCTCTTCCATAGCGCGCTGTTCCGCCTCTGCTGCTGCTTTGGTTTCATTCAAAACTTCCTGTTCCACCTCAAGTTTTGCCTTGCAAAGACTGACATACTCTACCACACCCTGATATTCTATCAGCAGATTGTTATCATATTGTGATAACTGTTCAATATAATCAAGCTTATTTAAAAAGTCTGCAAAGCTTCCCGATTCAGACAACAACTCCAAATAATACGTATCGCCCTGCTCATAAAGACTCTGCATACGATTCTGCATTGCTGCATACTGATCTGCTTCATCCTGTTCAGCCTGGGCAAGTTCTAATTTCGTCTGCTCAATTTCGGCTTCTTTCTCTGCGATCTGTCCGGCAAGGGTTTCTATTTTGGTCTGAATATCCGTTACCGTCTTGTCCAATTCCTGCACATACGCTGTCAGATTTGCCTTACTCTTCTCCAATTCCTTCTTAACCTTCTCTACATTGGTTAAGCCGGCCGTCAGTTCTTTCTTCTCCTTCTCCGCAGCATCAATCTCAGCTTCTTTGGCCTGAATGCTGGCCTCCAAATCAGAAATACGATTTGCGGATACTTCCCTGTCCGAAACCAAAACCACGGCAAGAAATACGAGGCAAACTAAAATTCCTTTTACAACAATTTTAACTCTTTTATTCATTCTGCTCTTATATTCCTAACATTAAACTTTTAAATGTTTTCTGACTGTAAAGAAACTTCCGAAGAAACCGATACCAACACCGATAATCAGCGATACCGGAATCAATACCACGAAAACATCCCACACGGGTAATGTAACCAAAAGACTCGAAAGGAATGCAAACTTCTCTGCCAAAAACTTAAGGGCCACTTCATAAATATAATAAAGCAATACCAAAGGAAGCGCCGAACCAATCAAACCGATAATCATACCTTCGAATACGAAAGGCGCACGTACAAAGAAGTCTGTCGCACCAATGTACTTCATAACCGTAATTTCTTCCTTACGTACCGAAATACCGATGGTTACCGTATTGCTGATTAAGAATACGGATACAGCCAGAAGAATAGCAATCATACCGATTGATACATAAGTCACCAGGGAATTCACACCGGTAAAAAGGTTCGCCGTAAATTCTGACTGATTCACCTTACGCACACCTTCAATCTGCTCAATATATTTTACAAGATGTGCTTGTGCCGATACGTCATTCAAATACACTTCATGATTCGCTGAATTTACCAAAGGATTCTCTGTAATTCCTTCCGCAGCTTCACCAAGTTCTGCCGAAAATTCAGCCCAGGCTTCATCTGCCGATACAAAAACCACTTTTGACACTTCCGTACGCGCTTCAATCTGCGCACCTATTAAATCAATTTCTTCCTGAGGCAAGCCCTCATCATAAAAGACGGTGATAGACACACCTTCTTCTGCAGTTTTTACCATATGTTGGAAGTTTACCAAAAGGGAATATGCGATACCAAAAATAAAAAGGCAGGCACTGATGGTCGCTAAGGACGCCAGGGTAAACCACTTATTTCGGAACACATTAATAATTCCCTGTCTCAATGTATAAAAAAATGTACTAATCTTCATCAATATATCCACCCTTTTCCTCGTCGCTTACAATAACACCTTTTCTTAAAGTAACTACTCGTCTCTGCATCAGGTTGACAACTTCACGGTTGTGGGTTACTACCACTACAGTTGTACCATTCTGGTTTATTTTCTCTAACAGGTGCATAATATCTGTGGTATTCTTAGGGTCCAAATTACCGGTAGGCTCATCCGCCAAAAGAACGGACGGCTTGTTTACCAACGCACGCGCCAGTGCAACACGCTGCTGCTCACCGCCTGATAACTGCTTGGGTTTTGCCTTATACTTGCCCGCAAGACCTACTGCCGATAAAATACTGGGAACGTTTTTACGAATATCACGTTCTGACTTCTGGATAATTCTCTGGGCGAATGCCACGTTGTCATATACGTTGCGGTCTTTTAAAAGACGGAAGTTTTGGAATACAACGCCTAAGTTTCTACGAAACTTCGGAACTTCTCTTCTCTTGATTCGCATCAAGTCGTAACCGCATACGTTAATGCTTCCGCTGTCTGCTTTTAATTCTCTTAACAGAAGCTTAATCAGTGTAGATTTACCGGAACCGGTTTCACCTGCGATAAACACAAATTCGCCGGGCATGATTTTTAAATTAATATCGGTCAAAGCAGGAACACCGTCCTCATACGCCTTGTTTACGCCTTCCAGACAGATTGCATACTTCTCCCCTTCGGCATCGGCACTCCCTTTACGCTTCTTCTTAATATCTTTCGCCATTTTGTTCTCCTCTTTTATTCAAATCTAAAATTCAACACATCTTGAATAAAGAACCATTCTAATACTCAAAACTTTCCATATACTTCATGTATTTTACAACCATCAATGCAATCTTAAAAGTAATTGCATCTTCGAACACGCGCAAATCAAGCCCTGTGCTCTTCTGAAGTTTATCCAGACGATATACCAATGTATTTCTGTGGATAAACAACTGTCTTGAAGTCTCGGACACATTCAAACTGTTCTCAAAGAACTTATGAATGGTAACCAAAGTTTCCTCATCGAAATCATCCGGGCTCTTGCCGTCAAAAATTTCCTTGATAAACATTTTGCACAAAGGAATCGGCAACTGATAAATCAAACGTCCGATGCCAAGCTCGCTGTAAGCAATCACGCTTCTCTCGTTAAAGAAAATCTTACCTACATCCAGTGCCATCTTAGCTTCCTTGTAAGAACGGCTCACGTCCTTAATTTCGTTTACGCTGGTTCCGTATGCAATATGTACATCTTTCAATCCTTCTTTTTGCAGGAACGCTACGATACCTTTGGCAGTCTTGTCGATTTCGCGATTTGTCTGTTCATCCGCCAAATCTTTTACAATAACAACGTTGTTCTCATCTACCGCTGTAACGAATTCTTTGCTGTTGTTTCCAAGAACGGTCTTCACAAGTTCAAGGGCGTTATTATCTCTTCCGCTTTCGGTTTCCACAATCATAACCACACGCTTTGCATCCGTCTGGATATGCAATCTCTTAGCGCGTCCGTAGATATCTACTAACAGCAGGTTATCAAGCAATAAGTTCTTGATGAAATTATCCTTATCAAAACGCTCTTTATATGCCACCAGCAAACTCTGAATCTGGAACGCTGCCATCTTACCTACAGTGTAGGAATTCTCCCCTGCGCCTGCCGAAATCAGCACGTACTCTAACTGCTGTTCATCATAAATCTTAAAAAACTGGCTGTTCTGGATTTCCTGGCTGTCCGCCGGTGACTTGGCAAATTCAATAATTGCTCCCGCCAAATTCGGTGCACTCATATGTGTGGTCACAATCACCTTGCCGTCCACATCCGCCACAGTCAAATCCACGCGGGCAATCCCCTTGATGCCGTCGATGGTGCTCTGTAAAATCTGATTTGATATCATAAAAGTAACCTCCTATGTACTACACGAAATACCTTTCGCTGTTTTCCCCAAATTCTATTCTACATTTTAATACATTTTCACAGTAAAATCCACTGAATATTACAACTTTTTTATGCAAATTTGTTATTTTTTTATGTTGTTTTTGGTTATTGTTTCCATAATAGTGTTGTGAAAATGTGACAAGTATATTTTTAGAATTAAAAAACTGCATATCATCCCACTAACAGGATAATATGCAGTGTTCTTTACCTTAATTAATTTGATATGCTTTCAGAAAAATAATATGTTACTTCTAGAAAATCTTCTTCTTTTCTCTTATCATTCGTATCAATAAAAGAGGAGCCTTCGGCATTTTGTGTTACAACAAAAACAAAATCCCTCACCCGTGCTGCCGTACCATTATCCGCATATACAATATAATTGTAAGTAATATTATACATCGGATTTCCTTCTCCGTCAAAAGTGGTTATTATAAAATACTCGTTTTCTCCCCATTCATTTATAAAAAATTCTTCAATACAGATAATGTTATTCTGCGCATCATAAAATGTTTTCTCATAATTTCCCGGTCTTCTGTATGCATAATTACCCGAAACATTAACTGCTGATGTCTCCGCTGCTTTATAACGTAAGGTCATCGTTGACGCCCCTGCTTTTACTTCTTCATTAAGCCAACCCCAATGATCCTCATCCCATAGTACATCATAAAATTGATAAGTGTATTCATACTCATCTGTTTCACTATCATAAGTCTCTGTACTTTCACATAAGAGTTGTCCGTCAAAATCAGTAACGGTTTTTACCATTCCGGTTTTATAATATGAATAAATCGCGTCCGGATGACTTCCTTCCTCCATTAATACACCATCAGCAGAGTATTTTGTTGAATCATATGTACTGGGTTCTCCATTCTCAGATTCCCAGTATTTTCTTTCCTCTACGCTTCCGTCTTCCCATGTCATACGGGCAATACAATAGCCGTTTTCAAAGCTATGATATTCCATGGGAATATTGGGATCCACAATATAAGTACGTTCCTGCTCACCGATTACTTCTCCGATAAAATCATCATATTCCTGAAATTTTACTCTTACCTCTGAAGCATTTGCATCATAAGTAACTGACACAGGGGTATACTTGGAAATGTAGGAATATTCATAATCCATAAAATAATATTCTTCTTTAGTCAACTGTCCATTTACGTTATAGGTATATTTTTTATTTATATTACCGTCAATTGTTTTCTGCTGAATCTTTCCGTTTTCAAAAAAAAGTTCCATCTTTCTGTCTTCACCCCAAATATCGGCAATTGCGGATATTTTAGTAACATTACCGTTTTCATCATACTCAATGTATACGTCTTTACAATTTTCATAACCAACTGATGCCTGTGAAGCATAAATAACTTTTCCGCTATCATCCAACTGGGATTCATATGTTTCTAACGTTTGCCAATCGCTATAAATACTATATTGTTCACAATATATGATTGGCATCTGTCCCTGAAATTCATATGTATATTTACTTTCGCTATCCGGCAGTACATTCTGCATAATAAGGGCTTTATTTTCATCTACAGTTATTAAATCCGCATACCCTTTCGCGTCAATATATGCCCGTATCGCCTCCATATCCTTTGGATTAACTTTTAACCATTCCAACAATTCTTCGGCGCTTGCAGTCGCATAATCAATCTGCACTTCTTCCGAAACTTCAGAAATTATTACTTCCTCAGAATCAGGCAGTTCTTCGGAACTGCTGTTATTTTGGCATCCTAACATTAATAGCAAAGATAATGCCACACTTATCATCATAATTTTTTTACTTCTCTTTTTCATTTGTTCCTCCCAGAATATATTAACCGTTTTTGGTTAATATGATTATATACCGCTTTCGGTTAATATTCAAGTGAAAGATGACGCTGTAAATCTCATCTTAATTTTTAGTTATCCATTGGGAGACAACCTATGATTGTATATGACAGACTTTGGAATACAATGAAGGAAAAAGGTATTTCACAATATACATTAATCAAAAAATACCATGTCAGTCCTGCGCAAATCACCCGTCTTAAAAGAAACGAAAGCGTAAGTACACATACCATTGATATGTTCTGTAAAATTCTAAACTGTACGGTATCTGATATTATGGAGTATAAAAATGACGAAAGCGAGGTTCAATAACCTCGCTTTTTTATTTCTCCGGTACACAAATCCGGAATGCCTTGCCGATATTGTGAATCTCCACATTCTTATGGGTACCGCCGTTTTCACCATCCAAAGTCCAGGCTACCTCTTCTTCGGAATGAACCTCTAAGTGAGACGTTTTAAAATAATAAATGTAATTCGGATCCGGGTCCTGAGCCAGAAGAGAAGAAACCATCAAATTGATTTCCTCAATACTTCTGGGATACTTCACCAGAAGCACTTCAAACTCGCCATCATCCAAAGCAATTTCGTTTACGGGCAGAATCTTCATTCCCCCGATAGACGCAGAATTCGACACCATGCCATAGATAAAATCATCCTTAATCATACGGTCGCCGGCAAGAATGCTCATATTATAAGGCTTAAGTGCCGCAGGTGAAAAACTTCGGATTGCCTCACCCACATATGCCATATGACCCAACACGTTTTTGATTTTCTGGTCTGTCTCGTATGATACTTCCGTCAGAATACCAAAGGCCGAAACATAGACAAAATAATCCTCATTAAACTTACCGATATCGCAAGCAAAAGGCTTACCGTACACAGCCGTTTTAGCCGCCTTCAAAGGCGAAGAAGAAATACCAAGGCTTGCCGCAAAATCATTGGTGCTGCCGGCAGGTATGTAACCGATAGGAATATCCACGCCACTTTCCAAAAGACCTTTTACCACTTCATCCAAAGTACCGTCACCGCCACTGCAAATAATTTTATCAAAGCGGTTTGCGTTCTGAATAACGTAGTCCATTGCATCCAGTTTGGCCTGGGTTGGACGTATGGTCACTTCGTAGCCTTCTTTTACACACATATCCACCACGTCGGACAATTTACTTTTGATGCGACCCGTGCCGGATTTCGGATTATAGATTAATAAAAGTTTCTTCATTTCCATATTTTGCCTCCTGCATAAAGGTATCCTACCAACCAATTATGCTCAAAACGTGAAAAAAGAACACTTTTTGTGTGTTCTCTTTTCATGTGTGTTTTATTCTTCACCGCTTAAGTACTTTTCAATATTCTCAAGTGCTTCCTGTTCATCGGCACCATCAACCAAAACAGTTACTTCTTCACCGGTATTCAAACCAAGGCTCATCATACCCATGATACTTTTTGCATTTACCTTCTTGTTATCAATCTGAAGGTAAACTGTGCTGTCATACTGGCTTGCCACCTGAACCAGCACTGCAATCGGTCTCGCTTCTAAACCGCCGGACAATTTGATCTTAATATCCTTTTGAATCATGTCCATTCCTCCTTATCTTTACACATGACCACACTCTGTCCCCCAACAAAGCTTAGCACTCATCACTAAAGTTTATCTGCTATTTCCCCTAATTTTCTTAATCTGTGATTGACGCCGGATTTCCCAATCGGCGGGTCGAGATATTTCCCCAACTCACCCAGGGGTGTATCCTGATACTGCAACCTGACTTCCGCCATTTCACGCAACGGTGCCGGCAGGCTGTCCAGGCCTTTTAAATCACGAATCTTTTCAATATCGGCAATCTGCTTGTTCGCCGCATTTATTGACTTAATAATGTTAGCAGCTTCACAATTTACCTGACGGTTTGTGTTATTACCGATTTCTTTTAAAATTCTGGTGTTCTCGAAATTCATCAGGCTGATGTGGGCTTCCATAACATTCAAAAGCTCTACAATAGAAGCACCTTCTTTGACATACACCACATAGTATTTTTTGCGGCGTACGATTTTGGCCTCTACATCAAAGTCGCCAATTACCTTCAGAATCTGATTCGCCATTTCTTCGTTTCCGCAAAGATATTCCAAATGATACCCTTTCTGCGGATCACTCATGGAACCCGAACATAGAAAACAACCTCGTAAAAAAGCCCTTTTACAGCAGGCAGATTTCAGCAACACATCCGAAAGATCGGTCTGCCTGCTAAAACTTTGTTTCTCTTCGTCCCACATCTTAACGGCCTTCAAAACCGTCTCGATAAGGGTCTCATCTTCCAGAATGCCTTCAAAAACGCGTCCCGCGCTTTCTGTCGAAAAAACGGATTTTAACACGCTATTGTCTATATTAAAGGTTTTTTTCAACAATGTAAAGTATTTTCTTACAATTGTTTCGTGTTCTGTCGACACAATCAACTTATTTTTGCCTATTTTTGTCGTAGAAACATGTCCGTAGCATAAAAGAATCACTGCCAGCTCAGCAATACGACAATGACGCGCCTGACCAATCTGCTTCTCAAGCTCGTCTTTTACTTCCTGCGAAAATGACATAATTTCTCTCCTGCTATGCATCACGGTGCGAAACCGTCAAACCATAATTTCCTTTATCCTTCAGCTGTTCGTATAACTTGTTTGCCAAAGTTACGCTTCTGTGCTTGCCACCGGTGCAACCGATACCTACAATCAGCTGATTTTTACCCTCTTTAATATAATTGGGAATTAAGAAAGAAATCATATCTGTTAATTTCTGTAAAAATTCTCCCGCCTCCGGAAAGCTCATTACATAATCTCTTACTTCCTGATCATTTCCGGTTTTTAATTTCAACTCATCGATATAAAAGGGATTCGGCAGGAAGCGTACGTCAAATACCAAATCCACATCCGCGGGAATTCCGTGTTTAAAACCAAAAGATACAATATTTACCATAAGGCTGTTATAATCCTTATTGCTGATAAAAATGCGATCCAGTTCTTCTTTTAATTCTCTGGTAAGCAAATGGGAAGTGTCGATGACATAATCGGCATCTGCTTTCATTTTCTCTAATATTTTACGCTCCTTGGCAATACCGTCCGCAACTCTTCCGCCCATGGCCAAAGGATGCATTCTTCTGGTTTCTTTGTAACGTTTCATAAGGGTTGCATCGCTTGCTTCCATAAAGAGGATTTCATAAGCAAAGCCCTTGCTCTTCAAATCCGCCAAGGCAGTCATTACATCATCAAAAGACTGATCCGCGCGAACATCAATACCAAGCACAACTTTAGTGATTTCCTGACTGGGTTCCAGAATCAGTTCCACGAATTTGGGAATCAAAGGCACGGGAAGATTATCTACGCAGTAGTAGCCCATATCTTCCATCATTTTCTGTGCAGTAAGCTTACCTGCTCCGCTCATACCCGTTACGATTACAAATCTCATAGGAAACCTCCTTCCGGGGTTTTTCAACCACCTTGTATTTTATCGTCATTTATCCGGCTCACCTTAAAATTCTCCGAGATAAATAACTTCTCTTTCCAAATTCACACCAAACTGCTCATAAACCTTACACTGGATTGTCTCAATTAAGGTTCTTACGTCTGCTGCCGTTGCATTTCCGCGATTAATTACAAAACCATTGTGTTTCTCAGACACTTCGGCATCGCCTACCGAATAACCGCTAAGTCCGGCGTCGCCGATTAATTTGCCTGCGAAATATCCTTCGGGCCTTTTAAAAGTGCTTCCCGCACTGGGATATTCCAAAGGTTGCTTATCTTTACGGCGTTTTGCCAAATCCTGCATTTTAGCAAGAATCTCTTCTTTATCGCCCGGTTCCAATAGTATCTCTACTTCCAGTACAATATATTCCGGTTTATTCTTCAATGCGCTGACACGATATCCAAAACACATCTCTTCGTTTGTGTATTCTTTAACACTGCCGTCCTTACATAAAACACGCACTTTGGAAACAACGTCTTTCATTTCACCGCCATAAGCTCCGGCATTCATAATCACACCACCACCGACACAACCGGGGATTCCTGCCGCAAACTCAAATCCGGTCAGGCTGTTTTGCAACGCCGTATTCGCGATTTTGGCCATGCTTGCACCAGCGCAGGCTGTCACTACGTTGTTATTCACTTTTATGTTTTCAAACGCCTCATCCAACTGGATTACAACTCCACGGAAACCTTTATCGCCTACCAGAAGATTACTTCCCTTACCAATTACGTAGTAGGGGATTTCACCTTTCACCAATTCCGGAATCAAAACTTTTAATTGTTCTTCCGAAGAGATTCTGATAAAAGCATCTGCCGCTCCTCCGACCCGAAAGGTGGTATGTTTGCTCATAGGCTCATCATATAAAATCTCCGCCAAAGGAAGCAGTTCGCTTAATTTATTATAAAATTCCGTATTCACGCCTACCTCTTTCTTTTACCGTTGCTGCATAACAAATCACTGTACAATTTCAAGCAGTTCTCACTGTTTTTTTTATTTTATGAATAAAACCATATCAATATGACTGCTTATCCACTTTTTCTCTACGTCAAAAAGGAAGGTGGAAAAACCCTTCCACCTTTCCTTACATTTGCTTATTCTAATACTAATTTAGCTGCTCCGTAAATACCTGCATCGTTTCCAAGTGTTGCCAACGCAAACTTGGTATCACGGCTTCCGTGGAATACATTAGGAGTATAATTCTTCACAATGTAATCTAACAGTACAGGACCTGCTTTGCTTACGCCACCACCGATTACGAATACATCAGGATTTACAACACATGCAATCATTGCACATGCCTTACCAAGGCATTCACCGAATTCTTCTGCTACTTCAATGGCAAGGGCATCGCCTTCTTTTACAGCATCGAATACAGACTTGGCAGAGATTGCACATCCGCGAAGGGAACTGGGCATATCATCCTTAGCAAGTCTGATGTTCGCAAGTCTTGCAATACCGGTTGCAGATACGTACTGCTCCAAGCAACCCTTCTTACCGCAACCGCAAACTTCAGTTTCAGATTCATTTACACAAATATGTCCGATTTCACCGCCGGAACCTGTCGCACCTGCAAGTACCTTACCTTCAATAATGATACCGCCGCCAACGCCGGTTCCCAAAGTAACAGCTACCATGTTGGAATAACCCTGGCCGCCGCCCTTCCACATTTCACCTAATGCCGCAACGTTTGCATCGTTACCGGACTTAACAGGAAGACCAACCAACTCGCTTAAGGTTTCGCTTACGTTGAATACGCCCCAGCCTAAGTTTGCTGCTTTATGGATAACGCCCTGTGAATCCACCGGACCGGGAACACCGATACCAACGCCGATTACGTCAGCCTTATCTATGCTCTTCTCACCCATTTTCGCAAGAATGCTGTTTGCAATATCGGGTAAAATCTGTGAACCGCTATTTTCTGTCACGGTTACGATTTCCCACTTATCAAGAACGGTACCTTCTGCGTCAAAAAGTCCCATTTTTACGGTTGTACCGCCTAAATCAACACCAAATATAAATTTGCTCATACTTCTCTTCTCCTGTTTTTCTCTTTTATATAATATAGGCAAAGCCTTATTCATCATCTTCTTCGTCTTCACGCTTCTTTGCAAGGGAATTCTGTACGCGCTGGTACAATTCCTGTGCCGCATTGTAGCCCATCTTCTTCTGACGGTGGTTAACTGCTGCCGACTCACAAATTACCGCAAGGTTACGGCCGGGACGGATAGGAATGTTGTGACAAACAACTTTTTTACCAAGGTATTCCGTATACTCTTCTTCCAAACCTAATCTGTCATATTCCACATCCTTGTTCCAGTCTGCCAACTTAATTACAAGGTCAATGCTCTGGGTATCCTTAACGCTGGATACACCGTACAAAGTCTTAACGTCAACAATACCAACACCGCGGATTTCAATAAAATGCTTGGTGATATCCGGTGCCGTACCGATAATGGTATCATCACTTACCTTACGGATTTCTACCACGTCATCGGTAACAAGACGGTGGCCACGCTTTACAAGCTCCAAAGCCGCTTCACTTTTACCAATACCGCTTTCACCTACAATCAATACACCTTCACCGTAAACGTCAACCAAAACGCCGTGTACGGAAATGCAGGGTGCCAATTTAACATTTAACCAACGGATAATTTCTGCCATAAAAGCAGAGGTTGTCTTCTTCGTTCTAAAAAGAGGAACATTATTTTCAATTGCCTTCTTTAAGAAAAGTTCATCCGGCTCCAACTCACGACAAAATACGATACAAGGAATCGGATAGCTTAAAAGCTTGGTATAGATTTCTTCCTTTCTCTCTTCAGACAAGGACATCATATACTTGTATTCTACAAAACCAATAATCTGCAATCGGGTTGCTTCATAATGCTCAAAGAAACCTGCAATCTGAAGCGCGGGACGATTAATATCCGGCTGCTTGATTTTGATTCCCTTGATATCAATTTCAGGGGTCAGTGCCTCTAATTTCATTTTATCAACAATTTTTGCCAAACTTACACTGGGCATAGCCAAGTCCTCCCATACATTATTTTACAAAAAAGCACATAAATACATATTCTAATATTATCATAGTTAGATTGTTTAATCAACCTTGGACAGACCTCATTTTGGCCCTTCTCTGTCCAAAAAGCATTCCAAAACCTTGCTTCTTCACCGCCATAAAATCATTCCCCAAACTATGTTTCTTCCCCGCCATCGTTTTTTTATCTTTTTTCTGCAAAAAACGCTGCGATTCCTTCCGCAATATGCATGGGGATGTTGGCCTTTTCGGAAATCGTCTGCGCATCCGCAATTTTTAACTCATCAATGGATGCAAAACTCTTCATCAACGCCTTGCGCCTTGTAGGGCCCACGCCCGGAATCTCATCCAGTACGGAATGTACTTGCGACTGAGAACGCAGAGAACGATGATATTCAATTGCAAAACGATGCGCCTCGTCCTGAATGCGGGTAATCAAATGAAAGCCTTCCGAATGGGTATCGATAGGAATCTCCACATTATGATAATATAATCCCCTGGTTCTGTGATTGTCATCTTTAACCATACCGCAAACCGGAATCTTTAAGTTCAATTCCTCAAGTACCTGATTGGCAATATTGACCTGGCCTTTGCCACCGTCCATTAGAAGCAAATCGGGGAATCTTGTAAAACTTCCGTACTTCTCATCCGTAGTTTCGCGCTCCTCTAAGCCGTGCACAAAACGCCTTGTCAGCACTTCCTTCATGCAGGCATAATCATCCGGCCCGGATACGGATTTAATGCGGAATTTACGATAGTCACTGCGCTTCGGCTTACCTTTCTCATACACCACCATAGAACCCACATTGGCAAAACCGCTGATATTGGAAATATCAAAGGCTTCCATTCGCTCAATATTTTTCAAATTAAGCAGTGTCTCAATTTCTTTAACCGCACCAAGCGTACGCAATTCTTCTCTCTTAATGCGCTCGCTGTCCCTGCTTAATACAAGCTCCGCATTCTGCTTTGCAAGTTCCAGCATTTTTTCCTTCTGACCTTTTTGAGGCATACGGATGTAGACACGGTTTTCACGTTTCTTTGACAACCACTCTTCAATGATTTCGCGCTCTGCAATATCTTCCGCAACAAAAATCTCCTTTGGTATAAAAGGCGTTCCCGCATAGAACTGCTTCATAAAAGTCTCAAGGATTTCCGCGTCCGTATCATGCAAAGCCTGCTTCATATAAAAATGTTCCCTGCCAATCAACTTGCCTTCCCTGACAAAAAACACCTGAATGATAACGTCTCTTTCGTTACGGGCAAGTGCGATGTAATCTTTGTTTTCGCCCTCGCTGTCGGTAATCTTTTGCTTCTGGGCAACACTTTTGACACTATATAAAAGTTCTTTTATTTTAGCTGCCTCTTCAAACTCCAAAGCCTCAGAAGCTGCATACATTTTTTCTTCCAGTTCTTTCAGAATTGGTCCGTAATTACCGTTTAAGAACTCCATCGCCTTGTTAACCTGAGTACGATACTCATCTTCCGATATGTAGCCCTGACAAGGCCCGATACACTGCTTAATATGATAGTTTAAGCAGGGGCGCCCTTTCTTGATATCCTGGGGCAGACTCCGGTTACAGGTGCGCAGTTTATAAAGCTTATTCATCAATTCAATGGTATCTTTTACCGCTGCCGCACTGGTATATGGGCCAAAATATTTACTTCGGTCCTTTTTCATCTGCCTTGCAAAAAGAATTCGCGGAAAAGGCTCCGAAATCGTCACCTTGATGTAGGGATAGGTCTTATCATCCTTAAGCATGGTATTGTACTTAGGCGAATGCTCTTTAATCAGGTTATTTTCAAGCACCAAAGCCTCTAACTCTGAATCGGTCACTATATACTCAAAACGTGCAATCAGGGAAACCATTTTTTGAATTTTGGGCGTCTTCTTGGTGCTTGCACGAAAATAAGACCGCACTCTGTTTTTCAGACTTACGGCCTTACCTACATAAATAATTGCATCTTTGGAATCATGCATGATATAGACTCCCGGCTTACCCGGGAGTTTTTTTAATTCTTCCTCAAAATCAAATTTCTCCATGCAAACCTCATAATATGAGTAATTCTATTTGTATAATCTGTTCTTCAATTCACTGGCAAAATCCGCGTCTTTCCCTGTTAAAACAGGTCCTTCGCCTGTTGAATCATCTGAATCACCTGTTGGTCCGATTGCTTCGCCTGCGTTAGGCTCGGCTACAGCACCGGATTCTTCTTTCTCGCAAAGCTCTTTGCTTTCTTCGGCTACTTCATTTTCCGTAACTTCTTCGTTTTCCTTCAACGCATCTTTTGCTTCACCGGCTTCCTTTTGGTTTTCCGGCTCTTCATTCTCACTATTTTCTTCGTAGCCTTCCGTGTTCACTGTTTCTTCGTGTTCAGACTTTTTATCTTCTTCGGACGCTTTCGCCGCGCGGTCTTTTTTCATGGTTTCTGTTTTCGGTTCGGGAACAGGAATGCCTTTCTCCTTACAGTAAATTTCCATAAACTCTTTGCCGGTAATGGTTTCTTTCTGAATCAGGTATTCTGCCAGTTTATCCATAATTTCACGATTGTCTTTTAAAAGATTCATCGCTTCATCATAGCTTTCCTTCAGAATCTTCATAACCTCTTCATCAACTGCAGCTGCAGTCTCATCAGCACAATTCATTACTACTCTGCCGTCCAAATATCTGCTCTCAACAGTCTCTAACCCAATAAGTCCGAATTTCTTGCTCATACCGTACTGAGTTACCATAGAACGTGCAATGGAAGTTGCCTTCTCAATATCATTGGACGCACCGGTTGTAACGGAGTCAAACACCAATTCTTCCGCCGCACGTCCTGCCAAAAGTCCAACCAGCATATCTTTTAATTCTGCTTCGGAATTCAAATACTTCTCTTCCTCAGGCACATGCATTACATAGCCCAACGCACCCATAGTTCTGGGCACGATTGTAATCTTCTGTACCGGCTCGGAATTCTTCTGCAACGCGCTAACCAAAGCATGGCCAACCTCGTGGTAAGATACGATTTTACGCTCCTGCTCACTTAAAATACGGTCTTTCTTCTCTTTACCTACAAGAACGATTTCAACCGCATTGAACAAGTCCTTCTGACTTACAAATTCACGCTTTTCTTTTACTGCATTAATCGCAGCTTCATTAATCATATTTGCAAGGTCAGATCCGACGGCACCGCTGGTTGCCAATGCAATTTCATCCAAATCCACGGTCTCATCCATAAGTACATCTTTGGCATGCACTTTCAGGATTTCCACACGACCTTTCAAATCAGGCTTCTCTACAATAATTCTTCTGTCGAAACGACCGGGACGCAATAATGCCTTGTCCAAAATCTCAGGGCGGTTGGTTGCCGCAAGAATAATAATCCCCTTCTTGCCGTCAAAACCATCCATTTCTGCAAGCAGCTGGTTTAATGTCTGCTCACGTTCTTCATTGCCACCGCCGTATTTTGAATCACGGCTACGTCCGATGGCATCAATTTCATCGATAAAAATAATACAAGGGGCGTTTTTCTCTGCTTCCTGGAACAAATCACGCACACGAGAAGCACCCACACCTACATACAATTCCACAAAATCGGAACCTGTCAAAGAGAAGAAGGGAACTTTCGCTTCGCCTGCAACTGCCTTGGCAAGCAAAGTTTTACCGGTACCGGGAGGTCCCACTAACAAAGCACCCTTGGGCAGGCGCGCACCGATTTTGACATAGCGGTCCGGATTATGAAGGAAATCCACCACTTCCTGCAATGACTCAATCGCTTCATCCTCGCCCGCTACATCTTTAAAAGTAATACCGGTTTCTTTCTGAACATATACCTTGGCATTATTTTTGCCCACGTTCATAAAACCGCCCATTCCGCCACTTTTGCTCATTTTACGGAATAAAACGATTGTTAACACCACCATCAAACCAATCGGCAAAACAGTTGTCAAAAGAAAATACCACACTTCGCCGGAATTATCGGGAATTTCACCGCTAACCTTAATATCATGCTCAAGAAGGCGCGCAGTAAGAGTTTCATCCTCTTCCACTTTGCCTGTGTACAAATATTTTACAGACTGGGGAAAGAACGGATTTGCAACACCGCTTCCCTCTTTCTCTGCAGGCACAATCGTAATACGGTCGGCACCGATTACAACCTCCGAAACCTCGCCCGCATCAATCATACGAACAAATTCGCTGTATTCGATTACATTCAAATCCTGAGGCATCATAGTACGTATCATCATAAAAATGAAGAACGCAAAAATACTGCCTATGAACAAAATAGTCCACAAACCGCCACCGGGTCTTTGGTTGTTGCCACCATTATTACCGTTGTTGTGTCCGTTATTTCCATTGCGATTATCATTACGGTTATTCGGTTCCTCAGGCATGCGATTTCTCTGATTATTGTTTTCGTAATTATTATTTTCCATTTAATATCTCACCTGTTCATTTTTTCTTTTATATCTGAAAATTTTAAAGTAAACCTTTTTTCGCAAACGTACAATATTTTTGTCTGCAAAAAGTCAGATTGATTTTACATAAACTAAATCATTATACATTATAGTGTTCCCACAAGGATAAATCAATATGATTAATTGTGAAAAAAGTGTAATGCACTATAATGGATATTTATTTTCTTCATAAAAAAGATTTTCGCCCCACAGACCGCTCTTATTTGTAACCGCATCCAGCATAGATGCCTCTAAAACTTGCCAATAAAGGATATTCGGCTCATATTTAACAGCTATGGCATATCCATCGGAAACCATTTGATTTTGATACAAATTATTCATATCCTCAAAATCTGTATCAATCCAAACATATGCCAGCGTCCTGCCATACAAATCTTTTCTTTCCTTATCAAAAGTCAAATAGACCTTCATACCTTCCTGCAATTTCGTTTTAGTGTACTTGGACGCCATTTCTCCATAAACAGAGTTCTCTTCTTCTATCGCGCTGACGCTTTCCGGCGCATCAATTCCAATCATGCGCACTTTATCTTCCCGACCGTTCATCGACACAATTATAGTATCGCCATCTATTACATGTACAACTTCTGCACTTACATATTCTGTTTCAGCCTTCTGCCGCTGTAAGTATGAACTTCCCACCGAAATAGCAAGTACAATAACAATTGCAATACCCGTAAAAATCCATCTATTCCTTAAATAATATTTTTTACGTTGACTGGACATATATTCACTTGAAATTACATTGTAATTTTTATTATAACTTTGTTTCCTGTTATAACATTGTTTTCTGTTAAAATTATGTTTTTTATAATACAATATTACACCTTATTTTATTATTATATTTTTAACTACTCTACATTTTATTACACAATATATTATAGTATAAAATCAAAAGGAATGTACAATATTTAACTTTAATAAGAAAAAACGATTAAATGTTTTCCATTTAATCGTTTTCAAGAGGCGCCAACCAGATTTGAACTGGTGATCAGGGTGTTGCAGACCCACGCCTTACCGCTTGGCTATGGCGCCATATTTAATTCACAAAACTATTATATGCATTTATAACAGTTTTAATGACTCCGACGGGAATCGAACCCGTGTTACCGCCGTGAAAGGGCGATGTCTTAACCGCTTGACCACGGAGCCAGATTTCTAAACGGTTTCCCGCCTAACTCCCCAAGCAGGACTCGAACCTGCGACACTTCGGTT
>JAZNRI010000025.1:0-46093 GCA_045590655.1 Lachnospiraceae bacterium | reverse complement strand
GGTTTGGGTTCCGTTTTAATGCAGCAAGAAGATAACGGAATGTGGCTTCTCGGGTTGATGTTAGGTTCCGTTTCCGGTGCCTACGATGACTATATTTTTAAATATCGTGCTTTGAATTCTTTGACAGAGTATATTGACAGATATGAAGGTCCTGAGGTGGTATTTGTGGCAATTCCTACGGAATCGGTATCTGCACCTATTCAGGGTTCAACGAATTATTCTGAGCGTCGTTTGGAAGTCATTTACATGGAAATTGACACCTATGGCAATCTTTTGATGGGGTATTAGTTAGAGAGCGGAGGAATTTAATTATGTTGGAAATCAAACATTTATATAAAAGATATGGCCGCTTTCTGGCCTTAAATGATATGAACCTTCATGTTGAGCAGGGGGAACTGTTCGGTTTTGTAGGTTCCAACGGTGCAGGTAAAACCACCACCATGCGTATTTGTGTAGGCCTTTTGGAAGCGACTTCCGGTGAGGTATATATCGGCGGTCAGGATGTGTTGCAGAGTCGTAAGGCCATGAGCGAACGCATCGGTTATGTGCCGGATTTCTTTGGTGTGTACAATAGTTTCAGCGCCTTGGAATATTTGGAGTTTTTTGCATCGGCATATGGTATTTACGGCGACGAAGCAAAGAACCTTTGTCTTGATTTGTTAAAACTTGTAAAACTTTCGGATAAGGCAAACGCGGATGTTAACGGCCTTTCTCGCGGTATGAAGCAGAGAATGTGTCTTGCAAGAGCCCTTGTGCATAATCCGGATATTTTATTCCTGGATGAACCTGCCAGTGGTTTGGATCCCAAGGCGCGATTTGAATTAAAAGAAATTTTAAAAAATCTTTCATCCATGGGTAAAACCATTGTAATCAGCTCACATATTTTACCGGAGTTGGCAGAAATGTGTACCAGCGTCGGAATCATTGACAGAGGACATATGGTGTTAAAAGGTACCATTGATGAAATTCACAGAGCGGCAGCACTTTCCAGCCCCTTATTGATTACCGTGGCAGAAGAAGGTGTTGACGATACCTTTGCTTTCTTGCAGGAGATTCCCAATGTGCATAAGGTTACCGCTCAGGGAAATCGTTTGTCTGTTGTTTATGACGGTAACCGTGAAGATGAAACGGCATTGCTTAAGCAAATGGTGAATCGTGATTTGCCGGTATATTCTTTTAACAGACAGGAAGGCAGCTTAGAGAGCCTGTTTATGCAGATTGTAGGCAAAAATAAAAAGCCGTCCGGAAAAGGAGGCCAAAGATGAAAAAAACAATAATCAAAAACGCAGTTTTGCGTAAGGATATGTTGCTTGATATGAAAAAGCCCAAAGTGGCTGTTATCATGTTGCTTTTTAATGTGCTTTTGGGACTGGTATCCTTGCCGTTTTTGGGAAGTACGCTTCTTTTGGCCGAAGGGTACAGTTACGGTGCAGCAGACTTATCATACCGTACTATGATTAATATGTTTCTCGTATTGGTATGGTTAGAGACAATAGCGATCTTTTTCCTGACACCGGCGTTGACAGCAGGGTGTGTTTCTATCGAAAAAGAACGCCAAACCATGGATGTGTTGCTTACCACAAAAATGTCTACCTGGCAGATTATTTTAGGAAAATATTTTTCTTCTATCATGCTGGTAATTATGTTATTGATTTCCGGTTTGCCGGTGATGTCTCTGGTATTTATTTACGGTGGTGTAAGTCTCTGGCAGTTGTTTTTGATGTTGCTTGTATTGATTGCCACAACCATGTTTCTGGCAAGTTTCGGCGTGTTCTTCTCTGCTTTGGTGAAGAATACCATTGTATCGGTAATTTTGACATATATCTTTTTGGGTGTGTTGCTCAGTGCGACTTTCAGTGTTTCCCTTTTCGGAATCGGAATTATGGAAAACATCAGAGATACTTTGGAATGGGAGTATAACATTACCACCAACATAAATGGTGACGGTTTTATCTTTGCCTTATGGCTGAATCCTTTTGTGACCATATTCGACAGTACCGCTCAGATTTT
This sequence comes from Lachnospiraceae bacterium, assembly GCA_045590655.1. Taxonomy (GTDB): domain Bacteria; phylum Bacillota; class Clostridia; order Lachnospirales; family Lachnospiraceae; genus UBA3766. The sequence continues at coordinate 44,083 of JAZNRI010000025.1, read as the reverse complement.
TGGTTACGGCGATGAATATTTAACAATTAACGGAATGGTCACCTTGGGTGAAGAAGGAGTTTTTTATTCCATGACAGAGAAAAATATTTTTCTGAATTTATGGTCTTTATGCAGTGTAATTGTACAGTTGCTTATTGCGTTTCTTTTACTGCGTTGGTCGGCACATCTGATCAAACCGGTGAAGAGAAAACCGAAAAAGTTTAAGAGCAATTTAAACGGCGTAAAGCGAAGCAATAAAGCTCCTGTTGCAAACAAGGAAGCAACAACGGAGGCAATGCCGAGGACAGTAGCAGAAGCCGAACCGGTGGCAGCGCCGGTATCGCTTAATAAGCCGGAACCGGTTGCGAAAGCGGTGCCGAAAGACGAAACCGTGGCGGAGCCTGTTGAGGCAGTGACGCTGAAAGAGGAAAACAAGGCGGAGCCGGTTGAGGCAGTGATGGCGAAAGAAGAAACCACATCAGAGACGGTTTCAGAAGCAAGTGTGCCGGATAAGGACACAGATTCAGGTGCAGGAAATGAGCAGTAATGTTTCTTTAAGGAGAGAATAAATGAGTCAGGACCGAATTATATTGCAGTTTATACAAAAAGTGCGCAGGCGTTTGTGCAGAAATGTGTTTGTGCAAACCATGCTTTGGGCTTTGTTTGCGGGTATGATTGCGTGGGGGATTTTTAATTTTATCGCGCTGTTTGTGCCTTTTTATGCTGCGGTATTTTACGGCTTCCTGGCTTTTATTGTTTGTCAGATTGTGGGAATTATTGTTGCGATAAAGAGATATCCGAATCTAAAAAGTACAACCCTTAAAATTGACAGCAAAGGCTTAAAAGAGCGTGTAACCACAGCCTATGAATTGGCGGGTAAAAACGATGTCTGCAGTCAGTTGCAGAAAAAAGATACCATAGAGAAAATTCACGGAATGCATATTCGTAAAAGTTTTCCGTTGATTATAAAAAAGCGAATGTATTTTATCCTGTTTGCGGCTTTGATTTTTATGGTGACTACGGCAATGATTCCGGCAAAAACCAAGCAGGAAGCCAGAGAAATTCATGCTTTGGAAGAACAAATCGAAGAAAAAGAAGAAGTGTTGGAAGAAATGGTGGAATCCATTCAGGAAGAATATGATTTAACCGACGAGCAGATAGAAGCTTTGAATAATTTACTGGATGAAGCAAAGAAGGAATTGCAGGATGCCGAGTCTCAGGAAGACATGGCGAAGGTGCAGGAGCGATTTGAAACAAAGCTTCAGGAACAGTTTATCAATCCTCTCGAACATCAGAAAGAAGCGCAGGCCATAGAGAATAGCCTGCAAAATATGATGGAAGGCAATGAGATGACTGCGGAAGAACAGCAGGCGGTTGCGGAGCAGTTGCAGCAGTTGGCGGAAGATGCCGAGAATGAATACCTTAACGAGTTGGCAGAGCAGATTATGGAGGAACTTGAACAAAACGGTCAGATTTCACCGGAAACGGCTCAAGAGTTACAGCAATATCTGCAGCAGTATATGCAGGATCAGCAAGGTCAGGTGGGTATGCCTCAGCAGGGACCGCACGGTCAGCAAGGTCAGATTACTATTCCTCAGCCCGGTCAGCAAGGTCAATCCGGTCAGCAAGGTCAGTCCGGTGAATCCGGAAGTGAAGGAGAGGGCCAGGGAGAAGGCGAAGGTCAAGGTCAAGGCTCCGGCAGCGGAGAAGGTCAGGGCGAAGGTCAAGGTTCCGGCAGCGGAGAAGGACAGGGCGAAGGTCAAGGTTCCGGTGGCGGCACCGGTTGGGATGAAGGAAGTCAATACGCACCGGAAGTGGAAGGTGCATCCAATGGTGAGCGCGTAATGATTCCCGACGGCAGTTTGGAGAGTAATGAAAACCTTACCGGACAGTCCAATTCCAACGGAACATCTTATTTAACCCAGTCCGATCAGACCATCGCGTGGGAAGGAGAATCGGTAGACTACAATCAGGTAATCGGTGAGTATACCAATCAGGCATATACCGGAATGGAGAGCAGTAACATCCCCGATTCCATGAAAGAAATCATTAAAGAATATTTTACGGAGTTAAATCAATAAATCCAAAAACGGAGGCAACTATGGTACAGAATGAAAATGAATTAAGAATGATGATAGAAAAATTAAATGCGGCAGAGGCGGAAATCGGCAATGCCATTATCGGACAGAAGCAGGTAATCCGTCAGGTTTTACTTGCCATGCTTTCCGGTGGTAATGTATTGCTGGAAGGTGTTCCGGGACTTGGTAAAACCCAGTTGGTAAAAGCGGTGGCATCGGTATGCTCCATGGAGTTTTCCAGAATTCAGTTTACTCCGGACTTAATGCCTGCGGATGTTACAGGTACCAACCTTATCGTAAAAGAAGACGGACGCAATGTGTTCCAATTCCAGAAGGGACCTGTTTTTGCCAATTTGGTATTGGCGGACGAAATTAACCGTGCTACACCCAAAACCCAGTCGGCACTTTTGGAAGCCATGCAGGAGCATACGGTAACCGTAGGTAACGAAACCTACGCATTGGCGGAGCCTTTTATGGTATTGGCAACCCAGAACCCCATTGAGAATGAGGGTACTTATCCTCTTCCCGAAGCGCAGTTGGACCGTTTCCTGTTTAAGATTCAGGTAGATTTCCCTAATATCGATGAGTTAAAGCAGATTATGGATATTACCGTAACCAATAAAAAAGTAGAATTAAAACCGGTGCTTACCGGAGAAGATATCATTGCCATGAGAAGTGCAATTCGTGATATTCCCATGGCGGATGCAGTGGCTGAATTTGCATTAAAATTAGTAGTGGCAACTCATCCCGAAGTGGCCGGAGCATCGGATTATGTAAAGAAATATGTAAGTTGCGGAGCCAGCCCCAGAGCGGCTCAGGCAATTTATCAGACGGCCCGTGCCAAAGCGTTGCTTGAAAATCGTTTTAATGTATCTTTTGACGATATTAAGTCGGTAGCTTACCCTGCCCTTCGTCATCGTCTTGTATTAAGCTTTGAGGCATTGGCAGACGGTGTATCCGCAGATGAAATCATCGGACAGATTATAGATTCCGTTAAGGTGAATTAAGTAAAAGGAACCTTGCCCGGCAAGGATTTGGGATTTGTGAATGGATAAAATATTTGACAGCGAATTTTATTCAAAATTACATACATTGCGCATGTCCATTGCCATGCGGCTTGCCGCGGGAATGAGTGGCGGTAGAAAATCCAATGCAAAAGGTAATTCCGTGGAATTTTCCGATTTCCGGGAATATCAGTTGGGAGATGATATCCGCAGAATCGATTGGAATGCGTACGGAAGGTTTGACAAACTCTATATCAAGCTTTTTATGGAAGAGAAGGAAGGTATCTTTCAGATTTTTGTGGATACCAGTAAATCCATGGATTACGGTGCTGCCCATAAGGGTGTGTGCGCATTGCGAATTGCGGCGGCGTTGTCTTATGTGGTATTGGAAAATTCCGACAGGCTCTATTTGAACCTGATGAAGGAAGGAAAGCTTGAATGTCCTAAGAGTTATACCGGTAAGCAGGCGTTTTCAAAGGTGATTGATTATCTGGAAAATGTGAAGTTTGACGGCGCGGGAGATTTATTGTCTTCCGTTCATCATAAAAAGTTTGACAGGCGCGGGATGTCGGTATTGATTTCCGACGGTTACAGCGAAGACTTGGAAGATGTATTCCGATACATGAAATTTAAGAATCAGGACATTGTCTTTATTCATGTGCTTGCACCTGAGGAAAGAGATCCTTCTTTTGAGGGTACGGTGAAGTTGATTGACAGTGAGACTATGGGAGATATGCGGATGACCATGAGCGCGTCCATGTTAAAATCCTATAAAAACAGCTATCGTCGGTTTATCCGTGATACAGAGATTTTATGTAAAAAATATTCGGCGATTTATATTCCGGTAAGTTCGGATGACAGCCTGGATGCGTTGCTTTTTGGAGCACTTGCCAAAATATCGCCGAGAAGGTAACAAATAGTAGGAGAACAATAAGTGAAATTATTACATTTATGGCCTTTGTTTCTTTTGTTGTTGATTCCGGTCATTATCATTATGTATCTGTTGAAACAGAAAGCAGTGGATACTCCCGTATCTTCGCTGTTTCTTTGGAGAGAAATGTACCGCAACGTAGAGGCCAATACACCTTGGGAAAAATTAAAAAAGAACTGGCTTTTAATCTTACAGATTCTGACTCTGATTGTGCTGGTGTTTGCCTTGACTTCCCCTTATATTCTAAGCGGGAGCGTAGGGGCGGATCATGCCATCATTGTTATCGATAACAGTGCGGGAATGAACGCTTCTTACGATGAAAACAATACCCGTCTTCAGCATGCCGTGGAAGAGGCACAGGATTATGTCAGAAGCTTAAAAACCGGAACCGGAATTTCCATTATCACCAGCAATAACAAAGCAACATTGGTGTTAAGTAATTCCGATGATAAGAGCCAGGCATTAAATGAATTAAAAGCAATAGAACCTACCTATGTGGCCGGAGATTGTACTCCGGGAATCGAAATGGTAAAAGCCATGCAAACCCAGTGGGAAAGCGTGGAAACCGTGTGCTTTACCGATACCAATGTGTCCATGGAGCAGATACAGGGATATATTGTAGATATGTATGTGCCTGTGGAAAATGCCGGTGTGGAATATGTGGGACACGGCATGAATAACGGTAAGCTTGTGGTATTGGCTAAAATTGCCAATTACGGAGCCGAAGAACGCGTAATGGATGTGAATCTGTATGGGGATGATGAACTTTTACAGATCAAAAGCGTAATCGTGGCAGGCGGCGAATCACAGGTTGTTTATTTCGACAAGGTGGATTTTGCAGGTAAAGCATTAAGTGTTGAGATTACAGGTCAGGATGCCATTAAAGAAGACAATATCTGCTATGATGTGTTGGAAGATGAACAGATTACCAAAGTTTTGTTGATGACGGAAGCCAATGTGTATTTGGAGAAGGCATTAATGTTGGTGGATGGCATAGAAATTACCAAATCCAATGATATTGCTTCTTTTACGGATTTTACGACCCAGGAATACGACTTATATATTTTTGACGGTATGGTGCCGGATGTGTTGCCAGCGGAAGGCAATATGATGTTTATGAATGTGGAATGTGATGCGTTGTATGAAACCATATCTCCCATGGGAGGAGTAATGGTGGCTACCGCGAAACATACCGTTACGGAGTATTTGGAAGATTTAACTTTTGGTGTAAGCAGTGTATATGCTTTAGAGAAACCGGAGTGGGCAGAAACCTTCTTAAAAGTGGGAGATGCCACAGTAGGTTTTATCGGTAAAAAAGATGCTCAGACCGTCTGCGTAATGGGATTCGATTTTCATAATTCAGATCTTCCGTTAAAAATGGAGTTCCCCATTTTAGTTTACAATATGGTAAATGAATGTACTTCTTCGGGACTAATCGGTGAGACTGTGGTAAATGCGGGAGATACGGTATCCGTAAACGGTAAATTAAATGTAAAATTGCCTATAATGATTAAGCCGGACGGTACCAGAGAGGAATTGGGGGATTACCGCATAAATTATACCAATACCTTTGCGTTGGGTGTTTATGAAGTAGAACAGAACCAGAACGGCGAAATGGTTAAAAGTGCCTTTGCCGTTAACTTCCCGGCATCGGAAAGTAAGGTAACCCAGGCTCCTTTAGCGGTAATGGGAGAAGATTCGGAAACGGTAAAAACCACGGTTACGGGTATGCTGGATTTGCGAAATCTGATTATCATCATTGCATTGGGTCTGTTGGGAATTGAGTGGATTGCATATATCCGCAGATAAAGGAATTCGACCAAACTGTACAAGAAGCGTACGGTGTGGTGTTGAGGTGTAAAAATGGATATTTCTTTTGAAAGACCAATCTTTTTACTGCTGATACCGGTAGTAATCGGTTTGTTGATTTTTTCCATGCGCTATATGATTGCGCAAAACAAGAAAACAAGAATAAGTCAGGTTGTGGTGCGTTGTGTTTTAGCCATAGCTCTTATTCTTGCGCTTGCGCAGGTATCTTTAAAATGGGTGGGACGGGATGTTACCACCATTTTTCTCGTGGATGTTTCCGACAGCGTCAGGGAGCAAAGGGAAGAAGTAATCCGTTTTGTCAATGATGCGGTAAAAGAAAAAGATAAGCATGATTATATCGGTGTAATTGCATTCGGTAGCGATACCCGTGTGGAGCAGTTTATTTCGCAGGATATTTCTTTTGCGGAATTTCAGACGGATGTGTCTACGGAGGCTACGGACTTGGAAGAAGCCGTAAATATGGCTTTGGCAGAAATGCCGGAAGATTCCGCAAGGCGCATTGTTTTAATTACGGACGGAAATGAAAACGAAGGAAGTATTCGAAATACGGCATCCATGGTAGTGGCGGCAGGTTGCGATTTTGAAGTAAAGAAGCTGGAAGAAAATATTGCCAATGAAGTGTATGTCAGCGACTTGTCCGTACCGGAAGAGGTGGGCGTTGGCGAGAATTTTAACATTAATGTGGAAGTAGAGAGTAATGTGGCATGTCAGGCTGTGGTAAGCCTGTATTCCGGAAGAACATTAAAAGGGCAGCAGACCGTAATGTTACAGAGCGGAACCAATCGCTTTGTTTTTATGGATACCCAGACGGACGAAGGCTTAAAAACATATCGTGTTACGGTAGAAGCCAAAGAAGATACGGTATCCATTAACAATGAATTCTCGGCTTACACCAATATTGAAGTGGAATTGCCCATTCTTGTGGTAGAAGGAAAAGACGGTCAGGCCAAGGAGTTTAGAGGGATTTTAGACAGTATCGGTGTGCAATACGATTGTGTTACACCGGCTACGGTGCCTTCAAATCTTTCAGAGTTTACCGAGTATTCTGCCATTGTTTTTGTGGATGTGTATGCAGATGATTTAAGAGAAGGTTTTATGGATAATCTGCAAACCTATGTTAAAAATTATGGCGGCGGATTTATTGTAACCGGCGGTGGAAACAGTTTCGCACTGGGTAATTACAGAGATACGGTAATTGAAGAAGTATTACCTGTAAAAATGGATTTGCAGGGTGAAAATGAAGTGCCGGTTATGGCAATGCATATGGTAATAGACAAATCCAGCAGTATGTCTGACGGTAACGGTATTATTATAAATTTGGATTTGGCCAAGGAAGCGGCTAATGCTGCGGTGGAAAGTGTCAGAGATACGGACTATGTGGGAGTCATTGCTTTTGACGATACCTATGACAGAGTGGTTCCCTTACAGTTGGCAGAAGATAAAACTGCCATATCCGATGAGATTTTTTCCATCAGCTTAGGCGGCGGTACATCCATTTACCCCGGTCTTCTCGCGGCGGCTACGGATCTCAGTACTTGTGATGCCCAGATTAAGCATATTATTTTATTGACGGACGGTCAGGACAGTTACGGTGATTATGAAACCTTAAAGCAAACCATCAACGATGCGGGAATTACCCTTTCTACCGTTGCTATAGGTACAGGCTGTAATGAAGTTCTTTTAAAAGATTTGGCAGAAAGTTGTAACGGACGATATTTTTATACGGATATTAATACGGATATTCCCAGAATTTTTGCCCAGGAGGTATTTTTATCCTCCAATACATATTTGGTGAATGAAGAGTTTACTCCGATTGTAACCTCCAACGATGCCATTATTCGTAATGTGGTGGTAGACGGTTTACCTACCTTAAAAGGATATGTGGCAACCACGCCCAAGGACAGAAGCATTCAATTGTTGCAGTCTCATCAGGGCGACCCTATTTTGAGTTATTGGCAGTATGGTTTGGGTAAAACCGTGGTTTGGACTTCGGATGTAACCGGTGAATGGTCCGGAAATTATTCCGGTTGGGAAAAAACACAGTTGATGTGGCATAATATTATTCAGTATGTAACCCAGGATATGGGTATGGAAGGTGCCTATGTGGAAGTGAAGCAGAACGGAAGCCGTTCGGAGATTCACTATACCACTGAGAATTTTAGCGGTGAGACCACAGTAACGGCTATGGTTTTCGATGACGAGGGAAATGCCAAGGAAGTGGAATTGGATCCGGTAAAACCCGGTGAATACATTGCTGCTATCGATACGGCAGAAACCGGTGTATATACCATTAATGTGCAGCAAAAAGAAGGTGAAGAAATTGTCAGCAGTATGAATACGGCGGCAATTAACCAGTATTCTTTGGAATATCGCTTTTACCCTGACAATACTCTTATGGAGGAGTATGTTGCTTCAGTAGGCGGCAGGATTATTACAGAGGCTTCGGAAGTTTTTGATACGAAACCGGAGCATGTAAAGAGCCGTTGGAATCTTTCCACCATTCTTCTTGTGGTGGCTGTGGTTTGGTTTTTATGGGATATTGCGGTCAGAAGATTCCATTTGGATTTATCCAAGTTGGTACCGGTGGAAGCAATTAAGCGTAAAAACGAAAGTCGTAAGGCAAAGAGTGAAGCAAAGCGGCAGGAAAAGATCCAGCGGAAAGCCGAAAAGGCAGAAGCAAAAACCGTGGAGCGAAATGCTGCTTTGGTTGCCGGAGAAATGATGCAAGGCAAAGCCTATGGCAGCAGTGAACAAAACAGTAGAACGGTCACTACCAATTCAGTTTCAAGTCAACCGAGAAAAGAAACTGCGAAAACCGGTGCGCAGCCTAAAAAGCAGCCGGAGCAGGCAAAGCCTGTATCACATGAGAATGTGGCAAAACAGGTTGCAAAGAGTAATAATGTGAGGGTATGGACCAAAGGCGGCGGTGAAGTCGCTGATCATTCTACGGTATTGAAAACCGAACAGCAGAATGTTCAAAAAGAGAATAGCATAAAGAAAAATAACAGTAATCAGAAGGCACCTAAAAAAGAATTATTAAATACAAGTGCACTGTTAAAAGGTTTAGAAGAGGAAGAATAATATGGCAGAGGAAAAGCAGATTGGTAAAGAGAATCAGGAAGGCGTAGATAGTGTCGAAACTTCCGAAGCGACTCCTGCGGAGAAGAAAGCCGCAGAGAAAAAAACTACGGAAAAGAAGACTGCGGAGAAGAAAGCGGCAGAGAAGAAAACTACAGAAAAGAAACCTGCCGAAAAGAAGACTACAGAAAAGAAACCTGCCGAGAAAAAGACAGCAGAGAAAAAGTCGTCAGAAAAGAAAACAGTGAAAAAAGACGGTGATGCTGACACCGCAGAACCTGTAAAGAAAACACGAAGCAGAAAGACTGCGGCGGCCGCGGCGGTTGTTGCACAGGATGTAAAGCCTGAGGAAACGGTACCGGTAGAAGAAGTGAATACTGAGGCGGCAGCAGAGCCTGAGGTGAAAGCTACGGTTACTGAAGAGACCGAGGTAAAAGCTGCGGATGCAGAACCGGTAAAAGCAGAGCCTGAAGTGAAAGCGGCTCCTGCGGGTGAGTCTAAGTTACAGCAGCAGGTAGATGCGGCATACGATCATTATGAGAAATATGGTTTGCCGGTAGAGAATGCTGGTACCAATGCTCAAAAAGCTGCGACAGGTAATGAAAAGAAGCCCAAGAAGAAAAAGGTATGGATTATTATTTTAATTATACTTCTTGTGTTAATGCTTCTTTTTGGTGGTTTGATTATAGGTGCTGTGTTGATTATTCGTGGGTTGACGGCAAAGGAAGATGTTGTCACACCGGGGGAAATTGTTTCGGAAATTGTGACGCCGGAAGAGGAAGATGTTCCTGCGGATGAAGGAAATCAAAATACGCCGGGATTTACAGGAAGCAACACCAATACCAATATTTCTACCGGTGAGTTATCTGAGAATGCTACGGAATACGAAGGCAGGGTAGGTACCGGTGATTACAATTACGGTGAAGCCTTGCAGAAGGCTATTCTCTTTTATGAGATTCAGCGTTCCGGAGATTTGCCGGAAGAAACAAGATGTAACTGGAGAGGCGATTCCGGACTTACAGACGGTGCGGATGTTGGATTGGATTTAACAGGTGGTTTATACGATGCCGGAGATCATGTAAAATTTAATCTCCCGATGGCATACACTTCCTCTACTTTGGCATGGTCCGTATATGAGAACTATGACAGCTACGAGGAAAGCGGACAGCTAGTGTACATTATGGATACCATTCGCTGGGTAAATGATTATTTGATAAAATGTCATCCGGAAGAAAATGTATTTTACTATCAGGTAGGTGACGGTTCCATCGATCACTCATGGTGGGGACCTGCTGAAGTTATGCAGATGGAGCGTCCCGCGTATAAGGTGGATTTAAACAATCCGGGCTCTACGGTATCTGCCGGTGCAGCGGCTTCTTTGGCTTCCTGCTCGGTGATTTTTGCGGATGAGGATCCGGAATATGCCAAAGAATGTTTGGAGCATGCAATTCAGCTGTATGATTTTGCGGCATCAACCAAGAGTGATGCAGGCTACACCGCGGCAAATGGTTTTTATACCTCTTTCAGTGGTTTTTATGATGAGTTGGCATGGGCGGCTGCTTGGTTATATGTGGCTACCGGTGAAGAAGATTATTTGGATGATGCGAAGACTTATTTTGGGCAGGCAGACACTAATTATAAGTGGACCCACAGTTGGGATAATGTATCGGTAGGTACGGCGACATTGCTTGCAATGGAAACAAAAGACTCTACCTATACACAATTTGTGGAAAATAATCTTGATTTCTGGACTACAGGCTTGAACGGAGAGCGTATTACATATACACCGCAGGGACTTGCTTGGTTGGATTCATGGGGGTCTCTCAGATATGCGACGACAGAAGCTTTTATCGCGTTAACATACAGTAAATCCGATGTATGTCCGGACAGTAAAAAGGATACCTACTATGATTTTGGTGTATCTCAGGTAAATTACGCTTTGGGAGATACCGGAAGATCTTATTTAATCGGATTCGGTGAAAACTATCCTCAGAATCCTCATCACAGAACCGCGCAAGGTTCATACAGCAATAATATGAATGAGCCTTCCGAGGCAAGACATACTTTGTATGGAGCTTTGGTGGGAGGACCTGATTCCAATGACGGCTATCAGGATGAAGTGTCCAATTATGTGAATAATGAGGTGGCTTGCGATTACAATGCCGGTCTGGTAGGTGCGTTGGCAAGCCTGTACGAGGATTTTGGCGGACAGACACTGGTGAATTTCGGTGCGGTAGAAGAAATTCCCATGGATGATGTTTATATCGATGCCTGCGTGAATGTAACCGGAGATAATTTCTTAGAAGTAAAAGCTTATGTTACCAATGTATCCGCATGGCCCGCAAGAACCTTGGATCAGGTGACAATGCGTTATTTCGTGGATTTAAGCGAAGTATATGCAAATGGCGGTACAGCCAATGATATTTCCATAAATACAAATTACAGCCAGGGAGGAAATGCCGTGGGTATTATGCCTTGGGACGAAGAAAATCATATTTATTTCGTAGAAATTCAGTTCGCGGGAGAGCCTATTTATCCCGGCGGACAGAGTAGCTATCGCAAGGAAGTGCAGTTTAGAATGACATCTTCATCTTCTTGGGATAATGCAAATGATTTTTCTTATCAGGATATTGCGGGAACCAATGGCGGAAGTACGGTAAGTGCCGTGCATATGGCTTTGTATGAGGATGGAGAATTGATTTTCGGTTCCGAGCCGGACGGCGAAAGCGTAGCAGTAACACCTTCCACTGAAGGTAATAATTCCGGAGACGGACAGCAGAACACAGACAATGGTCAGAGTGGTAGTCAGACCACTACACCGGCAGGTTCCAATACGGTAAGCGGTAACGGTTTAACCATGACGATTGACAATCAGTCCAAGACCGGAAGCGGTTCAAGCATGTCTTACTTTATTACGGTAAGAAATGACGGAGACGAGGCTGTTTCCCTGGGTGATTTGGAGATTCAATACTTCTTTACCAATGAAGGAAATAAGACAGTTAACTTTTATTGTGATTATGCGAGCCTTAACGGCAGCACACACACTGCAATGACTGACAAAGTCAATGGAAACTTTTCAGCTGTTTCCGGCAATAAAACAGGCGCAGATACGCAGTTATCCATTACCTGTGACTCCAAGGACGCGCTTCGCCCGGGAGATGAATTAACCATTCAGGTTAGAGTAGCAAAAGAGGATTGGAGCAATTTCGAATTCGGTAACGATTATTCGGCCGGCGGTGCGGATAAAATTGCTGTATTATGCGAAGGTGAGCTTCTTTTGGGAAGTCAGCCGTAAAGATAATATTATTATGGTTAAAAACTAAAAATATTACCAAAAAATACTGGATTTCTTTTCAAAGTGTGGTAAGATATGTATAGGTCACAGAATGTTCACATTTAAATTAGAAATATTTGATATTCTGTAACCGTAGGGGAAACGGCGTCGAGCCGAAATTGGTAGAACGATTTGATTTTGTGGAAAAAGAACGCAAGTGGGGACTTGAAAGGAGGATATCAGTGAAACACACATATGAGTTATCAGTGATTATCAGAGAATTATTATCAGGAAATAAAAAAGCATTTCAGGATCTTTATGAGTTAACCGCAAATGATTTCTATTTTCATGTAAAAATGATTGTTAATAACGATATGGAAGCGGCAAGACTTATTGTTAAAATTTATAAAAGCATGGCTATGCGTCTTGATCGTCTTCAGAAACCGGAAGATGCCGTATCATGGATGAATGGCATTATGTACGGACATCTTATGGACTGGATGAATGTAAATTGCGGAACCATGTTAATGGATGAGGAAATGGGTAGATTTGATAAAATGCCTACAATTCCCGTAGTGGAAGGCGGAACTACCATGTTTACCGAAGCCGAGACCGCAACACTTGCCGCAAATTATATTTCTCAGCTTCCCGAAGTTCATATCATTACTGCTTTGGCATATTTTTATGACAATATTGATTTGCAGGAGACTGCACAGTTGCTTCAGTGCGATGAAACAAGAATTACAACCAGAGCCAAATATGCAGTGCGTTTGATTGAAAGCTATTGCAAAGATTATGCAAAGCAGAACAATGTGGAGATTCAGACAGTAGATACACATCTTGTATTGCTTGCATTTGTACTTCTTGCCAAAGAGGCTGTATTGCCCGGTAAGAGAGAGTTGTATTTTGACATTGCTCAGGCGATTTCATAGGATAGGCTTTTTTGAAAAGTATATAGCGAAGTGAACCAACAGACCACTTTTATCAAGGGTTTTCACCTTGGTAAGAGTGGTCTTTTATGGTATACTGTTATATGTTCCGAATACGGAAAAAGGAGACGATAAATGGCATTACAATTTTGGTTTGGAGCATCCGGCTCCGGTAAAAGCGTTGGCGTACAGGAAACAATTATACAGCAGGCATTGCATAACCCGGACAAGAATTATTATTTGATTGTGCCGGATCAGTTTACCATGCAGACGCAGAAACAGATGGTAAAAATGCATCCTGACGGAGGAATTTTAAATATCGATGTATTAAGCTTTGGCCGTTTATCCCATCGTATTTTTGAAGAAGTGGGAAAGGATGACCGCTTGGTACTGGACGATACCGGAAAATGTCTTTTACTTCGTAAGGTTGCCGAAAAAGAAAAGGCAAATATTCCGGTTTTGGCTGCCGGGTTAAAATATCCCGGATATATTCAGGAAGTAAAGTCCGTATTGTCGGAATTTATGCAGTATGGTTTAAAGCCGGAGGATGTAGAGACACTGGCAAATTATGCACAGGCAAAACGCCCGCTGTATTTGAAACTGAAAGATTTAAGCATTGTTTACGCAACCTTTTTAAAAGAGTGCGAAGCAAAGTTTATTACCAAGGAGGAAACGCTGGATTTATTGACAGAGCGTTTGCACCTTTCTGCCCTTGTGCCCAAAAGCACCTTTGTTTTTGATGGATTTACGGGCTTTACACCCATCCAGAATAAGGTAATAGAGGAATTGATGTGTCTTGCCGAAGATGTTGTTGTGACGCTGGAAATGGATAGCAGATACAGTCCGTATCGATTAGAAGGGGAGGATTTTCTTTTTCACCTTACAAGGCAGACCGTGTATTCTTTGCAGAACATTGCGCAGAAAAACAATATTCGCTTAAAAGATGATGTGATGTTAAGTGAGATTCCCGTAAAAAGGTTTGTGGACAATGAACAGATGTCGCATTTAGAGCGGAATTTGTTCCGGGAAGAATGTGATGTATATGATAAAAAAAGTGATTCCATAGAAATTATTAAGGCTGCAAATGTACGGGCGGAGTGTGCCCATATGTGTGAGACTATGTTCAAATTAATTCATGAGAAAAAATACCGTTACAGAGATATTGCGGTTGTAACCGGAGATATGAACAGATATGAGATGCCGTTGCGCCAGCAGTTTGAAAAATACGGAGTTCCCTATTTTATGGATTCAACCAAAAGTATGTTATCAAATCCCTTTGTAAGCTTTTTGCGTAATACATTAGCGGTACTCAGACAGGGATTTGGCTATACGGATATGTTTCGTTTTTTAAGAAGCGGAATGTTGGATTTTACGGATGATGAAATTGACCGTTTGGAGAATTATGTCCGCGCAAGAGGTATCAAGGGTTACAGCGTGTGGAGTCACCCTTTTACATATGCTCACAAGGAAGCTTCCAAGGATAAGCAGGAATTGGAGCATATAAACGAATTGAGACGGCAGGTGGCCGAGCTGTTTGCGGAACTGCATGAAGCTACCGCTAAAGGGGTTCTTCCTGCGAAAAAATGGTGTGAGCATTTATATCGCTTTTGTGTGGCACAGAACATTCAGCAGAAGTTAGAGGTTTATGCCGAGAATTTTGAAAAGGAAGATGAGTTGTCCGTTGCCATAGAGTATAGACAGATTTACAGACTGATTATGGAGCTTCTGGATCAGATTGCAGGTCTTTTGGGAGATGATTTGCTTACGATACAGGAATTTTCGGATATATTGGATGCAGGTTTTGGGGAAATTCGTGTGCGTACCATTCCCCAGAGCGTGGATATTCTTGTCGTGGGCGATATTCAGAGAACGCGCTTAAAAGACATTAAGGCCTTGTTTTTCCTCGGCGTAAATGACGGTAACATTCCTCAGAGCGGAAGTAAAGGCGGTTTGATTTCCGATATGGAGAGAGAATTTCTTTTAAGTTCCGGTCGGGAGTTGGCGCCTACACCGGCCAGCCAAATGTTTATTGAACAGCTGTATCTGTATATGAATCTAACAAAGCCTTCCGATTATTTATACTTGTCCTATGCTGCGATGGAGGATGACGGCAGTTCTTTACGGCCGGCCTATTTGATTGCAGAGCTTAACAAGATTTTTCCGAAAGTTGAAGTTCAGATAAAAAATAAAAAAACAATTCTTTCCATTCAGGATGCCAAAGAGCATATTGCAGGTTTGCTTCGTGAATATGCAGAAGGAACCATGAACATGGAAAAGCAGAAGGAATTATTTGCCTTATACGGTGATTTGTCAGGGCGAGAGGAGTGCAGGGAATGGTTGCATGATATCACGGATGCTGCTTTTATTGCATACAAACCTTCCGATTTGGAAAAGGAATTGGCAAAGCGTTTATATGGTGAAATCATCGAGTGCAGTGTCAGCAGTCTTGAAAAGTTTGCGGCTTGTCATTATGCGCATTTTCTTTCCTATGGTCTTCGGTTGCAGGAAAGAGAAGAGTATGGTTTTGAAAGTATGGATATGGGAAATGTAATGCATGACATTTTACAGATGTTTGGTAAAATGCTTCAGGCGGATTCCCTGGATTGGATGACCGTCAGTGATACAACCGTTGACGCTTTTGTGGAAAAGGCAATGGATGAAGTGGCACAGAAATACAGCGGAGCCATTCTGTTGGATGGGGCCAAGAATCGTTATTTTTGTGGACAGCTTAAAAGAATTGTAAGAAGAAGCATCAAGACTTTACAGACGCAATTGTGCCACGGATCTTTTAAACCATACAATTATGAAGCGGAATTCCGTAAAATATATGAAATTGACCATGGTGGTCAGAAAGATACACAGCTCCTTTTAAAAGGAAGAATTGACAGAATCGATACCTGCGTACAGAAGGATGAGGTTTTTGTAAAAATTGTGGATTATAAGTCCGGAAGTCACAAGTTTGATTTGAATACCTTGTATTACGGCATTTCTTTGCAGTTGGCGGTATACTTGGGTCAGACACTGATTCATTTAAAAGACAAATATCCCGAGAAAGAAATTGTACCGGCAGCTATGTTGTACTATCGTTTGACAGACCCTATTCTCAGCGCCAATGCCGTTATGGATGAGGCTACAAGCGAAAAGGAAATGCTTAAGGCATTAAACAATACGGGGGCAGTGTCTGCAAGAGCAGGTATTGTAGATGCGCTGGACGCTGATTTTGATGGCAGTTCCATGGTAATTCCTGTTAGCAAGAAGAAAAATGAAGTTGCTGTCAGCGACAGTGTATTTCATCCGGGGCTTTTAAATGAAATTTTAGATTATGCCCAGGAGAAAACCATATCCCTGGCAAGAGAAATGTTGGATGGTAAAATCGATATTAATCCGGCAGTTGTGGGTGAGCAGGATGCATGTGCATATTGTGCATACAAGGGTGCTTGCGGTTTTGACGGCAAGATAAAAGGATATGATAAAATAAAGCCGGAAACCATTACGGCAGAAGAATTTGAAAGGAGAAGGAAGAATGGCGTTTGATTACACGGATGACCAGAAAAAAGTTATTTATTTAAGAGATTGCAATATTCTGGTTTCAGCGGCAGCCGGAAGTGGAAAAACCGCTGTTCTTACGGAGCGTATTATACAGAGAATCTGTGATGAGAAGCATCCTGTGCAGATTGACAGAATGTTAATTGTTACTTTTACCAATGCAGCAGCGGCTGAAATGCGCGAGCGTATCGGTATTGCTTTGCGTAAAAAGCTGAACAGCGAACCCGGAAATGCCCATTTGCGCCGTCAGCTTACGCTTTTAAATAATGCCCAGATTACCACAATCGACAGTTTTTGCCTCTATCTTTTACGTAATCATTTTCATGAAATTTGTTTGGATCCCGGTTTTCGTATTGCAGATGAGGGAGAAGTAAAACTTCTGAAAGAAGAGGTTTTGACGGACTATTTGGAAGATAAATTTGATGAAGGCAATCCGGATTTTCTGGATTTGACGGAGCGATACGCAGGAAACGGCAAAGACGGCGATTTAAAAAGTTTTATTATCAATCTCTATCATTTTTCTCAGAGTCACCCTTTTCCGGAAGAATTTTTACAGCAGTGTGCAGCTGAACTTTTAGAAGAAAACGGTGGTTTTCATGAGGGATATAAAAGCTTTTTGGATGCTTATGAAGCGGATATGCTGGAAGAGTGTTGCAAGGCAACATCGGAGGCAATCGCATTGTGTAGATTGCCCGGCGGACCCGTCTATTACGAGGAAGCGTTTAAGGACGATTTAGACTTTTATCATCGTTTAAAAGAAGCCACAGGACATGAAGAAAAATGTGCTTTGTATGCGGCTCATGAATTTATGGCTTTTTCCAGAAAAAAAGTGCAGGACTTGGATGAAGAAATAAAAAAACGCGCGGCGGATATCAGAAATAAGAAAACCAAAAAGATTATTGAAGAACTGAAAAAGAATTTTTATTATGCACCGTTTTCGGTAATTGCAGAAGACAACCGCAATGCAGGGAAAGGTGTTGCAACACTTTTGAATGCAGTAATAGAGTTTGCCCGCCGTTATGATGCAAGGAAGAGAGAAAAGAATATCATTGATTTCTCCGATATGGAGCATCTTGCACTTCGTATTCTTCTGAAAAAAGAAGGGGATGTATATGTACCCGGAGAAGTTGCTTTGGGATACCGCGATTATTTTGAAGAAATCATGGTGGATGAGTACCAGGACAGCAATCAGGTTCAGGAACTTTTAATCGAAAGCATCAGTAAGCAGACAGAAGATTTCGGCAATCGTTTTATGGTAGGTGATGTTAAGCAGAGTATTTATCGTTTTCGTTTGGCAAGACCTGAGATTTTTATGGATAAATATACAGCGTTTGATTCTAAGGCGGGTAAAAACCGCAGAGTGAATCTTTCGCAGAATTTCCGCAGTCGTGCAATGGTATTGGATGGCATAAATGCAGTATTTGAGGAGATTATGATGCCCGCCGTGGGCAAAATTGCATATGATGCGGATGCCCGCCTGTATTACGGCGCGAATTATCCCGAAAATGATGCGGATAACAGAACGGAAATACTGTTGTACAACAAAGAAGAATTCCGGCAGGAGAATTTAGAAGACATAGAGGCGGAAGCTATGATTATCGCTGCTCGTATCAAGGAATTATACGGCAATTTTCCGGTTAAGGATAAGGAGACCGAAGAAAACCGTCCTGCCGGATATTCGGATATGGTAATTCTTTTAAAAGCGGCAGCAGGTGTGGATGATGTGCTTAAAAAAGTGCTGGAAGAACAGGGAATTCCCACATATGTATCTTCCGGTCGCGGATATTTTGCAGCGCCGGAAATTCAGACAATTCTTAATTTTCTTGCTGTGTTAAATAATCCTCGTCAGGATATTCCTCTTTTAGGCGTAATGCATTCGAAGTTTGGCAATTTTACAGAAGAAGAGATAGCGAAAATACGACTGATAAACAATAAAAGCGGGCGTCTTTTTGACAGTATGACTGTATATGGTGAAAAAGGCGGCGACAGTGTTCTTAAAAATAAAACAGCAGAGTTTTTGACGCAAATAAAATATTGGCGCGACAAGGCAGTGTACATAACCGTTTATGAATTACTGGAAGCGGTTTTACAGGAAACGGGGTACCTTCATTATTGCATGGCGCTTCCGGGAGGCGAACAGCGCAGAGCGAATCTTTTGGTGTTGTTGCAGAAGGCGAAAGCATTCGGCAGCAGTGGTTATTCCGGTTTGTTTGATTTTATCCGGTACATCGAATTGATGAAGGAAAAAGAAATTGATTTCGGCGAAGCCAATATTCTGGACAAGAATGCAAATGTAGTGCAGATTATGACAATTCATAAAAGTAAGGGGCTGGAATTCCCCATTTGTTTTGTTGCCAATTTTTCAAAGCAGTTTAATGCCAAGGAGACATCTGCGCCTATTTTAATGGATGCAGAACTTGGAATGGGAGCGGATGCCTTTGATTTGAAATTGCGCTGTAAAAGACACAGTCTGCGGAGAAATGTCATAGCGACCAAGATAAAAAATGACAGCCGCGGCGAAGATTTACGGGTATTATATGTTGCCATGACCCGTGCAAAAGAGAAGCTAATTCTGGTAGGAAGCGGAAGTCTTGAAAATATTAAAACGGATCAAATATCGGCTTATGATGTGTTAAAGGCAAAATCATATATGGATATGGTGCTTCCCATTGCATCAAGAAGGGATGATTTATTCGAAATCCGTACATACGGTATGGAAGATATAAGCATTAATAAGGCGGCAGAGCATGTTGAAAGTGAAATGCTTAAGGAAAGCTTGGCCCGTGTGCCCGGAAAAGCAATTTGGGAACCTTATCAATATCCGCATACGACTTGGGATGGCTTATATACCAAAACTACGGTAACCGAATTAAAGAAAGCCGCATATACGGAGGAAGAAGGTTCCAAGGAATTGTATGAGGCGCATTCGGAAGAAGCGTATGTGCCCGGCTTTATGAGAGAAGATGATGTAAGTGTGGAAGGAACCAGACGAGGAAGCGCTTATCATCGCATTATGGAATTAATGGATTTTACAATTGCCTTAAAAGAAGGTAATATAGAAGAAGATATTCGTAAAATCCGGGAGAATGCAGTTGCATCACATCGTATTGCGGCCACAGAGGATGCGTTGGTCAGAAACGATAAAGTGGAAGCTTTTATGAAGACGGATTTGGCTCGTCGAATGGGACTTGCACAGCAGCACAATTGCTTACACAAAGAACAGCCCTTTATGTTGGGAATCGGAGCGAATAAGGTAAAAACGGATTTCCCTGAGGAAGAAATTGTATTGATACAGGGTGTGATCGATGCGTACTTTGAGGAAGAGGACGGTTTGGTTCTGATGGATTATAAAACCGACAGAGTTGAGAACGGAGAAGAACTTGTATCACGCTATAGCGTACAGCTTATGTATTACGCGGAAGCTTTGGAGCGTTTGACCCATAAAAAAGTAAAAGAGAAGCTTATATATTCCTTTGCGCTTCATGAAGTGATTAAAGTGGAATAAAAGCAGACAGAAAGGATGAACTATGTATCGTTATGTTTTGTTTGATTTAGATGGGACACTTACGGATTCCAGAGAGGGAATCTGTAAGTCTGTTCAGTATGCCTTGGTTAAGGTGGGAAGACCCGCACCGGAACTGAAAGAATTGGAGTGTTTTATCGGACCTCCTTTAAAAACCAGCTTTCGTGAATTTTATAATATTGTGGGTGAGGAAGCTGACAGGGCAGTGGCATTTTACAGAGAGCGTTATTCCGATGTTGGTAAATATGAAAATATGCCCTATGAAGGAATTGCGGACATGTTGCAGGCGGTAAGAGATGCGGGATATATTCTTGCGGTGGCTTCCAGCAAGCCGGAGCTGTATGTGGAGGATATTTTAAAACATTTTGATCTTTATGATTACTTCCATCATGTGGTGGGAAGTGATATGGAAGGTAAGCGCGGCGAAAAAGAGGATGTAATTGAAGAAGTATTTCGCCGAATGGACTTAGATGAAACAAAGCGTAAAGAGCTGGCAATCATGGTAGGTGACCGGCATTTTGACATTAACGGAGCAAAGCATTTCGGCTTGGACAGTGTAGGTGTGACCTATGGTTTTGCCAAGGATAATGAATTGACGGAAGCAGGAGCTACTTATGTAGTGGATACCGTAAAAGAATTGCAGGAGTTGTTATTGCGTAAAAAGGCGGACTAGGTATGGAAAAAAAGCTAAATATCATGCGTACTCTCATGATGATTTGCGGTTGTGGAATTATATATATTATTGCATATTTGCTGGTGGTGTCCGGATTAAGTATGATTCCCGCGTGCAGGCAGTTGCATACCATGTATTTAAATGCGTGGGGAATGGCAGCCGGGGCCGGAGCAGTCTGTTTATTTTTAAGAGATGATGAATGGACCTTTCGAATTATCAATAAACCTGTATTGCAACTTGTAGCAGTTGTGACGTTGGCATATGGAACATCGGCTTTTTTTAATATTGTTTTAGGGTGTGTACCGTGGGAAGCTATATTTGAGCAGCAGGTCACACCGGATGAAGCGGTTTTCTTTGGGATACCTTTATGGGCCAGAATGATTTGCTACGAATTGGTGGCACCTTTTTCAGAAGAGATTCTGTTTCGTAGAGTGATTTATGGGAAACTACGTGGAATTGCACCGTTTTGGGTGGCAGCAAGTATATCCGCATTATTGTTTGGCTTATATCACGGTAACCTTGTACAAGGCATATATGCTTTTATAATGGGAATCTTTCTTGCTTTGGTATATGAATGGACGGGAAGTTTTATTGCACCTGTGTTATTTCACATGATAGCGAATCATTTGTCGGATATTACATATGAGTTTCCCAAGCTTGGCGAAGTTGTGTATTCTCCCTATGGGGCGATTGTGTCGGTGCTATTGATTACTGTTGCCATGATGGTTTTAATAAAAAACAAGAACAAATGTTCTAAAAAGTGATTGCGTTTCAGGTGGGTCTGTGTTAATATGGATATATCAGTTAGAGAGTAGAAATCGCCGATGTGTTGTGTTTTTTCACACGCATCGGCGAAGATGCCCCTTTAAGTGGGTGTTTGGAGGACTTGTAGATGGAAATCCATATTTCAGTCCGCAATTTGGTGGAATTTATTTTGCGTTCCGGAGATATTGATAATCGGCGTTCGGGTAAAATTTCAGAAAATGCCATGTTGGAAGGTAGCAGAATTCATCGCATGTTGCAGAAGCGTGCAGGCGGTGCATATGAAGCAGAAGTATCCATGAGCTATCATTATGTTACAGAGCGCTATGTGATTTGTATTGACGGCCGTGCCGATGGAGTGATTCATACTTCTGACGGAATTGTAATTGACGAGATTAAAGGAACATATAGAGATTTAGATAAAATTGAGGCTCCACAACCTGTGCATTTGGCACAGGCGATGTGTTATGCCTTTTTTTATTGTGTTCAAAATAATCTGCCTGAGATTTCCGTACGCATGACATATTGTAATATGGACACAGAAGAAGTGCGTTATTTTCAGGAGTGTTACAGCAGGGAGAAGATTACCGAATGGTTCGATGACTTGATGAGTCAATATATAAAATGGGCTGATTTTGAGGTAGAGTGGAGAGAAATACGAACCAATTCCATTAAGAAAACAGAGTTCCCTTATGAGTACAGAGATGGACAGAAGGAATTGGTAACTCATGTATATCATACCATTTGTCATAAAAAGAAGCTTTTTATAGAAGCCCCCACAGGCGTGGGAAAAACAATTTCTACGCTGTTTCCGGCAGTAAAAGCGGTTGGAGAAGGTAAGGCGCAGAGAATCTTTTATTTAACGGCCAAAACCATTACCGGAACCGTGGCAGCGGAAACATACGATATTATGCGACAAAAGGGACTAAGAATGAAAACGGTGTCAATTACCGCCAAAGAAAAAATATGCCCCATGGATAAAGTGGAATGCAATCCCAAGGAATGTCCTTATGCCAAAGGACATTTTGATCGTATCAATGATGCAATGTATGAATTGCTGACAACGGAAGATTGTTTTTCGCGAGAAAAAATCATTGAATACTCCGAGAAGCATACGGTATGCCCTTTTGAGTTCTGTTTGGATATGAGTCTGTATGCGGACGGAATTATATGTGATTATAATTATTTGTTTGATCCTCATGTGTATTTGAAGCGCTTTTTCTCGGAAGGTTCTTCCGGAGAGCATCTTTTTCTGATTGACGAGGCACATAATCTTTTAGAGCGTGGACGCGAGATGTATTCCGCAGAAATGATAAAAGAATCATTGTTGGAACTAAAAGGACAGATTCAGGAATACACCAAGGAGCGAATTAAGTTGTATCCCCAATTGGAAGCCATTGTGCGTCAATTAAACAGTTGTAATAAAGAAATGCT
The DNA here is from genome assembly GCA_045590655.1 of Lachnospiraceae bacterium. GTDB lineage: Bacteria > Bacillota > Clostridia > Lachnospirales > Lachnospiraceae > UBA3766. Next base: position 21,042 of record JAZNRI010000025.1, on the reverse strand, counting down.
GGCCCTTAAAAGAAGATGTGATAAAGAATATCTGGTGTTGGATATACCGGATGAACTGGGGGCACTTGCCATAAGGCTTGGGAATCTTCACAGTAAAATAGAAGCTTATTTGGAAGATGAAGAAAAAGACAGTGACTTGCGTAGTCAAATATTGGATTTTTATTTCGAATTGTCCCATTTTCTGCTGATTTGGGAGGCTGTGGATGAGAATTACAGCATTTATCTTCGATTTGATGAACAGAATCGTTTTCTGTGCAGGTTGTTCTGCGTAAATCCTTCTTTTCACCTTAGAACCTGTATGGACAGAGGAATTGGTTCGGTGCTTTTTTCTGCAACCTTACTGCCGATTCAGTATTATAAAGGGCTATTGGGCGGTACTTCGGAGGATTATGAGGTATATGCCCATTCAATTTTTGACCCGGCCAAAAAAGGCTTGTTCATAGCAAAAGATGTAACCAGTCGCTATCGCAACAGGGGTATTGTTATGTACGAGCGTATTGCAGAGTACATTCGAATAGTTACTTCTTGCAAAAAGGGGAATTATTTGGTGTTTTTCCCGTCTCATGCTTTTTTAAATGCGGTGTATCAGTGCTTTGAACCGGAAGAAGCAGAGAATATTGTGGTTCAGGGCGAGAATATGCGTGAAGATGAAAGAGAGGCATTTTTAGAGCGATTCGAAGAGAACCGGGAGAATGAAAAGAGTTTGGTGGCATTCTGCGTTATGGGAGGAATTTTCTCGGAAGGAATAGACCTAAAAGGAGAACGGCTGATTGGGGCTGTTGTAGTAGGAAACGGTATGCCTCAGGTCTGTCCGGAGCGGGATATTCTTCGCGGGCATTTCGATGTGGAAAACCGCAAAGGCTTTGATTATGCCTATACTTTTCCAGGAATGAATAAAGTTTTGCAGGCAGCGGGAAGAGTAATTCGTACCGCTGAGGATGTGGGCGTTGTGGTTTTGCTGGAAGATCGTTTTTTAGAACCTTCTTATAAAAGGCTTTTCCCGCGAGAATGGAATTCGTATGAAGTTGTGGATGTAACCGGCGTTAATGAGCGATTAGAGGCTTTTTGGCGGCGATATGACAGATTGTAGAATTTAGTCAACTCCCAAAAAATCTTGTCCGATACGGTTAATCGCAAAAATGTGTTATGTAACTGTTTTTTCGACAAAAAGTTACATAAAAAGAACTAAAAAAATACAAATGTCCAAAATAAAAGACAGATTTTTACAAATTAAGACATGTGGATAACTCGGTGGAAATGGTGGATTTATCAGATAAAACAGCAAAAAGTTATCCACATATTTTGTTTTTTTATGAAAAATATGTGAAAAATAGCTGTGATATCCACAAAGAAGGCAAAAATTCTTATGTAAACATTCAAAAAATAACCGATTCGGTCAATATTGGGAAAAACAGATGTAATATTGTCAAAAAGCCAAAATAATAATATAATTACAGTTTAGAAATGGTATGTGAGTATTGCCGGAAAGGAGGAAAGAACAATGGATGAGAAGACATCGGTAAGAAAATATTCTGCGATAGAAATCATTTTTTTGGTTGCTGTCTTGATTGTTCCCTATATTATTGTACAGGTTCTTTCTGTTCTTTTGGCGATTGTAATTTTACTGCTGTTGGGCAGTTTTATCATTTTGGCGATTGCAGGCATTTTCCAGTTGGTTGCAGGTGTGGCCATGTTTGGTGTGGGTGTTGAGAAACTGTTCTCCATTCCCATGGGTGCCTTTGCGGTAATGGGATTCGGCATTACCAACATCGGCATTGCACTTTTCTTAGAGTGTTTTGTTCTTTGGGTATATGGTGTTGCCTTACCGTTCTGTATCAGGAAAATAGTAAAAAGGGAGGATAAGAATGAAAAGACATCTTAAGTCTCTCTTTAAAGTTTCTATGGCATGTATAACAATGGGAACCATTGCAATGATGCTCGGTTTATTGCTTGGAGGCGCCGGTGAATTGAGCCGAGAGGTTAAGGAGCTGGTACATGTGGTTCGTACCGGTGTTTCAGAGACCGTGGAGCGTATACCTATGTTGGAAAGCCTTACAAATATTAACGGATTCACCCTTGTGGTAGATAAGGATGAGGTTTCCGTGGATATGAATGAACAGTATGAAACCATGAACGGTGATTATGTGAACATTGAGCTCGCGGAGAGTTCCGAAGTTCAGAATTTGAATGTGAGTATTTTAACCGGTTCTTGCAGAATTGTACCTACCGAGAGCGGTTTTTACGGTGTATCCAGTAAAGATGCGGATGATTATCAGTGTTATGCAGAGAACGGAACTCTATATTTAAATGCGTTTCCGGGAAAGTTTGACAAGACTGAAGAAGATAGTGAAATTGTACTGTATGTGCCGAAAGATGTGGTCCTGGATAAAGTTTATATTTTTTGTTCCGGAGACAGTTTCGGTACGGAAGTGCCTTTGAAAGGTAAAGAGTTACATCTCAGTTCCATAAGGGGAGATAATACATTTTACGGTTCTTTTGAATTTGATGATGTTGTGATGAATATAGGCGTGGGCTCTTTCGAAATGAACGGATTGACAGCCGGGGACATTAAATTGGAAGTCAGTACGGCGGAGGCCAAATTTAAAGAGTTATATTCCGAAGGCTTGTCTGTTAATTTGGGAATGGGTTCGTTGTACATTGAAGGAGACATTGCAGGAAATGTTGAGTTAAATTGCGGAATGGGTAGTTTGGACATGAAGCTTATGCAGGCGCAGAATTCGTACAATTACGATATTTCCGGCTCTGCCGAAAGTGTACAGATCGGAACGGATACTTTGGCAGGCATGGTAATGGAGCGTTGGATTGACAACGGTTCACAGCGGTTGATTACCTTAAGCTGTGCCATGGGTAGCGTAAAAATTGAATTTGCACAACCGGATTAAACAGGTGATAAGGTATGACTGTAACAAAACAGAAAATTAAAGAGAAAACAAAAAAAGTAGCCAAAGGCCTGTTCACTTTTTACAATTTCAAATTCGCGTTTAGATTATGCGTCTTTATTACGGCGGTTGTTTTGTATTTTATCAATAAAGAATGGTTGGATTTTACGGGAGAATTTTATAAAAATCATATTGCGCCCATGCATGTTGTCTGGCTAATTCTAATGGTTGAAATTTTTATGCAGCTAAATCCTTGCAGTAAGGTAAGTAAGGGATGCCTAAAACAGTTTCCTTCCCACTATAAGGCACCGGAAGGCGGTTATGACAGAGAAGAACTAAAGCGCCAGGTCAGATATAAGGACAAGGGCGCCATAAAAGTGCTTATTGTTTGGGTTTTGTTTAATGCGATTTTTGCCACCCTTTATTTTATGGGTATTTTAGGTGTGCCTGAAATGGTTTTGCTGAGTCTGTTTTATTATGTGGCGGATTTGATTTGCGTTATTTTTTACTGCCCGTTTCAACATCTTTTTATGAAGAATCGTTGTTGTGTAACCTGCAGAATTTTTGCATGGGGAATTCCTATGATGTTAACCCCCATGTTTTGGATATTAAGTTTTTACTCCACATCACTCTCTGTTATGGCGATTATTGTTACGGTAATGTGGGAAATCGTTTATCACAGACATCCGGAACGCTTTCTTGAAATCAGTAATGCATCATTGCAGTGCGTCAATTGTAAGGATAAGATGTGTAAAATTAAAAATCCCAAGTTCTATTTACCGAAGAAGGTTGCCAAAGACGGTGAAAAAGTTGTAAAATAAAATTTGGTATGTTTTATATATAGAGTTTGACAAAACATCAAAATCTAGGTATGTTTTAACATAGAATAAAAAAGGAGTACTACAGAATGAGCAAAGAACTTGCAAAAACTTATGATCCTCATGGAATTGAGGACCGTCTCTACGCAAAGTGGTTGGAAAAGAAATATTTCCACGCAGAAGTGGATGAGAATAAAAAACCTTTTACCATCGTGATTCCGCCTCCAAACATTACAGGCCAGCTTCACATGGGACATGCGTTGGATAACACAATGCAGGATATTTTAATCCGTTTTAAAAGAATGCAGGGATACAATGCCCTTTGGCAGCCCGGTACCGACCATGCGAGTATCGCAACCGAGGTTAAGATTATCGAGAAGTTAAAAGAAGAAGGCATCGATAAGGCAGACCTTGGCAGAGAGAAATTCTTAGAGCGTGCTTGGGATTGGAAGAGAGAGTACGGCGGAAGAATTATCAGCCAGTTAAAGAAATTAGGTTCTTCCTGTGACTGGGACAGAGAGCGTTTTACCATGGACGAAGGCTGTAACAAGGCAGTTACGGAAGTATTTATTAAGATGCACGAAAAAGGATGGATTTACAAAGGCGCAAGAATCATCAACTGGTGTCCGGTTTGTAATACTTCCATTTCGGATGCAGAGGTTGAATACGAGGAGCAGACAGGCCATTTCTGGCACATCAAGTATCCCATCGTAGGTACTGATGAGTTCCTTGAGTTTGCAACCACACGTCCCGAGACTATGCTTGGTGATACTGCGATTGCGGTAAATCCTGAAGATGAAAGATATACCCATTTGGTAGGTAAAATGGTGAAACTTCCTTTTGTTGACCGTGAAATTCCTATCATTGCGGATTCTTATGTAGATAAAGAGTTCGGTACAGGTGTTGTTAAAATTACTCCTGCACACGACCCTAACGACTTCCAGGTTGGACAGCGTCATAACCTGCCTTTAATCAACATTATGAATGATGATGCTACCATCAACGAAAACGGTGGTAAGTTCGCAGGTATGGACCGCTATGAAGCAAGAGCACAGATTGTCAAGGAACTTGACGAAATGGGTCTTTTGGTAGAAATCGAAGAGCACGTACACAATGTAGGTACTCACGACCGTTGTAAAACAACTGTAGAACCCCTTGTAAAACAGCAGTGGTTCGTTAAGATGGACGAGTTGATTAAGCCCGCAGCGGATGCGGTTCGTAACGGCGAAATCCAGCTTGTTCCCGAAAGAATGGAAAAAGCATATTTTAACTGGACAGATAATATCCGTGACTGGTGTATTTCAAGACAGTTGTGGTGGGGACACAGAATTCCCGCATACTACTGTGATGACTGCGGTGAAATCGTGGTTGCAAGAGAGATGCCTGATGTATGTCCTGTTTGCGGACAGAGTCATTTTACACAGGATCCCGATACTTTGGATACCTGGTTCTCATCAGCACTTTGGCCCTTCTCAACTTTGGGCTGGCCCGAGAAGACCAAGGATTTGGAATACTTTTATCCTACCGATGTGCTTGTAACAGGTTATGATATCATCTTCTTCTGGGTAATCCGTATGGTATTCTCAGGTTATGAGCAGATGAAGGAGAAACCTTTTAAGACTGTTTTATTCCACGGACTTGTACGTGACTCTCAGGGACGTAAAATGAGTAAGTCCCTAGGTAATGGTATCGATCCTTTGGAAATTATTGAAAAGTACGGTGCAGATGCACTTCGTCTTACATTAATTACCGGTAATGCACCGGGTAATGATATGCGTTTCTACTACGAGAGAGTAGAAGCAAACCGTAACTTCGGCAACAAGATTTGGAACGCTTCCCGTTTCATTATGATGAATATGGAAGGCAAGGAAGTGACCACACCTGCAGTTGCAGATTTAGAACCTGTTGATAAGTGGATTCTTTCTAAGCTTAACAATGTAATCAAAGAAGTTACCGACAATATGGAGAATTACGAGTTAGGTATTGCTGTTCAGAAGGTTTACGATTTCATCTGGGATGAATTCTGCGACTGGTACATTGAAATGGTAAAACCCCGTCTCTATGCATCTGACAATCAGGTATCTTCCAATGCGGCACTTTGGACATTAAAGACCGTATTGATTGATGCGTTGAAATTATTACATCCTTATATGCCTTTTATTACAGAAGAAATTTTCTGTACCTTACAGAACGAAGAAGAGTCAATTATGATTTCTTCATGGCCTGTATACGCTGACGAAAGAAACTTCGCGAAGGAAGAAAAGGAAATCGAAATCATGAAGGAAGCGATTCGCGGTATCCGTAACGTAAGAACTTCCATGAATGTTCCTCCTTCTAAGAAGGCACAGGTTTATGTAGTATCCGAAAAGCCTGAAATGAGAGCGATTTTTGAAGAAGGTAAGTTATTCTTCGCTTCTCTTGCATATGCATCCGAAGTAATCGTTCAGGCAGACAAGAGCGGTATTGCCGATGATGCCGTATCCGTAGTGATTGCTAACGCAAACGTATACATTCCTTTTGCTGAACTTGTTGATATTGCACAGGAAATCGAACGTCTTGAAAAAGAAGAAAAGAAGCTTGCCGGTGAGCTTGCCCGTGTAAACGGTATGCTTAACAATGCAAACTTCGTATCGAAAGCACCTGCTGCTAAGATTGAAGAAGAAAAGGCAAAATTAGAGAAGTATACACAGATGATGGAGCAGGTTAAGGAGAGACTTGCGCAGCTTAGATAAAGTAAGTATGCCCGCCCGGTTAGGGCGGGCTTTTCATTTGCGGGCGGCTACGCGGTTTGTTATATTAATGATTTTGCCTGCATATTTGCAAGTATATTTAATGAAAACTGCGCAGATTATTTTATATTCCAACAGAACGCGCTCTCGCTCGGGTGAAATCGTAACGGACACTAAACTCGTGCAGCATTACATTTGCACTCGTCAAGTGCCGACGTTTTCACACGGTTCTTTATGGAATAAAAATATCTGCACAGTATCAAGTAAGATGAAATAACATCTATATCAATTCCAAAAAATAGCATATAATAAATATACTGATACATAAAAGGAGCACCGTATGAAGTATCCCTACGATAAAGGCTTCCGCAAGGTGGCGTTCAATATGCCTTTTAGCGGTTGGATGTGTAAGATAACCCATAAGCCCTTAAAAAGAATGGTGGACAGAATGAAACCGCCTAAAGGGGTGACTTTGCGCAATTTTACGATTCCGGGATATCAGGGCGAATCTATTGATGTAAAAGAAATCACACCGGAGCAACCTACTGATGTTGCGATTTTAGATTTGCACGGTGGTGGTTTCGGTTATGAAACATCACCGGGGCAGTTTAAATTTGCTTGTGAATATGCTTTGGCCCTGAATTGTCGCGTTTTTATGCCGGATTACCATTTGTTGCCGGACTATCCTTTTCCTGCGGCATATGAGGACGTAATGCTTACATATCAGTACATGGTTGACCATGCCACAGAACTTTCGGTTAATCCGAATAAAATCATTGTTTTGGGTGACAGTGCGGGCGGTGCATTGGCGGCAAATGTATGCAATATGGCGGAAAAGAGAGAGCTGCCACGGCCTATGTGTCAGGTGTTAGTTTATCCTGTAACGGATGATGAAATGATTACGGAATCCATGAGGCAGTTTCCGGATACGCCATTATGGAATGCAAGAAATAATCGTAGAATGTGGTCTATGTATTTGAAAGGTGTTACGGATGAACAGCGTAGGATTGCAGTGCCTATTCAAAATCCCTTACCGCAAACTTTGCCGCCTACTTATATTGAGACTGCAGAATTCGATTGCCTGCATGATGAAGGGCTTGCTTACGCAAAGCATATAGAGGGCGTGGCCGAGTATGTAGAGATAAATGAAACCAAAGGAACTTTTCACGGATATGATATTTTAGCCAAACACCCGATTACAAGAGACAGCGTCAAGAAAAGAATTGATTTTATGAAGAAATATATCAACTCGTGAGTTACTAACTTACGAGTTGATTGTTTTAGTATGGATGCTTTTTACTTAAAAATTAAAATTGTATATGAATTTATAAACGAGAACGATCGAAAGTAATTAGTGAAAAATAGTGTAAAAATAGTGAAAAAACAATGGAATTATTTATACTTATGAGATATAATATTCATAGGGTTTTGAGTGTATTTTCCATGAAAGAAGGATATGTATGATAAAGGTTGCTTTAACCAATGAAATTTTAAAAAGAATATCATCCATTGATGAAAATCGGTTTTCGCTAAATACTGTAGAATTACCGGCGATAACATGGAACAGATTGCGCAAGAATTCTAAGAAAAAGAGTTCATATGCGTCTAATAAAATCGAAGGAAATCCATTGACAGAGAAACAGGCAGAAGAAGTAATTGAAAGAGATGAACATAGGCATTTTTTGAAACCGGAGCAGGAAATACGTAATTATTTTCTGGCATTGAATTTGTTGGAAGATAAACTTAAGAAAAAAGAAGCGTTTTCCAAGAAGATGATTCTCGAAGTGCAGGCTATGGTTGAAAAAGGGGCATCCAAAGAAAAGATTGGATTGAGAGGGCCTATGCCACCGGGAGTACTGTTTGCGGTATATGATTCTGCCAGTGGAACGCCTGATTATATTCCGCCGGAGTATACAGATATACCTGAATTGTTGGATGAACTGGTAGTATATGTGAATACAACAGATGACCATCCTTTAATCATTGCGGCAGTTGTTCATTACCAATTAGTTACCATTCATCCTTTTGAAGATGGGAACGGAAGAACTGCGAGACTTATGTCTGGCTATGTCATGGATTTGTATGGATATGGTTTTAACGGAATCGGTTCTTTGGAAGAATATTTTGCTTATGACCCGGAAGAATATTATGAATCACTTCAGATGGGATTGCCGGCGCTATATTATTCGGGAAGAGCGAATCCGCCCCGACCTGAAATTTGGGTAAATTATTTTCTTCGTATGGTAGAGTTATATTCAAAAAAGGTATATGAAATATCAACAGGTGCACAAGAGGATGATTTGGATGGCAGTTTGTCTTATTTGAGTGCGAAAGAAAAGGATTTTCTTGCACTTCTTTTGAAAAAACGATTATTGGAGTTTACGCCTATAGAAGTAAGTAAAATAATGGGTGTAACCAATAAAACCGTTATTAACCGATGCGCAAAACTTGCGAATCATGGGTTTATAATTCCCAATATAGTAAATCAAAGAATACGTTCGTATTCGTTAAGTGAATTTACGCGAAGGAATGAAAAGAAAATAATTTCAAAGATTTAAGTTGGTGTTTCATTTTTTAGGAGAAAACATGACAGCGGAACAAATCACTCTTTTAAAAGAATTCGGCTTTCAAGTCGGTGAGGACGACCATCGTGGCAGAACACAAATTTATTGCGAAAATATCCCTAATTTATTGTCACTGGAGATGCTTATTTTAACCATGACTTTCCAAGATGAAATCAATTATTGGGACGCCGATTGGTATTCGCCCACAGACCCAGGCGGCTATGTCAGCGCCCTTCGTTTGGATAATGAACGGGTGGCGTATAAAGAAGGAAATCATGGGTGGACAAGCCACTGGTATATTGTCACCATAAAAGAGATAGCGGAACATATACAGAAGAATTGGGACAAGGATTGTGACCGAGGCAAGTTTCGTAATTGTATTTGGATTGAACCGAACCGGTATACCACCAAAGATAAAATACGCGAGAAAATCAGCAAAGAATCGAAGTTATCATTTTAAGGAGAAATATGCAGTATGACTGAAAAAGATAAAATGTTAAAAGGCGAGTGGTATGATGCCAATTTTGACAAAGAGTTGGTAGACGTGCGAAGAAAAGCAGAACTTCTCTGCTATGATTTCAATATGGCAAAGCCGGGAAGCGATGAGCAGGAAAATGCCTTAAAAGATTTGCTTGGAACAGAAATTCCGGAAGGCGTTACTGTTTTGGCACCGGTATATTTTGATTATGGAAATTATACCAAGCTTGGCAAAGGAACTTTTGTAAATCACGGTTGCTATTTTATGGATGGCGGTACCGTAACCATTGGAGAGAATGTGTTTATCGGACCATTTTGCGGTTTTTACACAGCAACCCATCCAATGAACTATACAGACCGAAATAAAGGGCTTGAGAAGGCATTGCCCATCACGGTAGGCGATAACTGCTGGTTTGGTGCTAATGTATCCGTAATGCCCGGAGTCACCATCGGAAGCGGCTGTGTGATTGCGGCAGGCAGTGTGGTAACGGAAGATGTGCCGGACAATTCCATGGTGGCAGGCGTGCCGGCCGTGGTGAAGAAAGAAATTTCGCAGAAGTAAACGACTTGGTAAAATATAACAAGTAATAAATGTTGAAATTAGTTGAATAACAGAATAAATAAAAGTAAAAAGCAGTTGAGCAACAGAATATGCAGACATAATGCAGACACATTTGGAGGTATCATATGAGCATTTTAGAAACCATCAGTAAAAGACACAGTTACCGTAAAACGTATAAAACGGACCCTGTACCCAGAGAGGATTTGATTAAAATTATGCAGGCCGGTCTGGATGCACCTTCGGGGTGTAACAAGCAGACCGTTAGCTTAATCGGCGTAGACGACCCGGAGGTTCTGGCAAAGCTTCATGCGGTGATTGACCCGCCACAGGGTGAGACGGCGCCTGCCATGATTTGCGTACTTTCGAAAGAAAGAATTGCCTACGCAAACAGATGCTTTGCGGTGCAGGATTATTCCGCGGCAATTCAGAATATGCTTCTTGCCATTGTGGAACTTGGTTATGAGAGTTGCTGGTACGAAGGACATATTACGGATGAGGACAGAATCTGTGATAAAATGGCTAAAATTCTCAATGTTCCGGAAGAGTATAACTTAGTGTGTATGCTTCCTGTTGGTATCGCGGCCGAGGAAGTCAGTGGTCCGAGAAAACGTCCTTTTGAGCAGAGAGCATGGTTTAATTCTTTTCCGACGGAAGAAGAATATAACCAAATTTTTGAGAGAGCAGGCGTAAAGCCTCCGAGGTAATTATGATTCAACACCCTATCAACCCCATATATGATAAAGACTCTAAAATATTAATTCTTGGAAGCTTCCCTTCGGTTAAGTCCAGGGAAGCAGGTTTCTTTTACGGGCACCCGCAGAACCGTTTCTGGAAGGTTACGGCAGCAGTCTGCGGTGTAGAGACACCAACCACTATTGAAGAGAAGAAAGCATTTCTTTTAGAGCATCATATTGCGGTTTGGGATGTGATTCATTCCTGCGATATTATGGGCTCATCAGACAGCAGTATTAAAAATGTGGTTGCGAATGATTTGAATATAATCCTAAAAACTGCAGATATTCGTCAAATATACGTAAATGGCAAAAAAGCAGAAGAACTGTATAAAAAATACATTTATCCGAAGATTCAAAGAGGGGCTATCTGTCTTCCTTCCACAAGCCCTGCAAATGCGGCGTGGAGTGTAGAAAGGTTGACTGAAGCGTGGAAGTGTATAAAGAAGGTGGGAGATTGTATGGATATTAAGGCATTAGAAATTATGATGTGGGAAGCGGCCAAGAATAGAGATGCCAAAGCATTTCTGGAAGTGGTTCGCGAAGATGCTGTTATGGTGTGTGGTGGTTATCGTTGTAGCGGTGCCGAATATGCCGGCATAATTGAAGAATTTGATTTGGAGAAATATGAAATTTCAAATTATGAGGTTGTTGAACAGAGTACGGATTTGTGTCAGGTGCATTATGTAATATCTACTTTCGTTTCGGATGTGAGAAATAAAGATTTAGAAGGAAGGTTTCATATAACTTCAACATGGAAATGTGTTGAAAACACATGGAAACTGATTTTTAACATGGATTCACGAATTTTATAATAAAAAAACAGATACTCAAGAAGCATTGTACATATTTTAAAGGGATAACAATGATGGACACAAGTAAAAATAAATCATAAAAAATACATAATCGCGGTTTTGATTTCTCTTATCATTGCGCTTTTGGCCGGAATAAAATCGATGAGCAAGTTGCTCATCGATTTTTTATAAAAAAAGTAGTTGACAAACAATGAAACCTATGGTTATATAATCATATAACAGTTGAACGATTGTTCAACTGTTCAAATTTAAAAGAGAAGGAATAATGGAAAGACATATTTTATTACACGACCATTAGAGTAGGAGGAAAACATGAAAACAGAAAAGAACATTTTAATCGCTTTTATTTTAAACCTGGCATTTTCAATTTTTGAATTAATTGGCGGAGCCTTGACCAACAGTGTTGCAATTATTTCCGATGCAATACATGATATCGGAGATGCAATCAGTATCGGTATTTCTTATTTTTTAGAAAGAAAGAGTAAGAAACAGCCGGACGAAAATTATACATTTGGTTACGCAAGATATTCTGTCATCGGTAGCGTTATCACCACCCTGATTCTTTTGTTCGGTTCGGCTATGGTTATTTACAACGCCGCTAATCGAATTTTTAATCCGGTAGAAATTAATTATAACGGAATGATTATTTTTGCGGTGATTGGTACGGTTGTAAATTTTGGTGCTGCTTATTTTACCAAAGACGGTGATTCTTTGAATCAGAAAGCGGTGAATCTTCATATGCTTGAAGATGTGCTTGGATGGTTAGTTGTTTTAATTGGTGCGATAGTTATGCGTTTTACGGATATTTCCATCATCGACCCGATTATGTCTATTGCGGTAGCGTTATTCATTTTCGTCAATGCCATTAAGAATCTGAAAAGAGCAGTGGATTTGTTTTTGGAGAAAACTCCGCAGGGTATTTCCGTAGAGGAAATCAAAGAACATGTATCGGAAATTGAAGGCGTTATCGATGTGCACCACATTCATATCTGGAGCATGGACGGACATAACAATTATGCAAGTATGCATATCGTAACAGATGCTGATGCACAGAAAGTAAAAGCGGAAATCAGGGAAGAATTGAAAGAACATGGAATCGGTCATGTGACATTGGAACTTGAAAGTTCAGATGAAGATTGTCACGAAGAGCATTGCCACGTGGAGTATGAGGCATCGGCAGGACATCATCATCACCACCATCACTAATGTGGCGATTCGGACCTGATATATCAAATTATCACGTTGATGGTCTGAAATAACATCGTTATCCTAAAATGAATAAGAAAGAGTGATAGGCTATGAAATTTTATGAGTTTGGAAAAGAAAATGATTTAACCCTTCTTTTGCTTCATGGTGTGGCTACTACCTGGCAGCTGAGTTTTAAAAGATTTATTGCGCTGGCAAAGCACAAATATCATATCATAGCAGTGGCGGAGGACGGGTTCAATACTGATGAGCCGGATGTAGATGCAATAAGCGTTGTTGCGGAAGCGAAAAAGGTGGCTGATTACATAGTCGATAATTTTGATGGTAAAATAGATATTATTCTTGGGGAGTCCCTTGGTGTAATGATCATGACGGAAATTCTCCTTGATCCGCGCATCAAGGTGCATACGGCGATTGGTGACGGTTACACGATACTGGAATACCCGAATTTTAGATTCGATTTTATGAAAAGATTTTTATCACACGCAATCGCCGGATTTGAACGTTTTGCTTTCAAACATATGAATTTATTGAATTGGGCATTGGGCGAAGATATCAAGTCTATGCTTTATACCAAAGCCTCAAAAGCAACATTATATAATCTTGAATACTCTATGATGCCATACAGATATAAGTATGAAGCACTAAATCTTGCTGACAGTTATCTGTGGCATGGTGAAAAAGAAATAGGACTCAAACAGGTATTAAAAAAGATTGATAAGTCAAAATATCATTTTGCGCATAAAGTGTTTAAAGGAAGAGGACACGGGTCTCTTTTATTGGAACCGGATCGATTGCTGAAAGAAGTTGATAAAGCATACAAAGGATATAAAGGAAATATTATTTCTAAATAAAAACGAATTAAAAAAGTCGGTGAGTAAATACTTACCGACTTTTTTCTTTTCAAACATGTAATTCAATGATATAATGTTATCGGTACTATTTTTATGAGGAATTGACGAATGAAGAAGTTAAGCCAGTTTCAAAAGAATATGATAGCCGTTGTGCTGGCAGTTATTATTACCGCACTTGCTATGGTAGCAGTTTACATATGGTCTTTGCATTATAATAAGGCGGACAGGCAGGTGAGCCTTGCTGACGGAAACTTTGATGGAGAGAAGTACTCGTTCTCGGATTTTACCGTGCAGATTGGACCCCGTGGCGGCGACAGCGGTGCCTGGTTAAAAGACCCGATTTATGATGAGGCAGGGAATGAATTGCACGGTGCCAGTGTGGGAACCATTTATGAAATTATCATGTACAATAAGTCGGATGCCACTATTACCGATTGGAAGGTGGAGGTATTTGTTCCGGAATTTATGTGGATAAATAATGAATGGAACGGTACGATGGAGTTACACCAGACCACTACGGGAGAAGAGTTGGTTCAGGAATTGGACTTGAGTGAGTATACCCAGAAAGAAATTATCCTGGATTATTACTTAGATCATACCGGTCCCATGATTCCGTTGAATGAGGGTGATAGTTTCGTATATCTGCCCAGTCAGGCAGACAATGAGATGCCTCTGGTTCCTTCAGAAGAGGATAAAGATGTTAAGGACACGGCAATTATAGGTTTTATCATTTATGTACCGGACCAGACCTTGGATTATGTGACGGTTTTTGATGAAGCAGTAATTACATATCATATGCAGAAGAGTGTTTGGGATTATCCGATTTTTATCTTTTTGCTTGTGGTGCTGGGAATCTATGTTGTTATTTTAATTGTTTTAGTAGTATCGCAGATTCGTATAAATAAGTTATTAAAGCAACAGAAACACGATGCACAGATTATTGAACAGTCTATTAGTACTTTCATTAATTTTATTGAAGCAAAAGACCCTCATACCAAAGGACATTCGGAGCGTGTGGCACGCTATTCGTATCTTTTGGCTCAGAAGATGGGTTATTCCGAAAGAGAGTGTAATCGTATTTCATATATTGCCTTAATGCACGATTGTGGTAAAATCAGTATTCCGGTTACTATTTTACAGAAGAGAGACAAGTTGACGGATGAGGAGTATGAAGTGATTAAGAGTCACACTACTTACGGAAACCAAATGCTTAGAGATTTTTCTTCTATTGACGGAATCAGTACCGGTGCGTTATACCACCACGAGCGCTATGACGGTAAGGGATATCCTTCCGGCATTTCGGGAGAAGAGATTCCCATGATTGCGCGTATTATCGGTGTGGCGGATTCGTTGGATGCAATGAACAGTAACAGATGTTATCGCCCTCGATTAACCAAAGAAGTAATTATGCGTGAATTGGTTAACAACAAGGGAAAGCAGTTTGATGCAACCGTTGTTGATTATGTACTTGAATTAATCAATGAAGGCAAAATCGTTATTGGTGAAGAAGTATCAGAGACAGAATAATAAAAGAAAAAGACATCAATTATATTGGTGTCTTTTTTAGAGACTTTATAAGGAAGTTATATGAAAGCACAAAATATTAAAACGTTTCAACAAGCAGAAGAATATTTATATAACGTACCAAAGTTCACCACCAAATCCACGCCGGAGATGACAAGGGCTTTCTATGAGTTCCTGGGATGTCCGGGCGAAAAACGAAAAATCGTTCACGTGGCAGGTACCAACGGTAAGGGCTCGGTTTGTACCTATTTGAGTAGTATTTTGACTGCGCACGGGTATAAAACGGCAATGTTTACTTCTCCCCATCTGATTTCCATGTGTGAGCGTTTCCGTATTGACGGAGAGTTGATGAGCGAAGATGATTTTATGCGGTACTTTTATCTTGTTCAAACAAAGGTGGATGAAGTAAGAAACTATGTTGGCAAAGTGCAGGAGAGTGCCGGTGAGAACAAGGTTTTCAAACAGATAGAAGTACTTCCGCCTGATTATCACCCTACCTTCTTTGAGTATCTCTTTTTTATGGCGATGCTTTGGTTTGAAGACAAAGGTGTGGACTATATCGTTTTGGAAACGGGACTAGGCGGACGCTTGGATGCTACCAACGTGATAAAAACACCGGAGCTTTGCATTATTACCAAGATTGGCCTGGACCATACTATGTATCTTGGCAACACTTTGGAGGAAATTGCGGGTGAAAAGGCAGGTATCATCAAGCATAATGTACCGCTTATTTACTATGATTTCGACATGAAAGTTACATCTGTAATAGAGAAAACCGCCGATTTACAAGGGGTTACGGCATATCCTGTCGGATTATCCAATATTAAGAATGTTAAAATTCATCAAAAAGACATTGATTTTTGTATGTTTTATGAGTATGATAATTATGTGTGTCCTAAATGGGAGGAGTTTCGGATTCCCACGGTGGCAACCTATCAAACCATTAACTCTACTTTGGCGGTAAAAGCATCCAAGTTGCTTTTACAGGGGCAGTGGAAGCTGGATCTTGTCAAAGAAGTGCTTTCAAAGACATTTTGGGAAGGCAGGATGGAAGAGGTAATGCCCGGATTTTATGTGGACGGGGCGCACAACGAAGACGGTGTGGAAGCGTTTTTGGACGGACTTGCCGCAGGCGAGGTGAAAGAGGCAACTCTTTTATTCGGTGTGAACGGCGATAAAGATTATGAGCCTATGATTAAACGTATGGCAAAGAGCGGTCATTTTGCAAGAATTGTGATTACGAAACTTGCCGGTGACAGAAGTGCCCGGCCGGAAGCAATTGCAGAGCAATTTACCAAGTACACCGATTTGGACTTGATATTAACTTACAGTGTAAAAGATGCAGTGCAGAAATGCCGCGACTTGACAAGTGGTGGTACAATATACGCAGTGGGTTCGTTATATCTCGTAGGCGAGATTAAGGAACTTGTCAGGGAGGAATTGTTGTGATCGATTTTGAAGAAGAATTAAAGAAATTTCATCCGTGCCTTGAAATTGGTGATACAGAAGACGCCATCAAGAATCACGATTTATCAGATATGGTAGATATTATTGTAGGAGTTGTAAAAGAATCCGCAAAAGACGAATAGAGGATAAGAAGTCATGAAGTGCTATAATTGTGGCTGTGCATTATCTGAGAAAGACTTTTGTACCGGATGTGGCGCGGACGTAGTACAATACAAGAAAGTAATGTATTTGTCCAACCAGTATTACAACGAAGGTCTGGAGAAGGCACAGGTTAGAGATTTAAGCGGCGCTGTTGCATGTTTGAAACAGAGCTTGAAATTGAATAAAAATCATACAAATGCAAGAAACTTACTCGGTCTTGTTTATTTTGAGATGGGTGAAGCGGTAGCGGCCCTGACAGAATGGGTTATCAGCAAGAGCTATCAGAGTGAGAAAAATATTGCAGATGATTATATTACAAAAGTACAGTCAAATCCTTCCGGTTTGGAGGATATGAATGTCAGTGTTAAGAAATACAACCAGGCGTTGTCCTACTGTCAGCAGGATAGTCTGGATATGGCGACCATTCAGTTGCGTAAGGTGGTTTTAACCAATCCGAAACTGATTCCCGCACGCCAGTTGCTTGCACTTCTTTATATCAGAAGTGAAGAATGGACTAAGGCAAAGAAGGAATTGGATGCCTGCAAACGTATTGACAACGGTAATGTTTTGACCAATCGTTATCTCAAAGAAGTCGACAGTATGTTAGGCTTTGAAGAAAGTAAAAATGCCGGCAAGCGTAAAACCCAGGAAACGGCAATCTGGACAAAGAGCGGTAACGATATTGTAATCCAGCCTAACAATCCCAGAGATGCAGGGGCTTGGAATGTATTTTTGAATATTATAATCGGTCTGGTAATCGGTTTGGCAATCGGCTGGTTTTTATTGGCACCCATTCGTGTGAACAGTGAGCGCGCCGGTATGGACGATGAATTGACAAGCCTTCGCGAGCAATTGAATGTGAAGACAACGGCAGTGGACGAGCTTACACAGCAGATTTCATTGCTTACTACCGATAAAGAAGTCCTGGAGAATAAGCTGGAAGATTATGAAAGCAGTACCGGACTTATTGCGGCACATACAAGCTTAATGCAGGCACAGATTGAATATAACAAAGGTTCGGCAGCAGATAAGATGAAGATTGCGGAATACCTGGATCAGGTTGATTTAGACTTTATCGAAAATGTTGCATCGGAAGAGTATATTACTTTGTATGAAGGTCTGAAGCAGGCGGTGGGTTCTTCGGTAGCCACAAGTTTCTATGACAGCGGTTATGAGGCATATCGTAACCAGGATTATGAAACTGCCATCGAAAGACTTAATAAGGCCGTAGATTACGACCCGAACAATGCAGAAGCATTATATGCCCTTGCAAACGCATATCGCGAAAATAAGGACTACGTACAGGCGAGAAAAATCTATGTGCAGGTAATCGAACTTTTCCCTGAAACAGAGAAGGCAATTAAGGCCCAGGGATACATTGCGGAAATTGATGCAATGGGTTCATAAAATACGTAAGACAAGTAAATAAAACACGAAGGAAGAACATGAAACTGAAACGGGTTTCGTGTTCTTTTTTATTTTGCATAACGAAAGGAGAGGCAAGATGGAAGAAAGGAAAATGATAGAGGGTACATTCGCTGTTTTGGACCGTCATTTAATGGTTAAAATGCCAAGAGAATTAGACCATCACAATGCAGGGAGAATCAGGGAGCGTGCGGACTATTTTCTGCTGATGGATAATGTGGACAGTATTGTGTTTGACTTTGAGGATACGGTTTTTATGGACAGTTCGGGAATCGGTGTCATTATGGGACGTTACAAAAAGGTTTCCTGCTTTGGGGGCAAAGTATACGCCATACATACCAACGAACGTATCAAAAAAATTATTAAAATGTCCGGATTACAAAACATTGTTGAAATTATGAGCTGATGGAGGAAAAGAGAGTGTGTAATTCCAATTTAAAAGAAACAAATGAAATGGAACTTTTATTTGATGCAAGTTCTGAAAATGAGGGCTTTGCAAGAGTTGCGGTGGCAGCTTTTATGACGGGGCTGAATCCCACGCTGGAAGAGGTGTCGGATGTGAAAACTGCGGTGTCAGAGGCGGTTACGAATGCCATTATTCACGGTTACGGTTTTGTCAAGCAGGAAGAAGAGGTTAAAAATAAAATCAGACTGCATTGCAGCACACAGGGAAAGAATATCCGCATATCCGTAGAGGACAAGGGTGTGGGCATAGAAGACGTACATAAGGCCATGGAGCCCCTTTTTACCACGAAACCGGAGTTAGAGCGTTCCGGCATGGGCTTTGCGTTTATGGAGGCTTTTATGGACGACGTGCAGGTCTATAGCGTGGTAGGAGAAGGCACCCGCGTTGTAATGGAAAAGACCCTTGGAAAGGATTGCGAATAATGTCTGAAACAAGAGATTTGCTTGCAAAGACAAAAGAGGGAGATTTAGAGGCAAGAAATACATTGATTGAAGACAATTTGCGCTTGGTGCATCATGTTGTAAAGCGTTTCGTGGGGCGCGGTGTGGAATTGCAGGATTTGTTCCAAATCGGCACCATTGGTTTGATTAAGGCAGTGGATCATTTTGATTTGGACAGGGAGGTACAATTCTCAACCTATGCAGTGCCAATGATTATGGGGGAAATTAAGCGTTTTCTGCGGGACGACGGAATGGTAAAAGTAAGCAGGAGCCTTAAGGAGAATGCTTATCGAATCCGGCGGGAGCAGGAGATTTTCAGCAAGGAGTACGGGCGGGAACCCTTGGTGTCAGAGCTTGCAGGAAGACTTGCGTTAACGCCCCAGGAAATCGTGGAAGCGCTGGATGCCTGTACGGAAGTAGAATCCCTGCAGAAAGAGATTTATCACAGCGATGGCAGCAGTATGGTATTGGAGGACTTGGTGCCGGATACGCGGAATGAAAAAGAAGAACTTCTGAATCATATGGTATTGGAACAGTTGCTGGTAGAATTGGACGAAAGCGAGCGGGAAATCATTCTTCTCAGGTATATGGAAAATATGACACAAACGGAGGTTGCGAAACGTTTGGGGACCAGTCAGGTGCAGATTTCCAGGTATGAAAAAAAGATTTTAAAGAAGATGCGGGAGAGATATTTGGAAGGTAAAAACAGGCAGGGATGCAACTAAAAATAGTTGCACAATCGACAGGGTTATAGTATATTTTATGTATAGGGAGGCAAAGATAGGAGTGAGTCAAAAAGATAAATTAATTGCACGACTCTTAAAGAAACCGAAAGATTTTACATTTGATGAAATGGTTACATTGTTATCATATTTTGAATATGATTTAAAGAAGGGCGGAACCGGTTCAGGTGTAAAATTCATCAAGGAAGGCAGTAACGAAGTAATTAATTTTCATAAGCCACATCCGAACGGAGTATTAAAAAAATATGTTTTGGAACAGGTTATCGAGAAGTTGCGAAAGGATGGTTTGATATGAGCAATTTATTGGCATACAAGAATTATAACGGGACAGTTGAATATTCGAAAGAAGATGCTTGTTTATACGGAAAAGTTGTCGGGATCAAATCATTATTATCATATGAGGGGAATTCGGTGCAGGAACTTGAGGCGGATTTTCAAAAAGCAATTGATGAATATTTAGAAGACTGTAAAGAAAGAAATATTGAACCGGAACAGCCTTATAAGGGTTCTTTTAATGTAAGGATTAATCCGGATTTGCATAGAAGTATCGCGATTTATGCAATGGAAAACGGTAAAAGTTTAAATGCCGCAGTAGAAGAAGCATTAAGACAATATGTAAGTTAAATTCTTAAATCGTAAAAGTGTTTTATGGATATTTAGAGTATTGCCTAAAAAAAATAAAACTTTCTATTGACATAAGGGCCTGTTCTGTCATATAATAGCAATCGTCGGTGACGCAAAGTTACGTGTGTTCGTAGCTCAGCTGGATAGAGCAACGGCCTTCTAAGCCGTGGGTCGGGGGTTCGAATCCCTTTGGGCACACTGAATATACTCAACATTCTGAGTGTGTTCTTTTATGGTGGGTATGGCGCAGTTGGTTAGCGCGCCAGATTGTGGCTCTGGAGGCCCTGGGTTCGAATCCCAGTATCCACCTTTTTGGGCTATCGCCAAGCGGTAAGGCACAGGATTTTGATTCCTGCATTCGCTGGTTCAAATCCAGCTAGCCCAGTTGTTCTTCAACTGTGAAGGAACTAAGTCTTTAATTAAATAAATATGGGATATTAGCTCAGTCGGTAGAGCACTTGACTTTTAATCAAGTTGTCCCGGGTTCGAATCCCGGATGTCTCATTTGGAAATCTATATCGGGTTCCGGTAAAAGCACTCCGCACGGGGTGCTTTT
>JAZNRI010000024.1:0-10493 GCA_045590655.1 Lachnospiraceae bacterium | reverse complement strand
CCGGGTCTTGCAGTTGTTCTTGAATCAACTCTTGCAGTCATAGGGAACATTTCAAGATCGAAGTATAAGTAAACTTCTGCACCAAGTAATTCGTATACCTTAATGGTAGATTCGAATACGCTCATAGGTGAAGTTTCTACGTACATTTCGCTATCATATACGTCTTCAGGACGGATACCGAATGTTACGCTTCTTCCGTCATAGCCGCCTTCGATTAACTTCTTAGACTTAGCGGGAGGAAGAGGAATAGCGTGACCAGCTACCTTAAGGTATGCTGTTTCACCCTGTACTTCTACGATTGCATCAAGGAAGTTCATCTGAGGTGAGCCAATGAAACCGGCAACGAATACGTTCACAGGATAGTTATAAAGTGCCTGAGGTGTATCAACCTGCTGGATAACACCGTCCTTCATAACTACGATTCTTGTACCAAGTGTCATAGCTTCTGTCTGGTCATGTGTTACGTAGATGATGGTGGTACCTAATCTCTGATGTAACTTAGCGATTTCGATACGCATCTGTACACGCAACTTAGCATCCAAGTTTGACAAAGGCTCGTCCATAAGGAATACCTTAGGGTTACGAACGATTGCACGACCCATAGCAACACGCTGTCTCTGACCACCTGATAAAGCCTTAGGCTTACGGTCTAACAACGGAGTTAAGTCAAGAATCTTAGCTGCTTCTTTAACCATCTTATCGATTTCGTCCTTCGGTACTTTTCTTAACTTAAGACCGAAAGCCATGTTTTCATATACTGTCATATGAGGATACAAAGCGTAGTTCTGGAATACCATCGCGATATCTCTGTCCTTAGGCTCTACCTCGTTAACAAGTCTTTCACCGATTCTTAATTCACCTGAACTGATGTCTTCAAGACCAGCGATCATACGGAGTGTAGTAGACTTACCACATCCTGAAGGTCCTACGAAGATGATGAATTCCTGATCAGCGATTTCAAGATTAAAATCTTTAACTGCTTCGAATCCGTTAGGATATACTTTACATACGTTTTTTAAGGATAATCCTGCCATTTTAATGCCTCCTGATTGTTTTTCTCCGGCTCCACAGGAACCGCGTCTTTTTAGATTATATAGAAAAATAGGTCAAATTACTATGCTACAATTACACAATTTTTTTGAAAATCCTTGTAAAAATTGCCCCCAAAACCGTAAAAATCGAAAATCCCTGAACAAGTTGCACAATCATTTATCGTTTGACTGTACAAGTTGCCCAAGGATTTTGACTCATTTTATAAATTTATTCTTCAGTCTCGGAATTATTTTTTTCGTCGGACTTACACTCTTCTTCTTTGTCCTCGCTTAAATTATCTTCTTCGCTAATTTTTTCCGTAATATCGGAAGTTTCCTTCGCTTTTTCAGAAACATCGACTACTTCTTCCGATTCGTCGCCACCCGCGAATTCATCTTCCTCCACAGGTTTCTTCTTGGCATCTTCATCGCCCAGGGCTACAAATACCTTCACCATTCTGGTCGCCGTAAAATATGCCACCGCCGAGAATTCCACAAACAAAAGCAAGGGGATAACTGCCGGCGCAAAAGCACCCAGCGCCACAACAATACCGTTAACCAAAAGAAGTCCGATGGAACGTGGGAACTGGACAATACTGATAAAAAGTGCATTTTTTAAGGTTGTTCCCACTTTGTTCTCGTAACGCGCCTGCAGGGGAAATACGTAAATTAATACAAATCCCATCAACACCGTAAGCAAAAGCACAATCACCATAATCACGGAACGCACGCCTTCGGAAATGCCTTCCAGCTCCAACGATAACAGATAGTAATTCGCTCCGATAAAAATGATGCCCACCAGGCAAATCAACCAAATTACGGTACCCTTTTTAAAATTCTTGCCCAAAGCCTTAAAATACGGCTTCCATATACCGTTATCCCTATCCAGGGCCATTCGAATCATAACATCATAACAGGCTGAAACAGCCGCGCCCACCGTTATTACCGGCAGGGAACAAATAATGGTAAGTACGGATAAAAGCATACAGTCAAACATTCTGCTCAAGCCGCGAATCAATGGGCTGTCAGAATCAAATAACCAGTTTCTCACGTAAATTTCCTCCGATTTTATCTAAATTGTAATGGTCACGGGATTTCATCACGTCCCCCACTCCATTCGCATTAACTCATTTACATCTGCATTTTATACCTGAAGCACCTGAAGTACCGCCAGATATTTGCTGTATAGCGAATCCACATTCCACGCAATACTGTCGGATCTGTCCCAGAATTTCTCCTGGGCACTTGCTTTATCGCCTGCAATTGCTTTGGCCACATCTTCTTTCCAATCAGGCACCACTACCGCCTTGATATTGGTGCTCTGAAGTCCGAGACAGAACATGGCAAAATCTAAATACTGCTGCTTCGCCAAATCGTTCAAATGCAAATTATCCAAAAGTTCTTCCACTTCCGGCATATATTCCTCGTAACGAAGCTTCTCAAAGATTTTTTCTTCCGCGCATAAATCGTTTAATAAATCAAATACTTCCTGGGAATATTTGGTACCCACCTGTTTCTTAAACATATGGCTGTCAAAATTCTGGCCCATGGCATGATGATACACGTCTGCTGCCTCCGCAAGACTTAATACATCCGTTTCAAATCTCCACATATAATCCCTCTTGGGGATTTTATTATAGCCTACACGATGGAAAAGAAGCATTTTTGCCTTGCTTTCCATAGGCGGAAAGTATTCGCTTAACAAAAGAAAGCCGAATACGCTGTGGGCCCTGTACTTGTTAAACTCATAATTCAGCATATTGTCCATATTTTCGGTTTTGTACACACCTACGTCATGAAGTGCAGCCAGCACAAAGAAATCCGCCAGCACTGCCGGTGCGTATTTACCCGTATGTTTTAACATTTTATACATTATGTACGCAGTTCTGATACCGTGGTCGATAGGACGCTGGTCCAACGAACGCAAACTGTCACAAATCGCATAAAACACATCTTTTCCTTTTAAATTCTCCATCCGTAACTCTCCCGTTTGTTATTTTCCCAATATAACCCCTAAAACAAATCTTTGCGCATAGGCGTAATCCGCATACCGGCCTCAACCTTTTCCGCGCCTAAATCATAAAATCCAAGTCTATGATAAAATTCTACCGCATATGGCGAAGAATTAACAGTGCAAAATGGAACTTTTTTTTCACGAAGATAGCTCCAAAGCTCTTCCATCAATGCCCTGCCCACACCCTGCTTATGATACTTCTCATCCACAAAAAGCAGGGAAATCAGCTTTCCGCTTCGTAAGGAAATCAGACCGATAATCTGATTTCCGTCCAAAGCCACCCATAAATGATATTCATTGATCATAAACATTTTACGAAGTGCGTTATCCGAGATAAAATCCAGAAAATTTTTGATACCTTCCGGCGAATATTCGTGAGCCTCAAACCTTTGAAAGGTACGCCACGCCAGTGCCATGGCATCTTCCCATTCGTCAAGCTCGGCCCTTCGTATTTCGTATTTACATATATTGTTCATGGAAACTCCATTTATTTTTTATTATTCCGTCGAAACCATTTTATCTGCCTTCGCACCGACTTACTCCGCCTCCACACGATTTGGCGATTTTTCACCTTTTTCCACGCTGATGGCATTCTCAAGCGTCACCCTCGCAATGGCCTCCATAGCCTCTTTGGTGAAGAATCCCATATGGGAAGTCACCATTACATTGGGGAAGGTCATAAGGCGGGCAAGGTTGTCATCCCTGATAATTTCGTTGGAACGGTCCTCATAAAATAAGCCCTCTTCTTCCTCATACACATCCAGCGCCACGCCGGCAAATTTTTTATCCAAAAGCGCATCAATCAAGTCATCGGTGTTAATCAAAGCACCGCGGGACGTATTAATCAAATAAACGTCTTTCTTCATCAACTCAATGGTACGCTTGTTAATCAAGTGCTTCGTGGAACTTGTAAGGGGACAATGCAGGGTAATCACGTCCGCATTTTTCACCAGCTCTTCCATGGATACGTATTCCACATCCAGGCCTTCCACGGGATAAGGGTCGTAAGCAAGAATCCGCATATTAAAGCCTTTTAAAATACGAATCATAGACTGGCCGATTTTACCCGTGCCTACCACGCCGGCAATTTTACCGGACAAATCCGTACCCATAAGGCCGTTGATATTCATGTTAAAATCACGGCTTCGGATATAGGCTCTGTGAATATTACGGTTAATGCAAAGGAACAAACCCATGGCATATTCCGCCACCGCATCCGGTGAATAGCTGGGCACGCGCAAGACCTCAACCTTGCCTTTGGCAGCTTTCAGGTCTACGTGATTGTAGCCCGCGCATCGTAAAAGAATTGCCTTGATGCCCATAGCGTGCATTTTATCAATCATGCTTGCATTCACGGGGTCGTTTACAAAAATACAAACCGCTTCGCTCCCCTGTGCAAGCACCAGTGTTTCTTCATTCAAGGCCGTTTCCACGAAATGTACGTCTACGCCGTACTCCTTGGAAAGCGGTCCAAACCATATTTCATCATAAGGTTTTCTGCCGTAAAAGGTTACTTTCATAGTCATTCCTCCTTTTGATGAAGCCCTGTTACTATATGCCTAAAATCAATCGCTTGGGCATATTTTTATTCGTTTTCTGCGCTATTACCGCTGAAAAAATCCACAATGGAATTCCAAAGTGTAGAGAAGAAGCTCTTAATGCTTTCCCAAAGACTTGCTTTGACTTCTTCCGTAAAAATACCGTCAAGCATTTCCTTCGCTTCTTTTAACGCAGTTTCGCCGTATTTATCGTATAAGTCTCCCGCCTGCTCCAAAAGCTTGGTAGGGTCGATATCCAAATCGGCAATCTTTTGCATCAAGCCGGCAATCTGCTCTTTCTGCTCATCCGTCAAAGTAATGTTAAACTCTAACTCTGCCTTCTCAATGATGTCTAAAATATCTTCCCAATTACTGATATCCCCGGCAATAACTTCAGCCTTGACATAATCAATCACTTCCTGAAGTTTGCCCTCTTCTTCCTCAGTTTCACCACTGCTAACCACTTCGCCCGTAATAACAATTTCAGCAAGGGCTGCGGTTTTGGCCTCTTCTTCCAAGGTCTCGCCGGACATTTCTTCGTATGCCTTCATGGCACCGATTAAGGCTGCGGTTCCGGATAAGGGGAAAGGTCCTACCACCAGGATATCCGCATTCTCAACACCCGCTGTAATCAAAGCATTACGGTACATATTGATGGTACAGTAGTTAATATTGATGGTGGTCAGACGAAGACCGCTTCCCGCATCGGTTTCTTTCACCATAACGCAGGAAAGTGCATTGGTTCCGATGACCGAACTGTCAATGTATCCGTCCAGATACTGGTGCTCTTCTTCGTTGGTAATGTAAACCACGTCATAGTTTGCCATCTCTTCCTTAGTGATACCCATTTTATCCAGAACAATCTGTAACTGTGCATCAGTTAAATCCGCGCCCAAGGCCAGATAAGGCTTGTTCTCGTTCTCTACGATAGCATCCGCAATCTCTTCTTCCGTAGGTAAATAGGTTACGATACCGTCCTGCGTAGTACTGTCGTCCTCAATATAGGTTACCACTCCGTCCGTGGTTGCAAACGCAGTCATAGGCATAGCCATAACCATAACAGCCACCAACATCATACATAAAAATTTCTTCATTATTCACCGTTCCTCTCTTCCGGGCGGTGCTTTGTCCTAAGTACGGGCTTCACGATTTTAATATACCCTTCTCTTAATAAAGGTATTCTTAAGACTTCGTCTCTTTTATAAAAATCATAAAACCCTTTACACCGGACCGGGATAAGCTACTGTTTATGAAACGGTTTTTCTTCAAAAATCCGTTCAAACAGTATAATTAACAGATTTCCGCTCCCGCAGGCATTTCCTTCTCGGGAACCATAAGGGCAAGGTTGCCTTCTGCGTCTTCTGCACAAAGAATCATACCCTCAGACACAATTCCCGCTAAGGTGGCAGGCTTCAAGTTCACAAGAACCATAACCTTCTTACCAACCATTTCTTCCGCGCTGTAGTGCTGCTTAATACCGGAAACAATCTGTTTTACACTGCTGCCGATACGAACCTGTGAACAAAGTAACTTCTTAGACTTCTTTACTTCTTCACAGGCAATGATTTCGCCCACCTGGAACTGCATCTTGCCAAAATCATCATAAAGAATTTCTTCCTTGGGTTCAATATCTATCACAGAATTTCCACAGTTTTCCGCTTCGTCGTTCTTTTCTTCCGCAGGTGCCGCTGCTGCCGCACGTTCTGCAAACATAGCGGTTGCTTTCTCGATTACTTCATCTTCTTTTAATCTTGCAAAAAGAATTTCAGGCGCATCGGTTACCTTATTTCCGCTGGGATATAAGCCGAATTCTTTTAACTGATCAAAGTCGCGAAGCTCGGTATTTAACTGCTCTGCAATCTTCTTAGCCGTTGTGGGTAAAAAGCTCTCTAAAAGAGATGCACCGATGATAATGCCCTCTGTTAAGTTGTAAAGTACAGTTGCAAGGCGGTCAGCTTTCGCTTCGTCCTTAGCAAGTACCCAGGGTTCTGTTTCGTCAATATACTTATTGCAACGTTTGAACAATGCAAAAATCTCAGTAAGGGCATCTGCCACGTGAAGGGTTTCCATCTTGGAAAGCACCTTATCAAGTGTGCCCGTGGCCACTGCTTTTAAGTCCTCGTCAACTGCCTCGGCAACGCCCTTGTTGCTTACTACACCGTCAAAATACTTGTTTGACATGGAGATGGTTCTGTTTACAAGGTTACCTAAGGTATTTGCAAGGTCAGAGTTGATACGCTCCACCAATAATTCCCAAGAAATGGTGCCGTCGTTTTCGAAAGGCATTTCGTGAAGTACGAAGTAACGCACTGCATCCACACCGAAGAATTCTACCAAATCGTCTGCGTAAATTACGTTGCCCTTAGACTTACTCATCTTGCCGTCGCCCTGCAATAACCAAGGGTGACCGAATACCTGCTTAGGCAGGGGCTCATCCAAAGCCATCAAGAAAATAGGCCAGTAAATCGTATGGAAACGAATGATGTCCTTACCGATTAAGTGAAGGTCTGCAGGCCAGTTCTTGCCGTACATATCGTCGTGGTTACCGTCTGCATCATAACCGATACCTGTGATGTAGTTGGTTAACGCATCAAGCCAAACGTAAACTACGTGTCTGTCATCGAAATCTACAGGGATGCCCCATTTAAAAGAAGTTCTGGATACGCAAAGATCCTGTAATCCCGGTAAAAGGAAGTTATTCATCATTTCATTTTTACGGGAAACGGGCTGAATAAATTCCGGATGTGTATTAATATGTTCAATTAATCTGTCAGCGTACTTGCTCATCTTGAAGAAGTAAGCTTCTTCCTTGGCAGGTTTTACATCTCTGCCGCAGTCGGGGCATTTGCCGTCTTTTAACTGGGACTCTGTCCAGAAAGACTCACAGGGGGTACAGTAAAGGCCTTCGTACGCGCCCTTGTAGATATCGCCCTTATCGTATAACTTCTTAAAAATCTTCTGTACCTGCTTCTCGTGGTAATCGTCTGTGGTACGGATAAATTTGTCATAAGAAGTATCCATCAAATCCCACAAGCCTTTGATGGTGCCTGCTACATCATCAACAAATTCCTTGGGTGTGATGCCTGCTTCTGCTGCTTTTAACTCGATTTTCTGACCGTGCTCATCGGTTCCGGTCTGGAAGAATACATCATATCCTTCTTTTCTTTTAAAACGGGCGATGCTGTCCGCAAGGACAATTTCATAGCTGTTGCCGATGTGGGGCTTGCCTGAAGTATAGGCAATCGCCGTCGTAATGTAATACTTTCCTTTGTTTTCCATTTTAGTTGCCTCCTATTTTTCGCGTATTGCGTTATTATTTATATAAAATTATTCTTTAACCTCATCCAAACTGTAAATATACTTAAAGGCGATTATATCCGAAGAATCGCTTGCCTGACCCTCCAACTCCTCCTTCAAAGAATTGTTCTCATCAATGATAAAATAAATACACTTACATCCGTATTCTACCGCTTTCGGCATAAAATAATCCGCCACCCACTGCGTATCCTCGGGGATATTCTCAAATCCGCTTCTCGTATCTGCCACATAATCGCAGTTTTCGTGCTCTTTTATAATGTTTAAGGCGTATTCCAGCGGTGCCTTGTAATCTTCGTTGCAACAGAACTTCTTCCATTTGACGAAGACTACGTTGTAGTCGGGTTTGTATGCGACTTCGCAGAATTCGGAAGTGTAGCATCTTGGCTGCTTACTTTTTTTGCATTTGCCTATTATAAAACAAATACCGAAACAAACAATAAATAACGCTAGAACAGTCAATATAAAATTCAGCGGTGCAAATCCGATTATCGCCGGATAATCAATTTGCTCCTCAGGCGTACAGAGCGGATAAGATTCCGTAAGCGAAATACCAAAACCATAAGTTTTTGAGATTTCACCGCCCCAAGATTTGATTCCTATTATTTCTTCTGTTGTTTTTCCGAGAATGCAATTTACGATAGCCATTACTGTTGTAATGCCCAATGCAATAATGCCGGATTTGATTAAACATTTTTTTATATTGGTTATCTTCTTTATAAAAAAGTGCATACTATTCACCTAAACTTCTAAAAATTTCCGGTTATAATCTGAAAGAGTACTATAATAACCATAATAACTGCCACAAAAAAGAAAAAACCTGCCACGAAGAGACCCTTTTTCATTTTCGTTTTTCTGATGACTTTCATTGCAGCTTCTTCTGTATCAAAAATGCTCGGGTCATCTTTTGAGAATTCGCGGATTTTGTCGGTTCTTTTATTTTCGCAGATATAATGGTCTCCACTAATCTCACGAATTTTCCAAATGCTCACTATTTGACTAGTGAAATTGATTGTGTATAAGTAGTCTCCTATTTGTTTCATACTTTTATCCCCTTAAAATCCAAATCTCCTGCATCTGTTTTCTTCTTCAAACAACTTCATTTTCTACAATACCACTAACCGTTTATACACACGCAAACCACCACAACTGCAACAATACCGATAAAAATCATTCCAATGCCAATCATACCGAGTTTACGGGCATTTCCGGCTTTCGGGTCATATATACAGCGGGGATTTTCCGGTGAAATCAGAAGTTCTCTTACTTCGCCCACCTTTGCATATCCTCTGTTTGCATAGACCTTTTCATGGCTTCGGTATACCTGACCTCTGTATGTGTATTCGTATATCGATCTCCTTTGTCGAAAATTTCCGCTTCCGGAAGCGCGTTCGTGAGAGATACATTTTCCCTGAACACGTTCTGTCATATATTTCTTTGCAGCAAATGCGGTGCGGAATTCACTCAGAGAGATTCCCAATCCCACCACAAAAACAAAAGAAAAACCGATCATATCCTTGTACGTTAAAGACGGCAGAAACATTTTACTACAGATAATGCCAATAATGTTCAATGCAATGAACATCACAAACAAAATTACAAAATATCCTACCAATCCCTTGCGAAGTGGCGATGGTCCTGTTTGCCCGTTTTCTGCTGCTTTAAATCTAAATCTGTTGGCATCCTCCAGATTTGCCTGACTTGCATCACCCATATACATCTGTCCGGCTTTTACTTCTATACCAAGGGAATTAATATCGTCCGGGCTGAGACTCTCCAATCCGCCTTCCGTAATCTTTCGAATCAATTCCGGGTCTGATATCTTTATCCCAAAGGGATTGTTGTTTTCCTGACCTTCTATACTCATTTGTTAATCCTCCGTACGCTTTTTATAAAACAAAAAACGCCCCCTGTTTCCAGAAGGCGAATTGACCGCGTTACCACTTCTTTTCATCTGCTCCTCACGAAACAGACCTTGGCGGGTACCTGTGATACCCTGTCGCTTTAACGGGCGAACCCCGTCGCAGCCTTACCGCCTCTGCGGTTCGGTGCGCCACTCCAAAGCCATCTTCAACCGTACGTTACATCTGTTCCTCTCAGCCGGTTTGCACCGGGAACATTCTCTGTGAATGCCTGTTACAGCCTACTCTCTTTTTCATTGCGTTTGTTTTATTATGTTCCTTATCAATCTAACATATTCGGGCGGGAATTGTAAAGGGGAATTTATCAATTGATGATGATATAATCGGCCTTCTCTCTCGGCGAATAATATTCAACATATTAACTTTTCTTTTCATCTATTTACATGCTCCTTCTTTTTTATAAAAATAAAAACAGACAGCCGACGCCATCTGTTTTACAAATAAATTTTCAAAGCATATAATTCAATTTCATTATAGTTCCGGTTATAAAAATGCTCAACCGCAACAAATCGACATAATTCGACAATTCCATCTACAACTCCGTATAAAACATCCCCATCAATAACTGCACGCCAATGGATACCGCCGTAATTGCCGCCCAACAGCAAAATCCCATAAGGATAGGCTTGCCACCTTTTTTTACCAGATTAATCAGATTAGTGTTCAAGCCAAT
>JAZNRI010000023.1:0-1737 GCA_045590655.1 Lachnospiraceae bacterium | reverse complement strand
TGAACTTCTCTGCGACACCAGTGGTGCTGATTTAACAGACTTACCTGAGAACCTGATTGCAATCGTAAAGAGCGAAAGTGCAACGGCAACAAGCGTGAAGCTTACCACAAGCCTTGACGTAACCCTTTCAACCAATCTTGTGTTGGATGGTGTAAATCTTTCTGCAGCTAAGAAAACCATTTATGCAAATGACTATGAATTATACATAGATAACAATGGCGGAATTACTGCAGCAAGAGCAAAGGAACTTGATACAATTAACGTAAACAGCGGAACCGTAACCTTTACTGCAAAGGACAGTACCATCAACAATGTAGAGATGGGAGTAGACGGAACCTTTAAGTGTCCTCAGTTTACGGGATATGCTATGGGTTAATAAGCAAGGCTCATACAAGAGTGTGTATCTTATGAAACAAATGCAGAGGCATTTGCTCACATAAGAGAGTACAGTTAATAAAAGAATGAAGATGCCCCGGATACCAATCAGGTATTCGGGGTGTTTTTTTGATAAAACAAAATAGAAAAGAACAGGGCAAAGGCCTTGAAATAAAAAAATTACTTTTGTCTGTTAAAAAAATATTGTGCTGAAAAAAAGATGGGTGTATAATTCCTTTGTAAAAAATCTAACGTAAAGGGGCTTGAAATTTTATGAAAATTATCAAAGCAAAAGATTACGACGAAATGAGCCGCAAGGCTGCAAACCTTATTGCTGCACAGATTTATGTGAAGCCGAACTGTGTGTTAGGTCTGGCAACAGGTTCCACACCCATCGGTACATATAAGGAACTGGTAGCAAAGTATGAAGTGGGAGATTTGGATTTCTCTGAGGTGACCACCGTAAACTTGGATGAGTACAAGGGCATTACCAAGGAAAATGATCAGAGCTACTACTATTTTATGAACGATAATTTATTCAGCCACGTTAACATCAACAAGGAAAGAACCTTCCTTCCCGACGGAACGGAACCTGATAGCGACAAGGCATGCAACGCTTATAATGAAATCATTCATTCCGTAGGCGGTCAGGATTTACAGCTTCTCGGATTGGGACACAACGGCCACATCGGTTTTAATGAACCGGCGGCAGACTTTCCTTTGGAGACACACTGTGTAGATTTGACAGAATCTACCATCAAAGCAAATCAGCGTTTCTTCGCATCCTACGATGATGTGCCCAAGCAGGCATACACTATGGGAATTAAGACCATTATGCAGGCTAAGAAGGTGCTTGTGGTGGTAAGCGGTGAAGATAAGGCCGATATTGTTAAGAAGGCATTCTTCGGACCCGTAACTCCGGAAGTTCCCGCATCAATTTTACAGTTACATCCGGATTGCACTGTGGTAGCAGATGCTGCAGCATTGTCTAAAGTGAATATGTAAAATAAATTTTATAATCCTCCATCCGTTATTGGGTGGGGGATTTTTTTGATTGATTAAGGAGTTTTTTATGATTAAAAATAAGCATAAAGCAAGTTAGCAAAAACTAACTCAAAAATGCACAAAAAACCAATGAATTTTTTTATCAAATTCGGACATTATACGTCGAAAAAGTCCTTGTTTTAAGGCGTTTATTATGATATCCTATATAAGGACACCTAGATTGTTAAAAAATAAACAAAGGAGATAATCAAGTATGAGCAAAAAAATCACAATCATTGGAGCCGGTAGCGTAGGTTCCACAATTGCGTACACACTTTCTCAGCAGGATATCGCCTCAGAAATCGTTCTGATTGATAT
>JAZNRI010000022.1:0-34383 GCA_045590655.1 Lachnospiraceae bacterium | reverse complement strand
ATTATAGATCACAGTTCAAGTGAGATTTCCACGGAAGATGCGGCTGTTTTATTGGATGCAGTACGCAAGGAACTGGAAACGGAAGCATATCATTTCTATGTGGGAACAAGTTACAGACATTGTCTGATCTGGAAGAAAGGGCAGGTTGTGCCTCTTGTTCCGCCTCACGATGTGCTCGGACAGAAGGTTGGAATCAATCTTCCGAAAGACGATGCGTTGCGCGAGATGATGAAGAGAAGCTACGATATCCTAAAGAATCATCCGATTAACATTGCCCGTAAGGAAGCAGGTTTGAATCCGGCTAACTGTTGCTGGTTCTGGGGAGCAGGTACCAAACCTGCACTTGATTCTTTTACGGATAAAACAGGAAAGAGCGGTGCAATGATTTCTGCGGTAGATTTGCTGAAAGGAATTGCAATCGGCGCTGGAATGCAGGTAATTGAGGTGGAAGGCGCAAACGGAGGCCTTCATACCAATTATACCGGTAAAATGGAAGCTGCCGTAAAAGTACTTACGGAAGAAAATAAGGATTTTGTTTATATTCACGTGGAAGCACCGGATGAAATGGGGCATCAGGGAAGCTATGAGCGTAAAATCGCAGCCATTGAGAATATTGACAGGTTCATTGTCGGACCGTTAACGGAAGCATTGAAGAAAAAAGGTGTGGATTTCAGACTTTTACTGCTTCCCGATCATCCGACACCGGTTCGTCTGCGGACACATACATCCGACAGCGTGCCGTATCTTTTATATGACAGTACAAAGCAGGCCGGCGACGGCGTACTTTATTGTGAGAGCTGTGCAGCGTCCACGGGACATTATGTGGCACAGGGTCATAATATTATCGAGAAGCTTTTGGAAGTATAGGTAGGAGGAAGAAAATGTTAGTAGTTAAGAAATTTGGCGGAACTTCGGTTGCCAACAAAGAAAGAATCTACAATGTGGCAAGACGCTGTATTGAAGAGTATCAGAAAGGAAACGATGTCGTAGTTGTTCTTTCCGCAATGGGAAAACTCACTGACGAGTTGATTGAGATGGCAATGGATATCAATCCCAATCCGTCTAAGAGAGAGCTTGATATGCTCCTTACAACAGGTGAGCAGACATCCGTATCTCTTATGTCCATGGCAATGGCAGCACTCGGTGTGCCTTCCATTTCCTTAAATGCGTTCCAGGTTGCAATGCATACAACTTCAAATTATGGAAATGCAAGATTAAAAAGAATCGATACCGAACGTATCAAACATGAATTGGAATCCCGTAAAATCGTTATTGTAACCGGTTTCCAGGGAATTAACAAATATGATGATTATACAACACTCGGCCGTGGCGGTTCCGATACCACAGCAGTTGCTCTTGCAGCAGCACTTCGTGCCGATAAATGTGAAATTTACACTGACGTAGATGGTGTATATACCGCAGACCCGAGAATTGTGAAAACAGCGAAGAAGTTAAATGAAATCACCTATGATGAGATGCTTGATCTTGCAACCTTAGGTGCAGGCGTATTGCACAACCGCTCTGTTGAGATGGCTAAGAAGTATGGTGTTGCATTAGTAGTACGTTCCAGTCTTACCAATGAAGAGGGAACAATTGTTAAGGAGGATGTTAAAGTGGAAAGAATGTTAGTAAGTGGAGTAGCAGTAGATAAAAGTGCAGAGAGAATTTCAGTTATCGGTTTGGCAGATAAGCCCGGTACTGCATTCCGTCTTTTCGACGCTCTTGCAAAAGCAAATATCAATGTAGATATGATTCTTCAGTCTGTAGGACGTGACAATACCAAGGATATTTCCTTCACTGTTGACGGAAATTATGGTGATGAAGCATTGAAGGTAATCGAAGATAACAAGGCAAGACTTAACTACCAGAACGTTGAAATCGAAAAGAACGTATGCAAAGTATCCGTAGTTGGTGCAGGTATGATGTCTAACCCCGGTGTTGCAGCAAAGATGTTCGAGTGTCTCTATAACGAGCACATCAACATTAAGATGATTTCTACATCTGAAATTCGTGTAACCGTTCTGATTGATGTTAATGAAGCAGAACGCGCAGCAAATGCGATCCATGATATCTTCGGATTGGCAGAATAACTGGTTGACATAATCAGAAGATGGCAGACAAGTGGTTAACATAAAACCACGTACCGGCTGCCGGATTGGTGAAAGCAATATGAAATAAAGGCGTTTGCATATTTTTGAAAATAATGCAGACGCCTTTGTTATGTCAACTACTTAGAGACGTATCATAAAGATAACTTGGAAAGCTTGGCATGCCGAGTTATGTAAACCACAGACGCATGCAATAAGAGGCTTATCCTTTAATAGCCAAGGTGTTCGGCAACAAGAATGACTTTAATTCTCTTAGGCTGTGAGGAACGTCTTGTTACCACAATCTGGCTGCAGATGCTGTCCTGTGAGAAACAGTTTCCGCATTTGCCTGTAAGAGCACAAGGAGTGTTGCGGTTTAAGCGGATAGTGTTAGCGGGACAGGCAACGTTTCGGATGCGACCGATTGCAGCAGGAACATCACTTGTAAGCTTATTCATGCCGACAATGACAAAGACATTTTTCGGACCGTGCAAAAGACAAGCCAGACGGTTGGAAGCACCGTCAATATTTACAAGTTCCCCATTTTCAGTGATTGCATTTGTACTCATTAAGAATGCATCCGCTTTCACAACCTGTGAAAAAAACTCGCGATATTCTTCTTCGCCCTGTACGTTTGCGCGATCCAGCAGATTGTAATTACCGTTTCGAATCGCATCCATCAAACCGCATTCCTTAATCGTCTCGCTTCCGCCCCAGCTTATGGTGGCGCCTTCCGGAAGAAGAGAGAGTACTTTTTCTACAGCATCTTTACCTGTTTCGCAGAAAAAACCTTCCATGTTTCTTTTTTCAAGTTCTTTGATGATGGATTGTGCGGTGCGCGCAAATCCTTCCTGTTGTCTTGTCATAAGGAAAAACCTCCGTGTTTTATTGTTATATATGGTGGTGTAACGAGGATATTATAACATCATCCCCGATGAGATAAAAGTAGTTTCAGTGTGAATCACATAAAGAATTGTAAATAAATAAAATAACAAGAGAAAAATAATCAGAAAACTATAAAAAATATTAAAAATAGTATTGACAAAATAAAGTTCGGGATATATAATGAGTACATAATAAAAATTCACATAGATAAAAAATAAGTGAAGGAGGTACGGTCCACCGAAAACGTAATTTGATTTGAATGAGAATGACGGAGTATTTCGTAACACCGCGAACGTAATGAAGAACAGAGAGAACTGTCCATTACAGTATTATAATACGAAGAGATGTGTGGAACGGATACAGAAGAGAGTAGGAGGTATGGTCCATTGGATTTAATCGTTGAGGAAAATCAGTTGTAGGAAGCCCTGTAGTCGAGTAGCGATGCAGGGTTTCTTACGTTATGGGAATTCCTGTGATATAATCCCGGACAACAAGTCATGAAACTAACGGTGTATACGTTCATGTGATTTACGTGCATTTGACACCTGAATTAAAATAATAAAAAAAAATAAAAAAACATGTTGACATTTCTTTTTGGGTATAGTATTATACATATTGTTCGCGGCACACAAGAGCGAACGAACAACAGAATATGCGATAGTGGCGTAGTTGGTAACGCGCGACCTTGCCAAGGTCGAGACCGCGGGTTCGAGCCCCGTCTATCGCTCTCATAACTCCTCTGAGATTCAGGGGAGTTTTTTATTGCATATGTTTAATAGTAAAGGGGACTGATTATGAAAGGAAAAAAACGGAAACTGAATATCGGAAGGTGTTTATTGTGGAGTATGTCTTTTTTCATTTTTTTAGGCGTACTGCTCACTGTTTTTATTTGCTTGTCGGGCAGGGGCGGAAGAGAAGAAACGATACCTGCTGATATGCTCTGTTTTCTGGCACAAAGCGTTTCTGACGGCAAAACCCTGGATGAGAATGCAAAGATACTGAAAAAAGTGCAGGAGGAGAATGCATTGAAACAGGCACGCATTGCACAGATTCAGACTGAATGGGAGACGCTTCCTGCAGGAACGATTCTTCAGCCGGAAGAGATGGATAAAAATCAGTTGGATAAGTATTTTGCTGCATATGAAATTTCGAATACGGTGTATGAGAGAATTGTCGGTAAATCTTTTCAGGAAGGAACGGAAGTCGGATTGGACGATCTGCGTTATATGAAGGTATTACATTACAATTTTGAACATGAACTTCAGGTAGGGGAATTAATCGTTGCAGCAGTGTTACAGGAAGATTTCAGGAATATTTTTATGGAACTGTTTGAGGCGGAATATGAGATTCAATCCATGTATCTTGCAGATGATTACTGGACAGGAGATCCGACGACAACGGATTCAGCCTCCATTGAAGAGAACAATACGTCGGCGTTTCTGTATCGACCGGCGACCGGGTCATCCAAGCTCTCCAGGCATGCGTACGGTATGGCAATTGATATCAATCCGCAACAGAATCCGTACGTAAGTTACAGAACCGGTGAAGCGGTATGGGATCACGCGAATGCGGACGATTATATTGACCGGACCACGGGCCTGCCTCACATGATAACGCATGACGATATCTGCTATCGGATTTTTGAGAAGTATGGTTTTGTCTGGGGCGGGGACTGGGAATATATCAAGGATTACCAGCATTTTGAAAAGGGTTGAAAAATACGAAATGGCGGCACGTATTTTGCGGGAATTGTGCTGTACTTTAAGGATATCATATTGTAAAATATAAAAGGAATATGAAAAATGTCATTTGTTGAGAATGATGATTTTACCATTCAATGATTTGAGCGGATTTTAGGATGTTGTATTTTCAAACAGAAGGGAAAATGATGAGTCGAATTTCAATTGATATCTTAATTAACAAAGAGAATATGCGGGAATCGGTATTTTTTGATAAGATACCTGAAACGACAGAAGGTAAAATTCTGTATCAATGCAAAAATCATGATTATGTTTATGTGCCTGCAAATTTTGAAGATGCGGACGGTGTGCGTCGAAGAGGCGGTTACTATGATGAGACCGGTGCGTATTATCAACAGCTTCGCATCATAGCAGAAGATGAAGATGGTGTCATTACCTGTAAATACTGTGGTCATACAATTGACTTACGTAAGAATGCAGAAGTGCTTCTTTACATGAAGTGTCCGAATTGTGATGCAGGATTGGAGTATGTTGTTGAAAAGAAGGTAAGAACTGCGCCCAAACAGGTGGTTCTGTCAGAAATCCAACGGCCGGAAGTGAAGATGGAAGCTACACATAAGGATGCGTTTAAACCCAAGAAGAATTACCTCATACAGGCCGCAGAATATGCGAAAAGAAAAGGAAAGCTTCTGAAGGGATTTTTCACGTTACTGATTACATTTCGGTTAGGAATTTTAAGTTTACTTTTTTACTATATTCTGATTCTACTCATTTTGTGGATGCTGATGTTGGTTGGGTGTGATTTGTGATGCAATCGGAGTGTGTCTCATGAATTTGTTCGAATAAGGAAGGTTTGTTATAAAGAGTGTAAAAGTATACATGGGAAAGGGAAGTGTGTAAATGGACAGAAATGAGAAAGAGAGAATAGAGCAGAATAAAGTGAATTCGTACGGAAGTTTCGGTTTCAAGCCGGAAAACGGATGGTTTCAGCGCACCAAGTCAGGAAATGATGTATATGCAAATAAAACATACGGACACGGTAAAGTTCTCGGCGGAGCCAATGCGTTTGCAAAGGCGAACGGGAAACCGTTGCGTTCCGGGGAAAAATTCCCGTACAATCCGCAAGGCGTTTCGGACACGATTCTGTATCATTGTCTTCGCCATGACTATGTTTACTATCCGCATAATTTTACAGATGCTGACGGGATTATGCGCCAACGCGGTTTTTATGATGAGAATGCGGATTTTCATCCCAATATAAAAATGTTGTATTATCCGCAGAGTGATGGTGCGGTTTGTAAATATTGCGGGCATAATACTATTTTTGATGTTAATTTACAGAACGTATCGGACCTTTGGTGTTCGCAGTGCGGTGCAGAGATTAACTATATGAAGCTACTGGGTGAGGAGGCAGATTTTCTGGTATATGCAGACTGCTTTCGAATGGGAAAACAACTTGAAGTGAAAGCAATTCCGCATACACCATATGTACAACCCAAAGAGAATCCTTCTTATCATCGTGAATGGAAGCAGCGTAAGCCGTCGGATAAGTCCTATTCGGATTACCTGAAGGAAAATTTCGGGCCCGGAGAAAGTGTGCCGATGGAACCGGACTATAACGGGAATCCGAATGCTCCGCTTAAGTATATCAAAACAAGAGAATATAATCCGGCTCCGGTAAAAAAATGGAATCCGAATACGGAACTTATCATCAAATCCAATACGAGTGGTCAGAACGAAGATTCTTTTAAGGGATTTTCTTTCGAAGAGACCGGGAAGGAAAATTATACTTCGGGAAATACATACAGGAGAGGTACGACGGAGGCTGGCTTAACTTATTGGGAAGGCCTTCTGGATACAGTGGATCCGATTTGGAGAAGCGGAATACCTTCCATGAACGATTTAGAAGAAACATATGGTCCGGATAGTTCCAAACCTCCAAAGAAAAAAAGAAAACCGGAAGAGAAACTTAGTGAATTACAATTCGATGAACCGTTGGAATATATCAAAACGCGCGCGTATAATCCGGTACCGGTGAAAAAATGGGAAGCGCCTACCAGGCCTGATGATAAATCAGGCGTTGCCCTCTCTCGTATACTTTTGGATAAAGATGAACCGTTGCAGTACATTAAGACGAGACCGTATAATCCGGCACCGGTGAAGCCCTGGGAGCCGACGCATTCTTCTGAGAAAAAGCAAACAGACTATGTTCCGGAACATGAGTATACTGTGGCGGATGAGAAAACGGTGGCCGCGAAGGCAGTGGCTGCTTTGGAAGATATTCTGGATGTTTTCTCGAATTCAGTGGATGTGGCGAATATGAAGGACTTGGAAGAACCGTCTTATAAGCAGAAAGAAAGAGAAGCAGAGCGACAGGAAGATTCATGGTCGATGAATGAGGATGCTGACTACGGCATGTTTAGGAGAAAACGTTTCGACGAAGAGGATGCTGACTACGGCATGTTTAGGAGAGTACATTTGGACGAAGAGGATTCGATGCAGGCAATCAAAGAGTACTGGTCACGTAGAAGAATGGAGGAGTAGAATGAATAATGCCATAGATTTCCATTCGGAAGATACTAAGGTGCGTGAGCATACCGATTTTCCGGTACCGGTTGTACAGGCAGAGAATGCAACCTTCTATCATTGTAAAAGACATGATTACATATTTTATCCCGAAACGGTTGAGAATGCGGAAGGAGTTCGTTATCGCGCGGGGTATTATGATGAAACGGGGAAATATTACAGCGAATTGAAACTGTATCATGGTGTTGCGGAAGAAGGCTTGGTGTGTAAATACTGCGGGCATCGCATGACAGAAGATGAACTCGAAGGAATGGAATCATTAAAGTGTCCGAATTGTGATGCTTCTTTTGAATTGGTTACGCTTGCGGATGTGGTGAAAAAGGATAAGGTTGTGGCATCGGAAGTGCGGTTTACGGATAAGTCTGAGGCAGAGGCGCGCAGATATGTGCGTGAGGCGGAAGTGATAGAGAAAACTCGTGACAGAAAGAGAGCAGCCTACGATCCGGAATATAATCAGGATTATGATGAGGAATTGTTCTACGAGGAACAAGGGATTGATATGCAGGCAGAGTGGATTACCGGTTTGCTTGGAACGAAAGAGGATAGGGAGAAAGCTTTTCACCGCTTCCGAAGATTACGGATTCCTGCTATTTTTTTTCTTATATTTTTTCTTATATATAGTGGAATAGCCCCAATTTTGCTATTGCTTTGGTTATTGTTTGGCGATTAAGTTTCTTTTTCTTGACGGATTTATAAAAAGATTAAGATGTTGATGATTGAATTGAATAAAAATTACTCCTGCAGAAAGAAGAAAGATGGGGAATGGACATGGGTAGGATATTTGATTTTTATGAGAATAATGAGAGCTACCGCGAAGAACCGAAATTTCCTGTGCCGATTTCACAGGCCGGGAATGCAACATTCTATCACGGCAAATGGCATGATTACATATATTATCCGGAACCGGTGAAGAACGGGGAAGGGGACCGCTATCGCGCGGGGTATTACGATGAGACCGGCAAATATTACAGCGAACTGAAGCTGTATCATAGTTTTCCGGAAGAAGGCCTTGTATGTAAGTACTGCGGACATCGCATGACGGAAGATGAACTGGAAGGAATGGAAACACTGAAATGTCCGAATTGTGATGCTTCTTTTGAATTGGTTACGCCTGCGGATGTGGTGAAAACGGATAAGGTTGTGGCATCAGAAGTTAATTTCACGGGTAAAAATGTGGTGGATGCCCGTAGGTACATTCCGGATGTCGCAGTAGCAGAAGAGAAGCAGGGAATAAAGAGGGCAGTCTATGACCCGAAATATAGTTCGGATTTAGATAAAGAGTATGAAATAGAAAACTATTTGGGAAAAGAAGGCTATGACAGATGGATGAAAGAGCTTAGTCTGTATGGTACTGATGCGCAAGAGGAAGAGCAAAAGGAAGAATACCCGAACCGCAAAGCGAATTTGATATTCTTAATAGGTTTTGGGGTGCTGGCGTTAGTGTATCATTTGGTTTTAATTATTTATGCTATAAGCACGGATTTGATTTAGCGTGCATAATATTTTATTTGTTTTGCAACGCTATAAATACATGAGAAGAGATAAAAGGGAATATTGGGTAAGAAAAAAAGGGGTCCGGACAGGATAAAAGGATAAAAGGATAAAAGGATTGATTTTTATGAGAATAATGAGAACTACCGCGAAGAACCGAAATTTCCTGTGCCGATTTCACAGGCCGGGAATGCGACCTTTTACCATTGTAAAAGACATGATTACGAGCGGTTCCTATCTGGACAGATTTTAGAATCATTTAGATAAATTGTAGTAACGCGAGTGCAACGTTATGTTCGAGGGAGAATAGGAAATGGGTAAAACGGCAATTGATATAGTAAGTACAGGTCAAATAAAACGTGAAGCAGATTTTTTTGAGCGAATTCCGGAAGATGTGAAGGATAAAGTCTTTTATTATTGTGTGAATCATGATTATGTGTATGTGCCGGAACATTTTACGGATTTGGAGAACGTAAGAAGAAAAAGCGGGTACTATGATGAAACAGGCAAATATTACAGTAACCTTCGAATTATTGATGAGGATAGGGATGGATGCATTACCTGTAAATATTGTGGAAATACAACGGATTTGCGTGAAAAGCCGGAGATCCTGCAGACATTGAAGTGTCCGCATTGTGATGCAGGACTGGAATATCTGAAAGAAGAAGCCAAAGAGAATATCAATAAAAAAGTTGATTTGACCGAGATTGAACGTCCCCCCAAAAAGGATGCAATTTATAAAGATAACTTTAAATATAAGAAGAGTTTTGAACAGTATGAAAAAGAGTATAAGAAAAATAAAGTTGCTGAGTTTTTTGCGCATCCTGCAGTAAAAATGCTTCTGTTGATTTTGAGCGGGATGGTAGGGATTGTGCTGCTTATTTATTTTATTCCGATTTTCTCTTGGTTAATAATTTTTTTTGAGAAAATTTTTTGAATTATAAAAAAACGATAGGAGATAAAAGCCTATGTTAAATTATAACGATGTCAATGAGAATAGAGAAGTTTCCACGCCGGAAGAAATGTGTTTGACTTCACAGTATAGGTTTGCCTTTGACAAGAAGAAAGGATGGATTCAGACAACACGCTCCGGAAATCGTGTTTATGC
Source organism: Lachnospiraceae bacterium (assembly GCA_045590655.1). Taxonomy (GTDB): domain Bacteria; phylum Bacillota; class Clostridia; order Lachnospirales; family Lachnospiraceae; genus UBA3766. The sequence continues at coordinate 24,526 of JAZNRI010000022.1, read as the reverse complement.
GAACAGACATGTAGGACACGGACGGGTACTTGGTGGTGCAAATGATTTTGCGCGTGTGAATGCGAGAGACTTACGCTCGGCAGAGAAATTTCCGGTAAATCCGGAGGGGATTTCAGATACCGTTTTATATCATTGTCTGCGCCATGATTATGTTTTCTTTCCGCGTGATTTTACCGATACCAATGGTGTACAGCGCAAACACGGCTATTACGATGAAGAAGCCAATTATCACGAGAAAATCAGAATATTATATTATCCGAAGAGCGGCGGTGCAGTTTGCGGCTACTGCGGTCATCACATAATATTTGACGTGAACGAACAGGATATGGATGATATCTGGTGCACGGAGTGCGGTGCGGAAATCAATTATATGAATCAGTTGGATTCAGAGTATGATTTTCTGGTATGGTGTCAGGATGCTTTTGCGTATGCGTTTGATGTTGATAATCAAACAGAAATCTTCCCGAAAGAGGAATTGAATATCGAGTACACCAAAACCCTGCATGTATACGAAGAAAACAGAGAAAAGATACGTTTTATTACGACGCGTCAGTTCGAGTCACGGCCTATAAAGGAATGGAAGCCGAATAAGAAGTTGATTGTTGAATCAAATATAAATCATAACGATGAAGGAGAGAATATTAAGAGTCTTGATTATAATTCGTCTTCTTTTCGATTTTTTGACAAGGAAGCGCGAGATGCGCTTGATAAGAAGAAAGAGGAAGAAGAAAAAAGGCTTGTGGAAGAGGAAAGAAAGCGTAAGGAAGAAGAGCAGAATTATTGGCGGAGACTGATGAACGAGCAAGAGGAGATATAGTTTTTTTGAGGTCAGCTCAAAAAAGAGGGTGTATATGAGTAGAATAATTGATTTTTTGGCGAAGGATGAGAACTATCGTGTGAATGCAGATTTCCCGGTACCGGTTGAACAGGCAGAGAATGCGACCTTTTACCATTGTAAAAGACATGATTACATATTTTATCCCGAAACGGTTGAGAATGCGGAAGGAGTCCGTTATCGTGCGGGATATTATGATGAAACGGGGAAATATTATAAGGAATTAATGGTTTTTCGCGGTGTTGCGGAAGAAGGAATTACATGTAAGTATTGCGGGCATCGCATGCAGGCAACAGAGATTGAAGATATGGAGGACTTAAAGTGTCCGAATTGCGATGCATCATTTGAACTGCTTACACCGGCGGCTGCGGTAAAAAAGGATAAGGTTGTGACGTCGGAAGTTAACTTTACGGGGAAAATGGAGGCGGAGGCAAAAAGGTATGTGCACATGCCGGATAACAGGGTGGTTTCTACAGGTGATGCGTTACGTCAGAGATCTGCGTATGATCCAAATTATGATATTGATATGGGAACGGATTTTGATAAAACGAATGACTTGGATGAAAGAAGGTATGAGCGGTTTTCTTTTGGACAAAACCAAAGAGAATTCGGAAGATTGCAAATGTCTTTGGTTTTTGCCCTTCTCAGCTTCGTGTTTTGTTTCTTGATAAGTTTGATAATGCTGATTCAGTCATCGTGTGGCTGATAAATATTGATTTATTACAGTACATAAAGTAGCAGATGGAGTAGATATTTTTAATAATTTATCCGAATAAAAGAATAATTTATGGAAAAAGGAAGGACACTAATCGGAAAGAAAGGTGTTCTTTCTTTTTTGTGTTCTTTGCTTTTGAAAGAGCAGAAGGAGAATGTTGAGAAAAAAGAGAAGGGATGATGGAAAAGATGAAGAATACGAAAATTATTCAGGTTAAGGGTCGTGAAGTTCTGGACTCGAGAGGAAATCCGACAGTAGAAGCAGAAGTGATGTTAAGTGACGGAAGTGTGGGACGCGGCGTGGCACCAAGCGGTGCTTCTACAGGTGTATATGAGGCATTGGAATTACGTGACGGGGATACATCAAGATACAACGGAAAAGGCGTGACCAAAGCGGTGAATCATGTGAACACGACAATTGCAAATGTCATCTGTGGCATGGATGCATCTGATCTATATGCAATTGACAATGCGATATTACGTGCGGATGAAACACCGGATAAATCTAAGCTTGGGGCGAATGCAATTCTGGCAACATCCATCGCTGTTTCCCATGCGGCAGCAGCATCCATGGGGCAACCTTTGTACAGATACTTAGGCGGTGTAAGTGCAGTTACCATGCCTGTTCCCATGATGAATATTTTAAACGGCGGTGCACATGCAGCAAATAATTTGGATATTCAGGAATTCATGATAATCCCTGTCGGCGCTCCCTGTTTTAAAGAGGCAATCCGGATGTCTGTGGAAGTGTATCATGCTCTTGCAAATCTTTTGAAAAAACGAGGACTTTCAACGGCAGTCGGAGATGAAGGCGGGTTCGCGCCGAATCTCGTGGCAGGTCAGAATGGTGCTGCTGCAATGAATCCTTCTGTTGGACAACATGCCGGAAACGGATCTTTGACAGGGGATGAAATGGCTATCAGATTGATTCTGGAAGCGATTGCGGAAGCCGGATTTCGCGCCGGAAAAGATTTCATGTTAGGACTTGATATTGCAGCCAGTGAATGGAAAGGAAAAGAAAAAGGGGAATATATTTTACCTAAGTCCGGTAAAAAGTACACTTCCCGCGAATTGATTCAATATTGGCAGAAATTGATTGCGACGTATCCGATTATTTCATTGGAAGACCCATTGGATGAAGAAGACTGGGAAGGATGGAAGCTTCTGACTTCTGAGATTGGCGATAAGGTACAGCTTGTCGGAGATGATTTGTTTGTAACAAACTGCAAGCGCCTGGAGCAGGGAATTAAGGGCCGTGTGGCAAATGCAATTTTAATCAAGCCCAATCAAATCGGAACACTGTCCGAAACATTGGACACCATCCGTCTGGCGAGACAGGCCGGATATCGTACCATTGCGTCGCACCGTTCCGGAGATTCTGAGGATGTTACCATTGCTGATATTGCGGTTGCATTGAATGCAGGGCAAATCAAAACCGGTGCGCCGAGCAGATCGGAGCGCGTGGCGAAATACAATCGTCTGCTTCGTATTGAAGAAGAACTTGGTGAAAATGCGTTGTTTGGCGGATTGAGTGCGTTTGGGAAACTGTTGGTACGATAGAGAAAGAATTTTTGATGCCGCAAGGAATGACCGTTGTTCAAAATGTCGTAGAACAGTCGATACTTTTTTGTCAAACTTGTCCTTTGCATTTGAATTCCGCTAAATGATAAAATAGAATTCATACAGAGGTTATCAGGGTATTTTACTCTGAATATACAGAATTCTATGAAGAAAGGCGGGCTCATAATGTATCAGGTAGGTGAATATATCGTGAAAGCTTTTGACGGCGTGTGTAAAGTGGAAGATATTTTGCATCCGCAAATGTCCGGGATTGAGAAAGACAGAATGTATTATCTCTTGATTCCGGTTGATGATCCTTCCGGTAAAATTTACCTTCCTCTTGATGCAACAGATTCCTCGCTTCGCAAGGTGATGGACGAGGCAGAAGCCAGGTCATTAATCGGGCGTGTTGCGGAAATAGATGTATTAGAAGTGGAGAATGAGAGACTACGGGAGCAATGTTACAAAGAAGCTATCAGAAGCTGTAAGCCGGAAACGTGGATTTCGTTGATTAAGCTTATCCGGCTTCGCAAAGAGTCACGTATTGTTCAGGGAAAAAAGGCAACAGTCTTGGATGAGAGATATTTCAAAATGGCAGAGGGAAAGCTTTACTCTGAACTTGGATTTGCACTTCAATTGACAAAAGAAGAAGTGCAGGAACAACTAAAAGATTTATGGAAAAACTGAGACTGTATCGTTTATGCGTAATGTGAGCGATATCAGAGTTTATTTCTAAAATATGTGAAAAAGGAAAACCGTCGGCAGAATCACTTTGGGTTGTGCCGGCGGTTTTTTGAAAATGCAAGGCTAATTCTGATATCTACTTGCAAAGGGCAGGAAAATTCAGCATAATAAGTGATATCTGATACTATTCTGAAAACATTTCTATAATGGAATATCTGAAGAATCTTAGAAAATCTTCTATTTATCAAACATTTTATGAAAACAGAAAGATTGGGGATACTCTGTTCTGGGGAAGGTGTCCCAAAATGAGAGAAACAGAAAGATTGGGGATACTTTGTTCTGTGGAAGGTGTCCCTAAATGAGAGAAATAAGAAAATTGGGATTGATTAAGAGAGATAAGAAAATTGAAAAAAGAAAGGTGGAAATAAACATGAATGAAATAAGAAATAAATTTGAGGAGAGAAAAAAGCTGTTGATAAAGCTAAAAGAAGAAAAGGAAACTTCGCTGAAGGATTCGCCGGAGGGCAGCTTGAAAATCAGAATGAATCGTGGCAAAGTGCGCTATTTTCACTTCATGGGAAATTCCTCTGATGTGAAAAATGATTCGCGCATAAGCAAGACCGGAGCCGGCGAGAGATATCTTTCTTTAAAAGAGAAAGATTTCATTTCTGCACTTGCGCAAAAAGCATATGATACCAAGATTTTGAATTGCATAGAGCAGGAATTGAAAGCAATCGAACGTTATTTGAATACTTGTCCTAAGGTTATGCCGGAGGATTGGTACAAGGAACTGCATTCAGAACGCCAAAAAATGATTGTTCCGATTGCACCGGACTGGGAACAATTGAGAGCTGATTGGCTGTCGTTGCAATATGAAGGAAAAGGTTTCGACGAAAGAATCCCGGAGATTTACACAGACAAGGGAGAACGTGTGAGATCTAAGTCAGAATTATTGATTGCAAATGAATTGTATCGCGCCGATGTGGCATACCGTTACGAATATCCGGTTTACATAAAAGGGTTCGGAACAATCTATCCGGACTTCATGATTCTGTCAAAGAAGAAGCAAAAAGAAATATGCTGGGAGCATTTTGGAAGAATGGATGATCCGGAGTATGCACAGAAGGCTATTCAAAAAATTGCTGCATATGAAGAAAATGGATATGTTATAGGAGAAAATCTGGTCGTTACTTTTGAAACAAAGCAAACAATTCTTACAACACGAAAGATTCAAACAGTGATTGAACGACATTTAAGATAGTGAAAAGAATATTTGGGGGCGGTCCGTCATGTTTTTTTCTTGGGGAAATATCCCCAAAGAAGTAAAAAAGAAGAAAAGGGAACACCGTCGCCGGTCAGAAATGTCCCTAAAAGTGGAAAAATTAAGAAAAGGGTATACCGGCCCCGGCGGGAAATGTCCCTAAAAGCGGAAAAATCAAGAAAAGGGTATACCGGCCCCGGCGGGAAATGTCCCTAAAAGTGGAAAAATCAAAAAAAAGGAACACCATCGCCGGTCAGAAATGTCCCTAAAAGCGGAAAAATTAAGAAAAGGGAACACCGTCGCCGGTCAGAAATATCCCCAAAGAAGTAAAAAAGAAAAAAGGGATACTTTCACGTCAAACATCTTACTAAGGTCAATTAAATACTAAAAACTTATTGACATATTGTAAATAATGTGTATATAGTATATATACAATATATTGTTTGCCACGGGCATTAAACTGCAGAAATGCTTGTGGAAGAAAGAATCGCGAGGTAACAAATGGATATTATTATTACAAATCAGTCAGATAGGCCGATTTATGAACAAATCATTGATCAGATCAAAGCTCAGATTATGAATGGTGAATTGAAAGAAGGGGACGCTCTTCCGTCAATGCGACTTCTGGCCAAGGAGCTTAGAATCAGTATTATCACGACGAAGCGTGCTTACGAAGAGCTGGAGCGGGAAGGGTATATTGAGTCCTATACCGGTAAAGGAAGCTTTGTAAAAGGCGTAAACCATGAAATGGTGAAAGAAAGTGTTATGTTTGAAATTGAAACTATGATGGAAGAAATGTTTGAAAAGGCGGAAGTTGCCAAACTTTCTTTTGAAGAGTTGACGGAGAGATGGAATCTTTTATATGAAGAGAGAAGAGAACGGGCGGATAAAACGGAATAGACAAGTGTGAGAAGGAGCCTGTTTAGTTGGAGGAGACGATATGGTAGAGAATGTAATCACATTGAAAGATGTGACAAAGGATTATGGAGATTTTGTATTAGATAAGATTAACTTTGAAATACCAAGAGGCTGTATCTGTGGTTTCGTAGGACAAAACGGCGCCGGCAAAACCACCACAATCCGTTTGATTATGGATATTATTGCTGCAAATTCCGGAGAGATTAAGGTGTTCGGCCAAGATATGCGCACCGAAGGGAAAGTCTTGAAAGATGACATCGGTGTGGTATTTGATGAAATGGGTTTCCACGACTTCTTAACCGGTGTACAGATTAATAAAATCATGAGCAAAATGTACACCAACTGGAGCGAAGAAGTATTTACAGGATATATGAAGAAATTCGGTCTTCCCATGAAGAAAAAGTGCGGTAAGTTCTCACGCGGTATGCGTATGAAATTACAGATCGCAGTAGCAATGAGCCACGGTGCAAAGTTACTGATTATGGATGAACCGACCAGCGGTTTGGATCCTATCGTGCGTAATGAAATTCTGGAAATCTTCCAGGAGTTTGTTATGGAAGAGGACCATACGATTCTTTTATCTTCCCATATCACAGGGGATATTGAGCGTATCGCGGATATGGTTGTATTTATTGACAAGGGGCGTATTGTATTAAGCGGTGAAAAGGATGTAATCCTTGAGAATCACGCAATGTTGAGATGTACGAAAAAAGATGCAGATACAATCGCAAAAGAAGACGTTGTATCCGTAAGACAGTCGGCCTTCGGCGTGGATGTTTTGGTACATGATAAAAAGGCATGTGCAAGAAAATACGAGAAACTTACCATGGAACAGTGTACTTTGGAAGAAATTATGATACATTATGTAAACCGTGCAAACAAAGAAAGCAAAGATGCGTAGAAGGAGGTATCTTATGAAAGCATTAATTTTAAAAGATATCTACTGTCTGCGTACCCGCATCATGACCTATGTATTGACTCTGGTTGCTGCTTTGGTAATCGGAATTCTGATTTCCCTTAGCAGTGAATACGGAAATATGAGGCTGGATGTGATGATGGGCGATGCTGCAACGGCACCGGAAGTTGATCTCGCGGCACATAAAGTAATGCTCGGAGGCGCTACTTTTTTGGCTATTTTACTTCCTTTGGGGGTAGGTTTTGACGGCATTATGACCTTTCATATGGATGAAAAGGCAAATTTTGGCGATGTGCTTCGCACTATGCCGGTAAAACCTGTGGAAATTGTACTGGCAAGATTTAGTACTGCTTACGGCTTCCTTCTGACAGGTTATATATCGTCTATATTGATTGCTTTACTGATTTCACCGGTGGTTAAGGTGTTTACATTGGCTGAAATGATTCATGCGGGAACTGTGCTGACCTGTGCACTGGCTATTGGTCTGGGTGTGACATGCTGTGCCCTTTTTATGTGGAATAAGAAGACGTTTGATAGAATTTTCATCGGTATTGTTGTAGGAATATATGCAGTATTTGCAATTGGAATTGTAGCACTTTCCACGCGTTACGGAGACCAAATGGATGCCATTATGAACACATTTATGGATAAAGTCAAAATCCTTTTCGAGAATAGCCTGGTTTGGTTAATTCCGGCGGCTTTCCTTATGATCGTGGTATGTTTCTTCGTATCTGTGTTGATTGTAAAAAGAAAGGGGCGAGGTGTGCGATGAAATCATTGTTATATAAAGATTATGTGGCTACGAACGGCCCTATTGTGATAGGCGGATTTGGACTTCTTACAGTGATCATCTGTGTATTTACGGTGTGGAGTACCGTAAATAGTGATATGGAAGTGATATTGGGGTTGTTAACCCCCATGGTATTTATGGGTGATGGATGTGTATATTTGCTTGCATTGATGTCTCAGTTGTTCCAGGCGGATTCCGGTAAAAACTGCCGTGATTACCTGCTTACCATGCCTGTAGATAAAAAGGAATATCTGTTGTCTAAATATATCTATTATCTGGCGGCAAACTATCTGGTTTTATCCTGGGGAGTTTTCTTAAGTATGATTGCGGCAACCGCGGTAAAAACAGAGGGTATGATGATGATGGTATCCACGGTTCAGTTAATGGGGCCCATCGTGATTCCGGTCATGTTGATTATGGCTGCCATAACGTTCCCCTTGTACATACTGTACGGCAAGAAAAAGGGAGATATGATTTTTAGCGGATTTTCCGTTACACTTTGTATTGTATTTTTTATCTGGCTTTTGTTCGGTGATATATCCGGCCTTACCAATAGGGATATTGAAAGCAATATGAAATGGGTGGAAGAACATACCGCATTGATAGTTCTTTTAAACACTTTGTTTCCGGTAGTGGCAGGGATTGTTTATTATCTGTCATACAGAATCACTGCGGGCATTTTTGTAAGAAAGGAGCGTGACATCGATGAATAAAAAGAAAGATTTGACGGTAATGCTTGTGTTTTTATTCTTTGCCTTTGCGCCCCTTTGGATTGCGGCCTTTGCTTACTTCGGAAGCGGCCATGAATATGGGGGTGCGGGCACGCAGCTGCTTTGTTCCGCGGCAATGCTTTGTCCTGCAGTTTCCGTGTTTATTACCGGTGCCATTTGTAAAGAAAAGATTGACTTTACCGGGGAGAATTCCCTGAAGCTGGGTATTTATTTCAAAGATAAAAAGTGGGTTTGGATGCTGGTGGCAATCTTTCTACCCATTATTTATACGGAACTTGGCGGATGGTTATTTATTACATTGAAACCGGAATGTTTTGATGCGACTGTTTTGACGGAAGATATGGGAATGGATCCCGCTATGATTGCGGTAATGCCTTTGTATTCCGTTGTGAACGCGGTGATATTTTCCATTGGTGGTTTAGGAGAAGAAATCGGTTGGCGTGGTTTTATGATACCCCGTTTGGAGAAGAAGATGGGTATCGGTCCTGCTGTTATTGTTGGCGGTATTATATGGGGCGTATGGCATTATCCCGTGAATTACTACGGACACAATTTCGGTACCGGATACTGGGGCGAACCATGGCTTGGATTTCTTATTTTTACCATATTTACGATTTCCATGAATGCCTTGCTTACTTTGGCGGTAAAAAAGACTAATTCCGTTTGGTCGGCTGCTTTTATGCATGCGGTGAATAACGGTGCGGCGACATTTTCCCGAATGTTAATGAACGGAGAGAATCTGACCGGCTTCTGGGCAGAAAGTACGGTGCAGTTTGTGATTATGATGGGACCGTCTCTGGTGTTTGGTGTCATTGCATATATCTGGCTGATTAAGTTGGAAAGACAAGAAAAAGCCGTGAAGGTAAGGGAAGAAGTGCAGGCAGTATAAACGATATAGGTAAGTAAAAGGACAAGCATACGGAATTGTATTTGTTCCGGGAGATATAGGAGAATGGAAGAATGAGAAAAAGTATGAAGCAAATTTTAGCCATCCTAATGGTGGCAATATTTCTGATCAATATCCCGCTTGCCGTGCAGGCGGCACCGGGAAATGTGACACCTTCGGGTGTGGCGTTTGATGAAATCGGAAGTGAAATCGAGAAGTGGGCGGCAGAGAATCCGGAGGCGTATGTATCCTTTTCTACAGCGGTTTTTAAAGAAGATGAAATTGTGTATGAGGGTGCATTCGGTTATGCTGACCGTGAGAACGGAATTGCAGCAGATGCTGATACAGTGTATGAGTGGGGAAGTATTTCCAAGACGCTGGTCTGGGTCAGTGTAATGCAGTTGTGGGAGAGAGGCGAGATTGACCTTGAGAAGGATATCAGGGAATATCTTCCGGAGAATTTTCTTCGTAAGTTAAAATATGATGACCCTATCACAATGTTAAATCTTATGAATCACAATGCGGGCTGGAGCGAGAATGTATGGGCGTTTCAGACCGATGATGAGGATAAGGTAGAATCATTGGGGGAAGTTCTGCAGAAAACGGAACCGGTGCAGGTGTATCGTCCGGGAGAAGTTTCTTCTTACAGTAATTACGGTGCTGCCCTGGCAGGCTATATTGTGGAATGTATTACGGGACAGTCGTTCCATGAATATGTGCATGAGAATATTTTTGAACCTTTGGGTATGGAGCATACTTCTTTGCTTCCTGCACATAATGATAATGAGTGGGTTTATGCACAGAGAGCGAAGACCGTTTGCTATACGAATACCGGTGCCGGCTGGGTATCTGCGGGTCCGCAGCTTATGTATGTCATGCCGTATCCGGCAGGTGCGGCAACAGGTACAATTTCTGACATGGCAATCTATGCAGGAAGTCTGGCACGGAAAGATTGTCCGCTATTTGAGAATCCGGAAACAAGAGAATTGTTATTCACACCTTCCGCGACGTATAACGGTACGGATATTGGATACAGTTATCATGGATTTTTATCTTCCGTGTATGGAGAAACTGTAGTACTGGGACACAACGGCTCGACGAACGGCTTCTGTTCACAGATGTTTTTTGATGTGGAAACAGGTGTCGGAACCGTAGTGATGATGACCGGCATGGGACTTCCGATTATGGAAATTCCGAAGATTGTATTCGGAAATGTTTCTGCAGAGATGCCTGCTGAACTTGTAGCAAGCGAAGATGCCGGGGATGATATATCGGGTATGTATATCGGTGCCCGTTCCATGCGTCACGGTCCCTTGAAGTTGATTTCTTTATTGGGATTGTTACCGATTGCATCTGTCGGAGAGGGAGAGTATGATGTAGCAGGCATTGCCACAATTCAAAATGTATCCGGAGAACTCTACTGGCTTGTTCAGGAAGGTCAGGGACTACCGGCGGAAGGATATCAGTTAGAAGATGGTACCGGAGTATTGAATCTAGGTTTGCAGAGTTATGTGGAAGAGCCGGCACTGGTCGCATATCTTGCGTTGATGATTTTCTATGTGTTATGCGTGCCTGTTGCAGCTGTATTGTTGCTCATTAAGTTGATTCTTCTTATTGCTAAGAAGTTTAAGAAATATGAGGGTGCAGCCTTGATTGCAGTTGCACAATTTGCTAAAATAATATCAGTGGGAGTTGTGATATTCTGGATATCGGTATACAGCACGCAGTACGGACTTACACCGGCGCAAGGAATCATTGGTTGTCTGATTCAGATATTATGTATGTTGGCATATTTGGCATCCGCAGGAATTTCTGTGAAAGCATTGTTTGCCAAAGATGTGAAAGTAATACGCAGGATACAATATGTAATCAATATTCTTGCAAATGTAATTTGCGTTGTCGCAATGATCTCACTGGAACTGATACGATTCTGGAATGTATAAAATTTTAGGGGGATTTTACAATGACTTATCAGGAAGTATTTCAGGCAGTAAAAGACAAGTTTAAAGATGCGGATGTAAGCCACATCAATGAGAAACTGGCTTTTCAGTTTAACATCACAGGTGAGGGCGAAGGCATCTTTTATGCAGAAGTAAAAGACGGCAAGCTTTCCATTGAGCCTTACGAGTATTATGACAGAGATGCAACTTTTATCTGTAAGGCGGATACATTGCTTAAGATTATGGACGGCAAGATGGATCCGGTGATGGCATTTACCATGCAGAAGTTGAAAGTGGAGGGTGACATCGGCAAAGCATTAAGACTGAAAGAAATGATTAAATAGTGAGTTGAAAAAGCATCGGCAGATTTGTCGGTGCTTTTTTTATTGAAATATATTAATAAAAAGTGACAACCCGTAGCAAAATGATTATAATAAAGCAGTACGAATATTCGTTGTAAAAGTAATCGGATTTACTACGGGAAGGATTGAAATGAGTAACACGCAGTCGAAAGTCAAACGAATGCCAAAAGAATATTTTACGTTGTTTCTGACGTTTTTTAAGATAGGTGCTTTTACCTTTGGCGGCGGTTACGCCATGATACCGCTGATTCAGAAAGAAGTGGTGGACAATCATAAGTGGGTAACGGCGGACGATATCCTGGAAGTGATTGCCATAGCGGAAAGCACTCCGGGGCCCATTGCCATCAATGCGGCGACCTTTGTAGGATATAAGTTTGGTGGTTTCTTTGGGGCATTTATGGCGACCTTGGGTGTGGTTACGCCATCGTTTTGTATTATTGTATTATTATCGTCGGTTATCAGCAGATTTCAGGATTATAAGGTGGTGCAATATGCCTTCTTTGGCATTCGTGCCGGTGTACTTGCTTTAATTGTAAAAGCATTGATTAATATGTATCGAAAGTGTCCGAAAAACCCTGTGGCATATTTTATCTTTGCCTTTTCTTTTATTATGGTGGCTTTGCTTAATATTAAGGCAATTTACGTGCTGATTGGCTGTGCGCTGATTGGTCTGACAGCTTCCTTTGTTGCAAAGAGAAAGGAGGCGAAGAAATGATTTATCTGGAATTGTTTCTTATCTTCCTTGGGATTGGCGCCTTTACCTTTGGCGGCGGCTATGCAATGCTTCCGTTGATACAGGATGCGGTGGCTGCTAAGGGGTGGCTGACGGAAGAAGAACTGGTGAATTTTATGGCGGTCAGTGAAAGCACACCGGGACCTTTTGCCATTAATATGTCCACGTATGTGGGTATGGAAGTGGGCGGTTTGCCGGGGGCAGTGATTGCAACTACGGGCGTGGTGTTGCCGTCTTTTATCATTATTCTGGTAGTGGCAAAGTTCTTTGCGAAATTTAAAGACAGTTTCGTGGTCAAAGGCTGTATGTCCGGTTTGAAGCCGGCGGTAATCGGCATGATTGGAACTGCTGTGCTTTCTACGGGGGTGACAGTATTCTTCCCGACAGGATTTGCGCTTGCAACGTTTACTACGGTAAGTTTCCTTGGAGCACTTGCAATTTTTGGCGGAAGCCTTATTATGGCATTAAAGAAGGTGCATCCGATTGTGATTATTCTGATTTCGTCGGTGGCCGGAATTGCGGTCGGGTATGTGTTCGGATTATAAAAGAGCAGGTGTTAGAAAAATGTGTTGCGAGTTATGTAAACTGCAAAGGCGATATTTAAGCGCAGGATCATAAAAAGCTAAAGGAAATATAAAAAGAAAGACACTACAAAAGCTAAAGAAGAAGTGAAATGAAGAAAATTGATTTAACTCAAAAACAACAGAAAATACTGGCGGCGTCGGCAATTGTTGTATACATTCTTGTGATGCTGGCTGTGGGCGTTGTAATCGGGATTCCGATTCTGCGTTTTGTATCCGAACCGGAGCAGTTTCGTCTCTGGGTGGACAGTCACGGCATTTGGGGGCCGGTTTTGTATGTGGCTTTTGTCTTTTTACAGGTTGTGGTTGCGTTGATTCCCGGAGAGGTGTTTGAAATCGTGGGCGGATATGCCTTCGGAACCTGGATGGGGACTTTTTGGTGTCTGCTTGGGTCTACGCTTGGAAGTATGGCGGTGTTTGGCCTGGTGAGGCGTTACGGAGTGAAACTGGTGGAAGTTTTCTTTTCCCTTGATAAGTTAAAAGCTTTGCATTTCTTAAAAAAGTCGCCTAAAAGAATTTTCCTGTTTTTGATTATTTTTATGATACCGGGAACGCCGAAAGATTTGCTTTGTTATTATGCGGGACTTACGGATATGAAGTGGAAGACTTTTCTATTGATTGCGTCTCTGGGAAGGATTCCGGCGATGATTACGTCTACGATAGGCGGAGATGCGTTGGGACTGCAGAATTATGTTTTTGCTATTGTTGTGTTTGTGGCAGCGGTTGCAATCAGCGGAATCGGACTTTTGATTTATAATAGAATATGTGAAAAAGAAGAAAAGGAAGTGCTTAAATAAAAGCACTTCCTTTATTGTTATTGAAGTCGTGATTCCAAGTCCCAGGATTCTACCTGTAATTGTAACATACGAAGAGCATACTGGCGCTTGTTCTCGGGGATATTGTCCATCAAAGAAAGAATGGCAGTAAACTCGTCAGAATGTTTTTGGCTATCTGCCTCATCGTAAACTTTGCCGTAGATAATGTAATCCAGTGACATGTCAAACAGTACACCGATGGAAATTAAAGTTTCAATACTCATACCGCAACTTCCGCGTTCAATATCCGCGAAATATTTCGTCGAAATACCGATTTTATCCGCTGCAGCATCCTGAGTCATATTCAGTAACTGGCGCTTCTTGCGAATGCGATCGCCTGCTTGAACTCTGTTATATTGTAATTTCATAAGCATCCCCCTTATCTGCTAAAAACGTATTTTGAATAACTGCTTTAAACCCTAACTACATTATGGCGTGTGGCCATAAAATGCGTAATCAACATAGAAAGTAAAAATAAATCCGTGCAAAACGTAGGCGATAAGGCTAGTATTTCCGGATTAGGGTAAAAAATTGTGAAGAAGCGAAAAACATAGTTTGCCTGAGTATAATTTTGGAAAAAGAAACCATACTAACACCATCAATAAAAAGTGAGGTATATCTATGGCTTTAAAAGAAAAAGAAATCCAGGCAATTGAAGATTTGTGTACACAGGAGCAGTGCTGTATTGACAAATACACAAAGTACAGCAACGAAGCGAAAGACCCTGTTTTAAAAGATCTTTGCAAGCAGATTGCGAGCAAGGAAAGAGAACATTTACAGTCTTTAAAGCAGGTCTTACAGGGCAAAACACCACAGTGCGATTGCAATGATAACAGCGGTGCACAGTATCAGCCTACCGCAACTTACAATCCGATGACAGAGACAGAGGATAAAAAGTCCGACAATTTCCTTGTAACAGATTTAATCGGAACAGAGAAACTTGTTTCTTCTGAATACAATACAAACGTATTCGTTTTTGCGGATGCGGCAATCCGTAAGTTGCTTGCGGACATTCAGATTGAAGAACAGAATCACGCAGAAATGCTTTTTAAATACAAAACAGCCAATGGTATGGCATAAAAGAATCGAAAACTTTCTTCTCTATTTTCAAAAAATGTGTTAAAATGAGGGCGTTGGTATAAACCGACGTCCTTGTTTTAAGAGTAAGATACGGAGTGTGAAGTAATGAATAATTCAGATGTTTTGGAAATCAGAAAACGTTTTAAGAAAGAGAAGACAACCATCGGTCGTGTGACCGGTTGCTATGTTACCGGTGCGGATAAAAAGATTCAGACCTATATTGATACCGATTTTGTGGATTTGGAAGAGGCAGAGCAGTTTAAATATATTGAAATCATCAAGAAAGGCCTTTCGGGCGTTTTAAATAAAAATCTTTTAAGCCTTAAGTTTAAGGACGAAGCCCAGGGGGCCGGCGGTCAGCAGACAAGCCTTCTTGCACTGAAGGATTCCGAGCTTAAGAGTAAGGAAATGCTGGATGCCTTTTATCAGCAGATTATCGATACATATTATTATGTTGGCAACTATTTGATTCTTTTAATCCACGATGTTTATGATGTTATGACCAAGACGGAAGATAAAATGGCCTTGGATGAGTCTGAGGAAGTGTACAGCTATATTTTATGTTGTATTTGTCCCGTGAACTTGTCAAAGCCCGGTTTAAGTTATCACGAGGAAGAGAATAAAATTGCAAACCGCAATCGTGACTGGGTAGTGGATATGCCGGATGCAGCCTTTTTATATCCTGCTTTTAACGACAGAAGTTCGGATGTGAATGAAGTTTTATATTATGTTAAAAATATTGAAGAAATGCATAGCGAGTTTATCGATAATGTGTTAGGATGTATTGAAACGGTGCCTTCTACGGTGGAGAAAGAGATTTTTAACCAGATTGTGGAAGAAGTCATTAACGATGCACCGGGATATGATACTTTTGAAGTGGTTCGTTCCATTAACAGCCAGTTGAATGATATGGCTGAGAATATGGTGTTTGGCGAGCCGATGACCATTCAAAAAGATGATATGGTTGATTTGATGGTAAAGAGCGGCTTGAAAGAAGAACACATTCCCATTGTGGAAGAGAAGTTTGAAAAGGCAATGGGCGAAGATGTGAAATTGCATCTGGATAACGTTCGTGAGAAGAAGAGTCTGGAAGTGAAATCTGACGAAATGCAGATTAAGGTAAAATCCGAGGCGGCGGACATTGTGGAAATTCGTGTGATTGACGGACGTAAATGTCTGGTAATACCCATGAATTCCGATATTGAAGTAAACGGTATTATGAAACGAATTGTACAGGAATTGAATGATTCGGAAGAAGATGAGGCGTAGTGAATCATCTTATAAAATTTCAAAAGAAGTATAAAAAGTATAGAATGAAGTGAGCGAAAAATCTCGCGGAAAGGTTGTAATTTATGAGTACTATGTTGGTAGTGGGTGGATTGTTTGGTATTGCAATTCTTGTGGCAGTAATTGCGGCTATTACGACTGTGGTTTCTACGGCTGCATTTGTTCAGAAGCAGGAAGAAGAGGAATAATCGTTTCTGCCTAAAAGAAAAGGAGAGGCGAGAGAATGCTTAGAGAATGTGATATTAACGAAATATCCGACGGAAAACGTTATCAGGCAAATGATTTGGTTAAGTTAGGCTGTAATGACTGTAAGGGGTGCCATTCCTGCTGTGAGGGAATGGAGGATACGATTGTATTGGATCCTTATGATATTTACAGGCTGACAAGGAATTTGGAAATGGATTTTACACAGCTGATGCAGGGACGGATTGCCCTGCATGTGGAGGAGGGATTGATTCTGCCCCATTTGGCGATGTTAGAAACTACCGGGGCTTGTTCCTTTTTGAATGAAGAGGGACGTTGCAGTATCCATGCCCACAGGCCGGGGATATGTCGTTTGTTTCCGTTGGGACGTATTTATGAAGATGGCGGTTTTTCCTATTTTTTACAGGTGAATGAGTGTGCCAGGGAGAACCGTACCAAAGAAAAAATTAAGAATTGGCTGAATACACCTCGTTTGAAAGATTACGAGGCTTTTATTCTGAAATGGCATAATTATACCAAGGAAATGCAGGCTTTTCTGGCTGGCAGAGAAGATGCAAAGGATTGGAATATGTTGCATCTGCAGATGTTTTATATGATGCCGTATGAGTCGGAAGATTTCTATGCGGAATTTGAAGTGAGGCTTGCAGAAATCAAGAAACGTATGGTAATGTAAGAAGTCGGACGAAATGTCCGTATACATACGATAAAAGCGCGGATAGTTGTTCGTGTATGATAGATACATCAATTGATTGGAGATTAATATGAAAGAGAACAGAAGTAATTTTTCCGGTAAGATGGGATTTATTCTTGCGGCTGCCGGAAGCGCGGTAGGTTTGGGAAATCTTTGGAGATTCCCCTATTTAGCAGCACAGCATGGCGGCGGTATTTTTATTTTTGTATATTTGATTCTGGTAGTGACCTTTGGTTTTTCTATGCTGATTATGGAACTTGCCATCGGACGTAAAACCAAACAGAGTTCCATTACAGCATATTCAAAGTTGAACAAGAAGTTTGGAATTCTCGGTGTGCTGGCGGCAATTGTACCGATTATTATTTTACCTTATTACTGTGTAATCGGCGGTTGGGTAATTAAGTACATGATAGTATTTATGAGCGGTCAGGGTAAGGCTGCGGCAGCGGATACATACTTTGGTGCTTTTACCGGCGGGACTGTGGAACCTTTGGTGTTCTTTGTTATTTTCCTTCTGGCAACTATGGCCATTGTACTGGGCGGTGTGCAGAAAGGTGTAGAGCGTGTCAGCAAAATTCTGATGCCTGTATTATTAATTCTTACCATTGGCATTTCAATTTATGTAGCGACCATTGACGGCGCATGGGCAGGAATTAAGTATTATTTATGGCCTGATTTCTCCAACTTCTCAATGTCTACGGTCTGTGCGGCTATGGGACAGTTGTTCTTTTCTATGAGTATCGCTATGGGTATTATGGTATCCTATGGTTCTTATGTAAAAGATGATATTGATTTGAACGGATGCGTAAATCATATTGAAATTTTTGACACGGCAGTGGCGTTATTATCAGGTTTTATGATTGTGCCTGCAGTATTTATTTTCCAGCCGGATAAGTTAAATACCGGCGGTCCGGGACTTATGTTTGCAACCCTGCCTTTGGTATTTGAAAAGATGCCCTTCGGTCAGGTGATTGGTGCGATTTTCTTCGTACTTGTTTTACTTGCAGCGTTAACAAGTTCTATTTCCATTATGGAAGCAATTGTATCCATGGTTATGGATAAATTTAAAATCAAGAGATGGAAAGCCGTACTTGGCGTAACCGGCTTCTCTGTATTGCTGGGTATTCCGTCTGCATGGGGCTTCGGTTTATGGAGCAATATTACAATTCTCGGTATGGATTTCTTAAGTTTCTTCGACTTCCTTGCCAACAGCATTTTGATGCCTATTGTAGCGTTACTGACCTGTATCTTAATCGGATGGGTAGTAAAGACCAAAACCCTGGAAGACGAAATCACCAAGAATGGCGAGAAATTTGCAAGAAAGGGAATTTTCCGCGTGATGGTTCGTTATATTGCACCGGTGTTCCTGATTATGATTCTTGTATTCTATACATTGGCACAGTTTGGGTTGGTGAAATATTAAAGTAAAAAATGTCCCATTCGCTGAATTGGTTTTTGTGAAGGTAAATTGCGTGGATTATTTTATATTCCGACAGAACGCGCTTGCGCTCGGTTGAATACGTAGCAGTACTAAACTCGCAGTGCATTTCATTGCTGCTCGTTAAGTGCTGACGCATTCAAAGCGGTTCTTTACGGAATAAAAATATCCACGCAATATTTAGTTTGAAACCAATTCGGCGAATGGGACAGTAATAAAATAATAAGAGAGATGTGTATAGCAGATGCTATTTTAGGAAAGAGAAGATATGCAATACAAACAAATTACAAAAGGCAAATTTCATAGCAGACCAAACCGCTTTATTGCCAACATTTACATAGATGGCAAAATGGAAACTGTCCATGTAAAGAATACCGGGCGATGCAGGGAATTGCTGTTGCCGGATGCGGATGTAATTCTGGAGGTTTCCGATAATCCGAACCGTAAAACTGCCTATGATTTGATTGCGGTATACAAAGAGAAAATCGGCCTTGTGAATATGGACAGCCAGGCGCCCAATAAGGTGGTGGCAGAGTGGCTTTCAAAGCAGGGATTCGACTATGTAAAGCCTGAGTATACTTACGGTAAATCACGCTTTGACTTTTATATGGAGAAAGGTGACGAAAAGTTCTTAATGGAAGTAAAAGGCTGTACGTTGGAGATTGACGGTGTGGGATATTTTCCGGATGCGCCAACGGAGCGCGGTGTGAAGCACTTACGTGAGCTTGCGGAGGCGGCAGGTAAAGGGTATCGCTGTTACGTGGCGTTTGTGATTCAAATGGAGGGCGTCAAAGAAGTTCTTCCGTATACTGTTACTCACCCAGAATTCGGCGTTGCTTTGCAGGAAGCAAGGGATGCGGGCGTTGAAGTGTTGTGTTTGCAGTGTAGGGTGGAGCCGGATACGCTTATCATTAGGGAAGATACGCAGGGCATACTATAAAAAGCAACGATCCAATCATTTATGCGACATAAAATAATTTAAAAAACAATAAATCAGAAGAAATAAAAAGCGGACAATTATCACAATTGATTGTCTGCTTTTATTATTGTATAAATTATGTCAAATCGGCTGTATTTTTCTTGCCAAATGTAGTACTACAACAGTATAATTATACTAGGGGAATGTGGGGCCCTGAATCTATGTTGGAGAGGTTAAATATGAGCAGAATTTTAGATTGGAAACAGTATGAAAACAAGGCGCGCCAGGCAGTGGCTGAAGGTGCGGTTTTGTTGCGTAATGAAAATAAAGTATTGCCCTTAGAGAAAGGCTGTAAAGTGGCACTTTGGGGGCGTATGCAGAACCATTATTACAAGAGCGGTACCGGTTCCGGCGGTCTTGTAAATGTAGACCATGTAGTGGACATTCCTGAGGGACTGGAGCTAAGCGGCAAGGTTGTTTTAAATGCGAAGTTGCGTGCTTTTTATGAAGAATGGGAAAAAGAAAATCCCTTTGTGGAAAGCGTAGGCTGGGGACAGGATTTATGGTCTCAGGAAGAAGCGGAAGTCGATGAGGCTTTTGTCAAAGAGATTGCTGCAGAAAGTGATGTGGCGGTTGTGGTTATCGCAAGAACTGCCGGCGAAGACAGGGATAATCAGAATATCAAGGGCGCGTATTGTCTTGCGGATAAGGAAAAGGATTTACTTGCCAAAGTCCGTAATGCCTTTGAGAAAGTGGTTGTTATTTTAAACGTGGGGAATATCATTGATTTTTCCTTTGTGGATGTCACAAAGCCCGATGCCGTGTTGTTGGCATGGCAGGGCGGTATGATGGGCGGACACGGTATAGCGGATGTGATTACGGGCAAGGTTTGCCCTTCGGGACGTTTGAGTGATACCGTTGCGATGACAATTGAAGACTATCCGTCACACGAGAATTTTGGTACCGGCTTGGAAGATATTTATTGTGAAGATATCTATGTGGGATATCGTTATTTCGAGACTTTTGCAAAGGAGAAAGTGAAATATCCTTTTGGATTCGGTTTGTCTTATACCGAGTTTGAATTGTCGGACATTGCAGCAGACTATACGACGGAAGAAGTATATATTACGGCGACCGTTACCAATAAAGGTGATGTACCCGGTAAGGAAGTGGTGCAGGTGTATGTAGCACCGGCACAGGGAAAGCTTGGACGTCCTATGAGAGAGCTGGTAGGCTTTGCTAAGACTGAAGTGCTGGAGCCCGGAGCATCAGAACAGGTAGAAATCAGAATTCCTTATGCATCTTTGGCAACCTTTGATGATAGCGGAGTAACTGGCTATGCCCACTGTGAAGTGTTGGAAGCGGGGACTTATGAATTTTATATCGGTGCAAACGCAAGAGACGGTGTCAAAGCCGGTGTTTTAGAGATTGAAGAAACGGAAGTAATCAAGGAATGTAGGGATATTTTAATGCCGGTACAGGCTTTTGAACGTATGAAGCCTGAGATAAAAGATGGTGTGGCGGTTATGCGCAAAGAGGCTGTGCCCCTTGCAACAAAGACGATGAATTCACGTCGTCTTGCAAATCTACCGAAGGCTTTGGAGGTGACGGGAGATAAGGGCTATACACTGCCTGACGTAGCTGATGGCAAAGTGACCATAGAAGAATTTGTTGCACAGTTTGAAGCAGAAGATTTGGTTTGTTTATGTCGCGGTGAAGGTATGGGAAGTCCCCGTGTAACACCGGGTACTGCGGCTGCTTTTGCCGGCGTTTCTGATACGTTATGTGCCCATAAGGTACCTGCGGTATGTTGTTCCGACGGACCGTCCGGCATGCGTCTGGATTGCGGACGTAAGGCGTTCAGTCTGCCAAACGGTACGCTTCTTGCATGCACTTTTAATGAGAAATTAAATGAGGAATTGTTTACGTTGCTTGGTGTGGAAATGATTTCAAATGAGGTAGATGTGCTTCTCGGTCCCGGAATGAATATTCACAGACACCCCTTAAACGGACGTAATTTCGAATATTTCAGTGAGGATCCTTTGGTTACGGGTAAAATTGCCGCAGCGCAGCTTCGCGGACTTCATGCAAGCGGTGTAACCGGCGCCATCAAGCATTTCTGTGCAAATAACAGAGAATATGTGCGCAGGGAAATGGATTCGGTGATTTCCGCAAGAGCAATTCGTGAAATTTATTTGAAAGGCTTTAAAATCGCAGTAGAAGAAGGCGGAGCAAGCACGATTATGACTACCTATGGCGCGTTAAACGGTGTCTGGACGGCGGGACATTACGACCTTGTGACAGCCCTTTTACGTGATGAATGGGGCTTTAACGGTTTCGTTATGACGGACTGGTGGGCATCTATGAATGAAGAGGGCGAAAAGGATGCGACACTTAATAATTTCTCGGCAATGGTACGTGCACAGAACGACGTGTATATGGTATGTCCCGATGGTTCCAGAAATTCTTCCGATGACAATTTGATGGAAGAATTGGAGAATGGTAAACTCACCCTCGGTGAAGTGCAAAGAAGTGCGATTAATGTGTTGAATTTTACAATGAAAACGGCCGCTTTCCAAAGAATGTTAGGAAATCTGGAAAAGGTAGAAGTGGTAGACGGACCGAAACAGGATATTGAGGATTTCGACGCGGTAGAATATTACGAGCTTGGTAATGAGTACGTAATCAATTTGGAAGATACCGATACTTCAAGGGATAAAAGTTTTGTATTTGCCGTGAATGTGGAAGAGAATACGGAGTATGAGGTGGAATATACAGCCAAGTCTGATTTGGGCGAACTGGCGCAACTGCCGGTAACACTCTTTTATCAGGGATTTCCGATTCAGACCTTTGCCTTCCAGGGAAGTAACGGCAAGCCCACAAGCGTTAAACGTAAACTGGCATTCCGCCATCGTTATGCAGTGTATCGCTTGTACTTCCCGCAGAACGGATTACAGATGCTTTCCGTGAAATTCCGTCTTTTGGGATACGCAGGAGAGAATACGGACGAATTTCTTACCTAGAATCATTTGCTTTTATAAAAAAATGTAACTATTCATAACACCATTTGCAAAATCGCACCTTTGGTGCTGAATAGTTACAAAATATAAAAATTGTATAAACTGCCATTTGACAAAAACGGTACATTTTATTAGTATAGAATAGGCTGTCGGCTATAATTCCGAACAAAGAAAGGAAAGCATATGAAATCCAATGTGGCAATTTTAACAGATACCAATAGCGGAATCACAATGCAGAAGGCGAAAGAGTTAGGTGTTCATTTGATTCTTATGCCCATTTTAATCGATGGTGAGGTATATTTGGAGGAGAAGGACATTCAGAAGGATTTCTTTTTTGAGAAATTAGGTTCGAATGCGGATGTTACAACTTCGCAGCCTTCCCCCGGAGATATTTTAGATAAGTTCGATACCCTTTTAAAAGAGTATGAGGAAGTAGTATACATTCCTATGTCCAGCGGATTATCAGGAACCTGTCAGACAGCGTCCATGTTGGCTGCGGATTATGACGGTAAGGTACACGTTGTGGACAATCAGCGTATTTCGGTTACTATGCGTCAGTCCGTGTTAGATGCGGTTGCTTTGGCAGAGGGAGGAAAGAGCGGTGCTGAAATCAAAGCATATCTGGAAGAAGATGCGTTGAATGCCCCTATTTTCATTATGGTGGATACCTTGAAATACTTGAAAAAAGGCGGACGTGTTACGGCAGCAGGTGCGGCAATCGGTGAAGTATTGAATATTAAGCCGGTGTTAAAAATTGACGGCGGTAAGTTGGATGCCTTTGCAAAGGCCAGAGGAACCAAGCAGGCGTTGAAGACAATTCTGAAGGCGCTTGAAACGGAAAGAGATACCCGTTTAAAAGGGAAGGAATGTATTATTAACGGTGCATATTCCGGAGACGATTCCGTAGGTGAAGAATGGGGTAGAATTCTTAGAGAAGCGTTTCCTGAGTATAAGATTGAAATGTACGAATTGCCTATGAGCATTTGTGCACACATCGGTCCCGGAGCTATGGGCGTAGGTATTTACTGGTCTTATAAGTAAAAGTCGGGTTACATTAATTTTACGGATAAAAATTTAATTTATATAAAAGTGATAAAATCACCCAAGGAGGAGCCATTTTTATGGAAAAGAAATGTTTGATGCAGGAATTGGCACAGAATGCGTACCCCGGAAGAGGTATCGTAATTGGTAAGTCAGAGGACGGAACCAAGGCAGTTTGCGCATATTTTATTATGGGTAGAAGCGTAAACAGCAGAAACCGTGTGTTTGTGGAAGAAGGAGAAGGAATCCGCACACAGGCTTTTGACCCTTCCAAGTTAACTGACCCCAGTTTGATTATCTACGCACCCGTACGCGTGCTTGGCAATAAAACCATCGTAACAAACGGTGACCAGACAGACACCATTTATGAAGGTATGGACAAGCAGCTTACTTTTGAGCAGTCTTTAAGAAGTCGTGAGTTCGAGCCCGATGCACCTAACTACACACCGAGAATTTCAGGTGTTATGCATGTGGAAGGCGGTACTTACAACTATGCATTGTCTATTTTAAAGAGCAACAACGGACGTCCCGAGGGATGCAACCGTTATACATTTGCTTATGAGAATCCTGTAGCAGGTGAAGGACATTTTATTCATACCTATAAGAATGACGGAAATCCCCTTCCCAGCTTTGAAGGTGAGCCTAAGTGGGTTTCAATCGGCAATGACATCGATGCATTTACCAATGATGTATGGACTAATTTAAATGAAGAAAACAAGGTTTCTTTGTTTGTTCGTTTCATTGATATTGCAACCGGTACATATGAAACCAGAATCATAAATAAGAATCAGTAAGACAAATTATGAAGGATAAGATGCGGGATTTCGTAGCTTGTCCTTCAAGATATTTTATAAATAAAATGCAAAACGGAGAGAAAGAATGAAAACTTTAGAATTAAAATACGGATGTAACCCCAATCAGAAACCTGCAAGTATTTTTGTAAACGACGGAAGAGAACTTCCCATCAAAGTGCTTTGCGGAAAGCCCGGCTATATTAACTTTATGGATGCTTTTAACGGATGGCAGCTTGTAAAAGAATTAAAGCAGGCTACAGGTCTTCCCGCAGCTACTTCTTTTAAGCACGTATCACCTGCAGGTGCTGCGGTAGGTCTTCCTTTGG
>JAZNRI010000021.1:0-4846 GCA_045590655.1 Lachnospiraceae bacterium | reverse complement strand
CCACAGGCAAATGTGGAAGATATTGTAGTTGTGGGGGAATTGGGGCTGAATGGTGAGGTAAAATTTACGAATGGTATTCTGCCTATGGTGATGCAGGCGAAACAGGAAGGAAAAAAGGTTTGTCTGGTGCCGAAAGAAAATGCTTTGGAGGGTGCAGTGGTTGACGGGATTGATGTAATCGGTGTTGAAACACTGAGGGATGCTATTGAGTATTTTCTGGCTGAACCAATGGAAAGAAGCCGATTATTCAAACCACAAAAGGCTGATTTAAAAGAACTGATGTCGACTCAAGGCATAGATTGCGGTTTGGACTTTGGAGAAATCAGCGGGCAGGAGCATGTAAAAAAAGCGGTGGAGACTGCGGCGGCAGGATTTCATCATATTTTGTTAATTGGTGCCCCCGGAGCGGGTAAAACCATGATTGCAAAACGGATTCCTTCTGTTTTGCCGCCTCTGTCTTTGGAAGATAGTCTTGAAGTATCTAAAATATACAGTATTTCGGGCTTATTAAATGAAAAGCAATCATTAATTACCCAAAGACCGTTCTGTAGTCCGCACCATACCATCAGTGAGCAGGCTTTTGCAGGCGGCGGCAGAATTCCGAAGCCCGGGATGGTTTCTTTGGCTCATAAAGGTGTTTTGTTTTTGGATGAGGTGGTACATTTTTCCAATGCGGCAATTGAAGTGCTGCGACAACCGATGGAAGATAAAAAAGTGCAGATTGCCAGAAATTACGGTACGTTTACATATCCGGCGGATTTTATGCTGGTGGCAGCTATGAATCCCTGCCCCTGCGGATATTATCCGGATCGGAACCGTTGTGCATGTAATGAGAATCAGGTTCGTAAATACTTATCCGCAATTTCAGGGCCTATTCTTGACAGGATTGATATTTGTGTGGAAGTATCCAGAATTGAAATGAGGGATTTGGAGGGCAAAACAAAAGGAGACACCAGTGAGGCAATGCGTTGCAGGATTAAAAGAGCCAGGGTAATGCAGGAGGAACGCTTTGTAAACAGCAGATTGCGCTTTAATGCACAGATGGGACCGGATGATATTAGGCGTTTTTGCAAGTTAGACAATAAAGAATACAGGTTTGTGGAACAGGCATTTGATGCGCTGAAGTTAAGTGCCCGGGCATAGCACAAAGTTTTAAAAGTGGCAAGAACCATTGCGGATTTAGACGGAAGCGAAAGAATCCGGGAAACGGATTTGGCGCAGGCAATTTGCTACAGAAGTGTAGACCGTAAATATTGGTAGCTATGTAATGGTTATGAATGGAATAAACAAAATGGGAGGGACAAGAAATAAAAACGAAGACAGAAGAATATAAAAAAGAAAAAGAAGCGGCATTGGCGCTGTTAAATATGCCGGGGATCGGAAGCAAAAGTGCCTTGCGTTTGGCCGGATATGCAGGGAGTGCGACAAATGTATTGCAGATGTCAGAGGCTGAAGTGGCAGATGTATTGGGAAGCAAACTGGCGAAAAGGTTTTTGGAAGGGAGAGAACATATAGGAAAAGAACCATATTTAAAGAAATTAGAAAATTTAAAAATAGATTTTATACCTTTTACGGTAGCGGATTACCCCCATCGGCTTAAAAATATCCCGGATCCGCCATTTGGACTTTATGTAAAGGGGGAATTGCCGGAGAATGATGTTCCGACTGTGGCAATTATCGGTGCAAGGGCGTGTTCGGAATACGGAAAAACGATTGCTTATATGTTCGGAAAGCAGTTAGGAGCTTTTGGAATACAGATTGTCAGCGGTATGGCCAGAGGGATTGACGGCATTGCGCAAAGAGGTACTTTAGATGGTGAAGGAAAAACATTTGCGGTTCTTGGCTGCGGTGTAGATTATTGCTATCCCCCGGAAAACGGAAAATTGTATCGGGATATTATTGAAAATGGCGGAATATTGTCTGAATATTCCCCGGGAACCGAACCAAAACATCATTTATTTCCGGCGAGAAATCGTATTATAAGCGGACTCGCGGATGTTATTCTGGTGGTGGAAGCAAGGAAAAGAAGCGGTACTTATATAACAGTTACGCAGGCGTAGGAACAGAATAAAGATGTGTATGCGGTTCCGGGGAGGATTATCGATTCCTTAAGTGATGGCTGCAATCATCTTTTGAGTCAGGGTGCAGGTGTGGCAATAAGTCCGGAAATGATTTTGCGGGAACTTGAAAGCAGTTGCTATAGCGGTTGGAGTTTGAAGAATAATGATTATCGTAAAACGGAAAAAACAAAGGAAGATTTGCAAATGTATGACGTCACAGATGAAAAGGGAACGGCACAAATGGAAACATTGATTCTTTCCTGCCTTGAAATAACACCGATGGATATCGGTACGGTATATGAGAGAGTGTATCAAAAGAAAGATATCACTATGGAAGAGATGATGGTGATATTAACAAAATTGCAGATTCTGGGAAAGGTTGAAAACAGTGGGAATTATTATCGACTATCCTTCGCTTTGTGATAAATGATAGTTATCATAACTTTATTTTGTTAAAAATGCACAATTTGATAAAAAAAAGAAATAAAACTATTTATTTATTGTGCTGTTTGTGGCATAATTGACAGTGTGTACGACTGCGCAATTTTTATGCCGTCATACAGTGTTGAAGGGAAAGAGGTTAATAAACAATGGCATTATTTAGTAACAGAATCAGAATTGGTGATTTGCTCGTTCAGAAGGGCTATATCACAGACGACCAGCTGTCTCAGGCTTTGGAGGAACAGCGCGAGAAAAAGATGCGTCTTGGTGAAGTGTTAATTTCATTGGGATTTGTTACGGAAGAGCAGTTTGCTACCGTATACTGTGACCAGTCCGGTATAGAGCCTGTTGATTTGAAAGAAGTGAAATTGAACGAAGAACTTCTTCAGTTGGTTGGCGAAGATGTTATGCGTAAGCAGGAACTGATGCCTTTCGCATACGATGAAGATAATTTTAACTGCATCAAAGTTGCTATGGCAGACCCTATGAACCTGGGAGCTATGGATGATATTCAGTTAATTACAGGTATGGAAGTAAAGCCTTTCTATTGCAGTGCTTCCCAGATTAACATCCAGTTGGATAAATTGTATGGTAAGAAACAGGCTATGGAAGCTGCAGAACAGTTCCAGGCAGAACATGCTGATGAGTACGGAAGTGAGGAAGACGGCGGTGAGGATGAATCCGTAAGCGATGCTCCTATCGTTAAGATTGTACGTACTATGTTGGATGAAGCAGTTCGTATGGGTTCTTCCGATATTCATATTGAGCCGATGGAGAAGTCCGTGCGTGTAAGATACCGAATCGACGGTGTTTTGCAGCAGGTTATGGAATATAATACCAATGTACTTTCGGCTATGGTTGCCCGTATTAAGATTATTTCAGGTCTTGATATTTCTGAGAAGAGAAAACCTCAGGACGGTCGTATTACTCAGATTGTAGACGGTGAAGAGTTCGACGTCCGTGTATCTATTCTTCCTACCGTATACGGAGAGAAGACTGTAATGCGACTTACCAAGAAGAAAGGTCTTACCAGAGACAAGAAATATTTGGGTCTGTATCCGGAAGATGAAAGAAGACTTGATAGTATTACCCATAACCCCCATGGTATTATCCTGATTACAGGACCTACAGGTTCCGGTAAGTCAACAACCTGTTATACCGTATTAAATGAATTAAACAAAGAAACAGTTAATATTATTACCGTAGAGGACCCCGTCGAAGCAAACGTTCCCGGTGTTAATCAGGTACAGGTTAATGTTAAGGCGGAATTGACCTTCGCAAGTGCACTTCGTTCTATCTTGCGTCAGGACCCTGATATCATTATGATCGGTGAAATTCGAGACGGCGAAACAGCAGCGATTGCGGTTCAGGCGTCTATCACGGGTCACTTGGTAATTTCAACCTTACATACTAACTCTACATCAGCATCTATTACCCGTTTGATTGATATGGGTGTTGAGCCTTATCTGATTGGTGATGCGGTTGTAGGTATCATCGCACAGCGACTTGTTCGTCGTCTCTGTCCGAAATGTAAAGTGGGAAGACAGGCTACGGAAGAAGAGAAGAAGATGCTTGGTATTGATGTGGCAAAAGAGCAGATTATTTATGAACCCTGTGGTTGTGAAGAATGTAACCGTGGTTACAGAGGCCGAATCGCTATTTATGAGATTATGCCTATCACATCAAGTATCAGAAGAGTATTGCATGAGACTGTAACTGCAGACGAAATCCAGAGAGTAGCGGTTGCAGAAGGTATGAATACACTTCGTATGGCAGGTGCAAACAACGTTATTGACGGTGTTACATCAATTGATGAAATGGTTCGTGTAGCCTTCGATATGGATGAGGCAGTATAAAATAAAACGAAAGTAAAGGTGGAAGAGTATGGCTGAGTTTCAGTACAAAATGATTGGCCCTGACGGTAAAGAGAAAAAGGGTCATATGACAGCAAAAAGCAAAGAAGCTGCTGTTGCTGCTTTGAAAGCAGAGAAGAATGTGGTTACTTCCATTCAGGAAGTAAACGGTTTGAAGAAGGGAATCAACCTTTCCTTTGGTAAGAAAGTAGGATATCGAGATTTCAGTATTTTCTGTCATCAGTTCGTAAGTATCGTGGGTGCCGGTGTTACCATTATTGATGCGTTCAGTATGTTGGCAGAGCAGACAAGTCGGAGGCCAAGCGGTCTTAGGAAGACAACACTTAGCTACAACTCCTTGGCTCACAGAACGACATGGCTACGATCCGACTTAGGTTACCGTGATTTCAGTATTTTCTGTCATCAGTTCGTAAGTATCGTGGGTGCCGGTGTTACCATTATTGATGCGTTCAGTATGTTGGCAGAGCAGAC
>JAZNRI010000020.1:0-16143 GCA_045590655.1 Lachnospiraceae bacterium | reverse complement strand
TTAGTCACAGGGCGTTCGCACTATCAATCCGTAAGCCATGTCACAATTTCGTGCAAGCACGATTGTGCCCTGTCTTCCGGCTTGGCACCGCTCACTGCTTCTTGAACTTTCAGGGTTGGATTGCTGTTTATTTGTCAAGGTACATTTTAGCTTCATTTTATTCCGCTAAAAAAGTGCCGCTCGTTCAGCGGCTTTTATATAATATCAAAAGGTTTTTATATTGTCAACAACATTTTTAAACTTTTTTTATTTATCCACATTTGTTTTTCATTTCTTTATTTTATACACGTATTTCTTGAACATTATATACAAAAGGCGATGCCCTATGCACCGCCTTCTTGATTATTTTAATTCAATTGTTTCGATTGCATCACTTGTAACAACCACAAAACGATTGGACACATTAGTCGGCAACACTGCCAATGCGCCGGGCCCTAACTCACCCTTATACTTGTCAATACCGTTAACATTGTGAATCAGGCAATACTCCGGACCATAGATAATAAGTCGGTCATTATGGAAGAACATTTCCGTATATTCTTCATTATAGAATAAAGTATCTTCGCATTTACCGTTTCCGTTATAGATATCTATGCGATAACGCTCGTCCCCTTCGGTATTGTTATGTACCAAAGCTACATATTCTTCCCCAAAGTATACCGCCTGAATTTCATCCTGTATCAAAACTTCTCCGGTACTCGTAGGAATTTCATCACCGGAATACACCATCAAACGATTATCTGCAACAGCTACCGCTTTAGAACTCCCAACGAATTCTATACAAGGCACAATCGCATTTGCATAAGTATTTCCGCTCACCAAATTATCGGTTTTATTTTGACCCACTTCTCCGAAATTATAAAATGCAATATTGGTTTTGTAACTGGAGGCATCCTCATATAAATAAGATATACCCACCAAATAACCGGAGTCAGAAATACAAATCGATATGGGATATCCGCTGTTTCGCATTGTCGTGCTGAAAAACGCTTTTTGCTCGCCATCTGTTCCATATATATAGATAGGCGCCGTTTTCGAATCATCCAAAACCGCAATTGCCAATCCCTTAGCAGAAACCTTAAAAAGCCTAATCGGCATGCCGGTATTAATTTCTCCGAGTACACTTTCCGTATTCATCATATGTATGGTGCTTCCGTTATAATCCGCAATACCTACTACATTGTTATCAATGTCTATCTTAGGGTTCTGCATTTCATAAGTAACATTCCAAACCACTTCACCCTTATTATTAATGCACTTTGCACCATCATTACCATATATTAAAAACTTATCTCCCAGCGGTTCCACCTTGGCACCGGTAACAATCTGATTGTCGACCCTGCTCAAAACCTCATATGTGGTATATTCCTTATTAATATAACGAATATAAAAGAAAAGAGCCGCCAAAACCAAAACCACTACAAATACCACTACTCTCATAGCAATTTGCGCACGATGTTTTACAAGCTTTTCTTTCCAGTCGCCCTGTTCTTCTTTTTTCTTCGGCGTAAAACGTTCCAGTGGTTTTACACTATTTTTTTTACGAGAAGAAGTTTTAATACTAAAACGCTTCTTTTTATTATCTTTCATAAAAAACTCCGTTGCTTTTGTATTCATATCACTTTTTAATTAAGCTAACGAATATAGTATAACATATTTTTTATTGGGGGAGTAGAATTTTTTGCCCATATAAAATATTATTCATATCTTTAATATGATTTAACTCACAAATTTCCTTAGCACGATAAAGATTTCCGTAAAAACGGACGCATATTCCATATAGCGTATCCCCCTTCGCGACTTCATATGTAACATATTCTTCCGGAAATCTTACCATTTCCAATTCTTCACTTTCTTCGCTTGTATCATTTTCGACTTTTTCAGTTTCGATTTTTTCAACTTCGGTTGCATCAGTTTCTTCTACATATACAACTTCTTCCGGTACAATACTATCTTCTGTCGGTTGCAATTCCTCTTTTTCCACTGTTATCATGGACTCCTCTGTCATTGCCACTTCCGTTTCTTCTTTTTCCTGTATTCCCGGCAGAGTCTCAATAGAACCCGCACTTAATTCCTCTTGTGTTTCTGCCAATACATCTTCGGTTGCACCCTCAGTTTCTTCCACAGCAATTTGCTCCTCTTCCGAAATAACCTCATATGCGGTATCAGACATTTCCTCCCATTCAATCGATACTAATTCGCTTGCATCTGCCGTCTCATTTGCCCCCGTCATCTCGCTTGCGCCTGCCGTCTCTTTTACCTCTCGCATCTCCTCTATAGCTTGTCCTGTTTCTTTGATCTTATCATACTGATTCAAATTTTGAATTCCGACGCCCGCGCTAAAAATCAGCAGCAGGGCAGCCGCTGTAAAAGCCACACCGGCAAGTCTTGTCCGCATTTGCCGGCTTCTTTTTTCCTTATAATAATTTCTGCAATTCTCTGCCACATTATCCATTTCATCATCACATTTGTCCTTATGAAGTTCGCCGTGCCACCCAATTAAGAAATTCTGCATTGCATCATTCTGCTCATAAAAGATAAAATAGCCTTCTGTTTCTTTTGGCATTTCCGTAGGATACAAATAAAAGTGTTCTTCACAACTATCACATTTCAAAGTCATCAAAAGTTCCGGTTTTCCCATCAAAGTCTCCATGCGGGAACGATAACAATTCTCCCACATAGTTCCCGCAGTTTCTCTATAAACCAATGCCCAACCGAGGAAAAAATGTTCTGCAAAGTTTTCACCTCTTTTACGCATAATTTTCTGCACAGCTTCCCGCGGCAAGCCTCCATCCTTTGCTTTTTCGCATTCCTGATAAATTGCGGAATATATGTAAAATTCTTTCTTTCCATCCACCACACGGCAATGACCGAACAATCCTGCATAACCGCTTTTTGTTTCCGGGTTCCTTGCAATTTGATTTAAATACGTCACCGCATAATCTTCGATATATATTTTATCGCCCTTTCCGATTCGCCCAATCTGCTTTTTATTTTTAGGTCCTCTGTTCTCCTGCATTGCATCCATAGTTCTACCTCCTCATTTTTTACAACAGCATATTGCTCCTTTTTATGTGTTTCTTAAAAATTAACACAAGCCCGCTGTCGCTTTTTAGCAAATTTATGTTATGAAGCGATAGAAATTTTCGACACATTTTTTGACAGCTTTATAATTGACAATCCTGCAACATAATAGTAATTCAGCACTTTTGCGCAAAAAGCCTCCGGCACTTTTCCAGGCCGAAGGCTTTGTCTTTTAATTCTTTTATATTTTTATAAGTATTTCTTTAAATCTTCTACTCTGTCCAACTTTTCCCAAGGAAGATTCAAATCGTTGCGTCCGAAGTGTCCGTAAGCAGAAGTCTGCTTGTAAATGGGACGACGTAAGTCAAGCATCTTAATAATTCCTGCAGGACGAAGGTCAAAGTTCTCTCTGATAATCGCCACAAGCTTATCTTCTGACAATTTGCCGGTGCCGAAAGTATCCACCATGACAGAGGTAGGATGTGCAACACCGATTGCATAAGACAACTGGATTTCACACTTATCAGCAAGACCTGCCGCTACAATGTTCTTTGCAACATAACGTGCTGCATAAGCTGCTGAACGGTCTACCTTTGTACAGTCCTTGCCGGAGAAAGCACCGCCGCCGTGACGGGCATATCCGCCATAGGTATCTACTATGATTTTACGACCTGTCAAACCGGAATCTCCGTTGGGACCACCGATAACGAAACGGCCTGTAGGATTAATAAAATATTTGGTATTTTCATCTAAAAGTTCTGCAGGAAGTACAGGCGCAAAAACATACTTCTTGATATCTTCATGAATCTGTTCCTGAGTCACATCAGGATCATGCTGGGTTGATAAAACAACCGCTTCCAAACGGATCGGTTTTCCGTTTTCATCATATTCTACGGAAACCTGGCTCTTACCGTCAGGACGAAGGTATTTCAATGTGCCGTCTTTACGAACCTTGGTAAGCTGTAAAGTTAACTTATGTGCCAAAGAAATAGGGTAAGGCATATATTCTTCTGTTTCATTGGTTGCATAACCAAACATCATACCCTGATCGCCTGCACCGATTGCTTCAATCTGGTCGTCGCTCATTTTATCTTCTTTTGCTTCCAACGCCTTATCAACACCCATAGCAATGTCTGCAGACTGCTTGTCTAAAGAAACCATAACCGCACAGGTATTGCCATCGAAACCATATTCAGAACGGTCATAACCGATTTCTGTTACAGTTTTACGAACGATTGCCGGAATATCAATGTTTGCTTTGGTAGTTACTTCACCCATAACCACTACAAAACCTGTATTTGTGCATGTTTCACAAGCAACACGGCTCATAGGGTCCTGTTCCATTAACGCATCCAATACCGCGTCAGAAATTGCATCACAGATTTTATCAGGATGTCCTTCGGTAACTGATTCTGAAGTAAATAATCTTTTTTCCATTTTCTTTCCTCCTTAATTTGTCGCATAAAAAAACCGCTTATCAATAAGCGGACCTGATGATTTCCATATCAAATCCTCTTATTGTTCGACGCATTGCCATGCAATGCTACTCGCTCAGGCAGGCACCTTCCTTATAAAAGGGGTTGCCGTGGCTTCATCGGTCCTCTGTACCTCCACCACTCTGAATAAGAGTTATTCATACCATACAATGACTTTACAAAAAAGTCAAGCAATTTACTGCAATTACCTTTATCTTACAAAATTCACATTTTATACTGACAAGTTTCGTTGACTTTATATGTTTTTTTCCATATAATACTATCTAGGGGAAATGACAAAAAGGAGGGCGTACATGAGAAGAGTCAGAACATCCGAATTGACTCCGGGGATGATTACCGCGGAAGATGTTTACAATTACACCGGGCAGATGATCCTTCCCAAAGGGCTTACTTTAACAGATAAAGCCATTACCCGTCTTGAATTTTATTCTATTTTAAGTGTGCGTATCGAAGATCAATCTTTAGTCGGATTAGATGTAGAAGAAGATACCCGTACACATTCCGAGCGTATTCGTGAAAGTGCAGAATTCAAGAAATTCCACGAAAGTTTCGATGAAAACCTCTCAAGTTTTAAAGAATCCATCAATGACATTGTAGATATGAACGCCAACATTGATACCGATGCGATGTTAACTAACACTTTGGCCATTCTTTCTGAAGCAACTTCAAGCTATCATGCTTTTGATATGTTGCACAATATGCGCCAATATGATGACTTAACCTTTGCGCATTGTATGAATGTTGCCTTAATTTGCAACATTTTTTCACAGTGGCTTAAATGGCCCGAGAAAGAACAGAATCTTTTGACCTTGTGCGGGCTTTTGCACGACATCGGCAAGCTTAAAATTCCAGACAGTATCATCAAGAAGCCGGACCGTTTAACAGACGAAGAATACAAAATTGTCAAAACACATACCGTGGAAGGTTTTCATATTCTAAAAAGTAAAAATATTAACTCACACATTATGAATGCTGCATTAATGCATCACGAAAAATGCGACGGCACAGGCTATCCTTTAGGCGTACAGGCGGATAAAATCGACCGTTATGCCAAGGCAGTGGCAATTGCTGACGTGTACGATGCCATGACCTCCGCCAGAATTTACCGGGGCTCTATGTGTCCCTTCCGCGTGATTGAAATTTTCGAAACCGAAGGTCTTCAGAAATACGATCCGGAATACATTTTAATCTTCTTAGAAAACATCGTAAATACCTATCTTCACAATGAAGTCAGACTAAGCAACGGCGAAACCGGAACGGTCGTATTTATTAACAAACACCTTTTATCCAAACCGGTTATTAAACAAGGCGATAAATTCTTGGATTTATCCAAAGAACCGGATTTACATATTGATGCTATTTTATAAAATCATTAAAAAAGGACATTTCAAAACGAAATGTCCTTTTCTTTAACTTATTTTCATTTCAAACTTACGCAGTTCTTTCTCGCTCTCTACCTTCTCCATATGTGCACCGAGATGGCACATCTTCTGAGGAAAATCTTCATATCCGCGTTCGATATACTTAATATCATCAATAATAGTAATACCATCTGCCGCAAGTCCTGCGAGTACTAATGCCGCACCTGCTCTTAAGTCCGGAGCTGATACACTGGCTCCTGTATACTTGCTTACACCACTGATAATTGCCGTATTACCTTCTACCTTAATATCAGCACCCATTCTTGCAAGTTCATCCACATATTTAAAACGATTATCAAAGATACTCTCTGTCACAATACTGATACCGCTGGACAATCCAAGTGTTACCGTTATCTGAGGTTGCATATCTGTCGGAAAACCGGGGTAAGGTAATGTCTTAACCTGAGTATTGTTTAATCTCTTAGATGCCACAACACGTACTGCATCATCCGACTCTTCGATTTCACAACCAATTTCAATCAACTTGGCAGAAATGCATTCCAAATGCTTGGGAATAACATTTTTTACCATAATATCGCCCTTTGTGATAGCTGCCGCCATCATAAAAGTACCTGCTTCAATCTGGTCAGGAATAATCGCATATTCCGTCTTATGAAGTCTGCTTACGCCGTTAATACGAATTACGTCGGTTCCGGCGCCTTTGATGTTCGCACCCATACTGTTTAAGAAGTTGGCAAGGTCTACAACATGAGGCTCCTTCGCCGCATTCTCGATTACAGTCTTACCTTCTGCCATTACCGCTGCCATCATAACATTAATGGTTGCACCGACAGAAACTTTATCCATAAAAATGTGGTTGCCTTTTAGCTTGGCAGCTTCGGCTATTACAAAGCCATGCTCTACACGTACATCGGCACCCAAAGCACGAAAACCTTTCAAATGCTGGTCGATTGCTCTGGTTCCCAAATTACAGCCTCCGGGAAGAGGCACCTCCGCATGCTTGTATTTACCAAGGAGTGCTCCTAACAAATAGTAAGAAGCACGAATTTTTTTAATATGTTCATCATCAATCACAAGGTTATCAATCTGCGAACCGTTAATCTTAACTGTGTGACGATCCGTTTTCACAACGGTTGCACCAACGCTTTCCATTGCTTTCATTAGTACATTGGTATCGCGCACATCAGGAACGTTCTCTACCACAACGGTTTCATCAGTCATGATTGCCGCAGCCAATATTGCCAACGCTGCGTTCTTCGCGCCGCCGATCTCTACTTCACCGACCAGAGGCACGCCACCTTTCATTGCGTACTGTTCCATAAAACACCTCAACTTATTAGGTTTTGTAAGCCCACTAACCCAATCATGCTTATAGTATTATATACCAAAACACGTCAAATGTAAACCTTTCGACCAAAATCCTTTTTATAAGTAGTCTAAGGGATTTACCTGTCTGCCATTAATCAAGATTTCGAAATGCACGTGAGGACCGGAACTTACGCCCGTGTTACCACTCAATGCAATTCTGTCACCCTGGGATACGCTCTGTCCGACAGATACCTGCACTTTACTCAAGTGTGCATATCTTGTCTGTCTGCCATCCGGATGGTTAATATAAACCACGTAGCCGTAACCGCTACCCCAACCGGCCTTTGCCACCGTACCGCCGGAAGATGCATATACCGGTGTTCCCACAGGAGTAGCCCAGTCGACGCCCTTATGATAAGTAGAAGCCCCCGCTGTCGGTGCAGATCTTCGACCGAATCTTGAAGATAAACGTCCGCCGGAAATCGGTTTCACATAAGTAGGCGGAACAATAGTTCCTCGCTCTACAATCTTGGGTACCGCTTCCATGATTACTTCTTCTTTTACAATTGCACGATTGATTTCATCGTCATTTTCATAGGTAACATCCGCAACTACCTCTCGGAAGCCTGCAGAAGGCTCCTGTAAAGTAACCATCTGTGTCGTATACCATTCATCATTGGGTATATAAATAATTTCTGCTTCGTATGTTTCTTTGTAATGTTCGCGGCTTGTCCATACAACTGATAACTCTGGTTCCGGAACCGTAATAATCAATTCATCACCGATATTCAATGTAGAATTAACGTTATCCAGAAGATTCCCGTTCATTTCCACAATGGTTTCCATAGGAATCCCTACTGTAATGGAAATCTCAGACAAGGTATCCCCGGCCTGAACTTCATAAATCTGCTGAACCTCCTGCTCTTCCGTCAAAAGATTCACGGCTTCATCCAAGGAATTCAGCTCTTCTTCCAAAATATAAGCCTCTACTACTTCTACTTCTTCCGAAAAACCAATCTCACGGATTCCCAAATCAAATTCGTCAAAATCCATATGTTCCGTAAGATAAGAATCATCAATATCATCCGGCATTACACTCTCCGCACCTGCCGACACGTCCCATGTATTATATTCACTGTTACTTCTTGTAACATTAGCCGTAAGCACGTTCAGTTCACGTTCCGGATTCAAATCCATTCCCAACTGATATCTGCCTTCCGTATCATAACGCGCAATCGTACCTGACAATAACGCATTCACTTCTTCCGCAGTACGCAAATTCACGGTCTGGCTGTTTACTTTAACTGTATACGCCCTGATTAAGGTTTCTTTTTCGTGCTTTGCCATAACTTCCTTGATATTCTGCGTTACAGTCTCTTCGTCGTCACACTTGCTCCAAACAACCTCTACACCTTCAAAGCATATTTCAGGCTCTTCCACAATATACAAACCGTCCGCTTCCATTGCCAGCTCACGTCTTGCTTCACGTATACAATCCTCTACCATCTCCTGATTTGCGACATATCCCACCTCTTCACCATACAAATAAACAGTAAAGCGATTGTCACCTGTGGATTCATAGAACTCAATACGCGGCAAAAAGAAAGCAGCAACGCCCCATGCGCCTAATAAAAACTTCAGCGCGTGCACTTTTAACTTTTTATGATAATGAGTAATAAATTTCATAAACTTACTTGCTCCGTATAAACCACAATATAACAGTTTATTCTAACATCACATAAGAACGCAAGTCAAGTTAAGGTTTTCCGCAAAACAAACTTGACGCTTTGATAAAAAAGGAGTATGTTAAGTCTTGGTTTTTATTTTTATTATAAAAGTATTACCACAAATATAGTTGTTATCTTGGAGGCGCATTATGAATTATGCAGAAGAATCATTAAAAAAACATGGCGAATGGAAAGGTAAACTCGAAGTAGTCAGCCGCGTTCCGGTTTCCACCAAAGATGATTTATCTTTGGCTTACACCCCCGGTGTTGCAGAACCCTGCTTGGAAATCCAGAAGGATGTCGAAAAGAGTTATGAATATACAAGACGTTGGAATACCTGTTTGGTTGTAACAGACGGTACCGCAGTATTGGGTTTAGGTGATATCGGTCCCGAAGCAGGCATGCCCGTTATGGAAGGCAAGTGTGTACTCTTCAAAGCTTTTGGTGACGTAGATGCTTTCCCTCTTTGTATTAAATCTAAAGACGTAGATGAAATCGTAAATACTGTTTACTTAATTTCCGGCTCTTGCGGTGGTGTAAACCTGGAAGACATCGCAGCTCCCCGTTGTTTTGAAATTGAAAAGAAATTAAAGGAAAAATGTGACATACCCATTTTCCACGATGACCAGCACGGTACCGCAATCATTACACTTGCCGGTCTCATCAATGCACTAAAAGTTGTGGGCAAAACCAAAGAAGAAATCAAGGTAGTTGTTAACGGTGCCGGTGCAGCTGCAACTGCAATTACCAAGTTAATTCTTTCTTACGGTGTTAAAAATGTTATTATGTGCGACCGTACAGGTGCCGTTTACGAAGGCCGCAAAGAGGGTATGAATCCTTTCAAAGAAGAAATGGCTAAGCTTACTAACTTAGAAAAGAGATCCGGTTCTCTTGCAGATATGGTTGTCGGCGCTGATGTGTTCATTGGTGTGTCAGCTCCCGGTGCTTTAACCACAGAAATGGTTAAGACTATGAACAAAGATGCTATCGTATTTGCTTGTGCAAATCCCACACCCGAAATTTTCCCTGATGAAGCAAAGGCAGGTGGTGCCCGCGTAGTTTCTACAGGACGCAGCGATTTCCCGAACCAGATTAACAACGTTCTTGCTTTCCCCGCATTGTTCCGCGGCGCATTTGACGTTCGTGCAAAAGATATCAACGAAGAAATGAAGATTGCCGCTTCCCTTGCATTAGCAAACTTAATTTCTGACGAAGAGCTTAACGAAGATTACATCATTCCCGCAGCATTTGATCCGCGTGTCAAAGATGCAGTTTCCAAGGCTGTAGCCCAGGCCGCAAGAGATTCAGGCGTTGCAAGAATTTAATTGGTATATTTTACAAGATTATTTGTATTAATCAAACGAAAAAGCGTATGCCCGAAAATGGCATACGCTTTTAATATTTCTTTCAGTTCTTCTTACTCTTCTGTAAAAGTATTGTAAAGTTCTTCATATTCATCAATATATTTGGTAAAAATCTGATCCAAACCGGTAATTGTGCAGGAATAATATGCATTCTCTGTTTCAAACACGGTAATCTGTCCATAAAATGTATACCCCTGGGAATCCACAGTATATAACATTGATGAATAATTTATAATTGCTGCATTGTTAATATCGATATTTTCTACAGTTCCTTCGCCCATGGAAGACGCTGTTGCAGTTCTGTAAAACTCTTCAAAAGATGCAAAGTCCTGATAAGCATCCGAAACTTTCGGGAATGACTGCATCAAAATAGAAAACGACATATCTTCATTATCCAATACCAACTGCTCCTCATTACCTGTGTCAGGATATACGGTCCAACCACCGTCAATTTCGTAGATGCTGATGGTATAGCTACCTGATGCAGGCGCGTATTCCTGTAACTCTCTTGTCTCTGCAACTGTATCTTCTGAAACAAGTTCTTGGGCATTCATATCATTTACCACATCGGTATTATCACCATCGTTCGGCAATATCTCTGCGACATTACCACAACCCACCATCATAAAAGTTGCCATAATCAATGCTGCTACAATAATTTTTTTCATTTTTTCTCCTTCTGCATTACTCATTTTCATTCTTTTATAAAAGTAAAAAGCGGACCAATATTTCTACCGGCCCGCCTATCACTACGTCATTATATAATTCCAAAAATCGAAAGCAGGGTAAATGCTATATTTATCAATCCAAGACCGATTGCTATTATAATTAACACCTTAACAGATTTCATCTTTGTATAAAGTTCACGGTTATGCTTGGTCAAGCCCTCTGTCTGATTCTTAAGTTCATCTACCACAACAGCCTGAACATTACGGTATACCTTAACATTCTCTTTATGTACAAAGTCATCAGACTGTCTGAACATTTCTTCTAATGCTTTCTTATTCTCAGCTTCTCGTGCCAGTCTTGCTTCTTCCTTCTGCTGTTCTTCCGCAAGCTTACGCTGTTCTTCTTCCGCCTTACGCATTTCTTCTTCTGCAGAAGGCTTCTGAATGGTATCTACGGTTGTACGGATATATTCCAAATGGTCCGCAATCTCGCGGTTCTCGCGTCTGATGGTCAACAATGCATTGTCAACAGATGTTCTTACCGAAGACTTCAAATCCTCATTAGAGTTCTTCAAATCTTCCGTAGTTGCCTTAATCTCTTCCGTAGAAATCTTCATATCTTCTGTAGAAATCATCACGCCGTGAACTGTAGAACGCATCTGTTCCATAGATTCCTTCACTTCGTCAGCAGAATTGCGAACTTCTGCAACCGCAGTCTGCATTCCTTCTACCGAGTTACGAACTTCCATTGCAGAACTTGTAACATCGTCTGCAGAAGAACGTACCATATCGGTAGCATAGCGAATTTCATCCGCTGTAACCTTCACATCTTCCGCAATCTGACGAACCGCAGCCACAGAACCGGTCACTTCCTGGGTTGTCTGCTTCATCTGGTCTACCGGTGCCATCAAAGCTCCGCTTACAGACTCATTCAATGCAGTTCCCACTGTTGTATCTAAGTTGCTTAAAGCCTCGTCTACAGCCTTCATAATTTCATCCGAAAGGCTTGCTGCAAGCTCGCCGGTATCTCCGCCGGACTTCTGTACGCCCTGCACCTTGCTGATACTCTCATCTACCAAAGCATAGATTCTATCTGTTAATTCGGAATTTTTATAATTTAATTTGCGCATATCCTGCAAAATGCCTTCGTATGCCGCAACCTGTTCCTGCAATCTCTGCATTTCAGATGCTTCCGCCTGTGCATTTGCGCGAATCATTTCCTGTGCATTATATTTCTGCGCCAGTTTATCCATAAAATTATCCATCGTTTTCCCTCCAACTTGCCCCATTTATCTATCGAAACGAAAAAAATCATAGATTGCATATATTTTATCATTTTTTACAATGTTTTACAATATGAAAGTGTTGAAAGTTCACATTCTAAAATTATTATTATGTAAACGAAATATTTAAACTACTTTTACTTTATGTTCATTTTTTATTCATATTTCTTGGTTATACTAAAAACAGTTAAAGAAAACAATCATTCATGTGACATTAACATTGCTAACAATTTTTTTCATAATGCCTCGGTGTCGGAAGCGACATCGGGGCACTCCTCATTTATGGGGACTTTTATTTGGATAATTAAATTATTTCTGCTATAATACATTTTGTGGCATGCCGTCCACGAATATTTTTCAAAAAGGATTGCACATTATGTTTCGTTTATGGGTAAGAATTATAAAAGACAGCCGACTGGTGAAAGATACGGTAATTGAAGACGTTTCCGAAGATACCCGCACGCATAAAATCTTTAACGGATTAGATGCAGCCTGCGTGGAATTTGATCTCTGCAAACCAATTTGGCTCGATTCCACTGTTGCGGATTTTAAACGTTTGAGCAAAGCACGTTTTACTGCGGACAACTTCATCGAGCCTATTGATTTTGATTATATGGAAATTCAGGTTTTGGAAGAAGATTTTTTATAATTCCATCTGTTTTCCAAGGAAGGATGCTGCGGAGAGAACCAACTTCTTCTCCGTTTCCCCGATGCTTTCATCCGAAGACAATAAAAAGACTGCACCTACCACATCTCCTTCGCTGATAATCGGCGCCATCACCTGCATCTCTACATCATTCTCATCTTCCGCTAACGTTACAAATGATTTATCATTTTTCTTTGCCAACACCTGCTCACGATTCTCCATTTTACGTTCCACATCTTTGCTTACATGTTTATTCAACAGGGTTTTCATTCCTCCCGATACCGCAATATATCGGTCTCTGTCCGCAATCACCGCTACTTTACCCGAGACCTGCGCCAAACTATCTGCATATTGCTTCGCAAATCCGCTCATTTCCCCGATGGTTGAATACTTCTTTAATATAATTTCGCCCTCTCGATCCGTAAAAATTTCCAAGGGATCACTCTCTCTGATTCTTAATGTCCGACGAATCTCCTTCGGAATTACTATGCGCCCCAAATCGTCTATGCGTCTTACTATGCCAGTTGCTTTCATATTAAAAATTCCTCCGCTTACAGTTTCTACTTTTATCACTTATTGTGCTAGTAGTATCTGTAAACAGAGGAATTTTATACCTTAAAAAACATTTTTCTCCTGCTGATAATATATTTTCTTTTCTTCATACATACAACTGTCAGCTTCGCGGAGCTGTTCTTTAATCTGCACATCTTCAGCGCGCCAACTAATACCGATAGACACCGATATTCCCTCTTCAGCCGCTAACTGTCGCAGCTCTGAAGTTTTCTTCTCAAGGTCTTCCTTTTCAATATCGGGACAAATTGCCACAAACTCATCACCGCCGATGCGATAAGCATCCTTACCAACTACACGCTTCATAATTTTAGCTGTTTTACGAATCAACTTATCACCATAGTCGTGCCCAAAAGTATCATTGGCTTTCTTCAAGCCATTCAAGTCCATGTAAATTATACCCAGTTTATCGGGAGCCTTCTTCTTATAGTTTTTACGCACCTCATTATAGCGATTACGATTATAGATACCGGTCAGGGTATCTTCATAGCTTAACTTCTCTAACTGCTCCATAACACGCCTTTTTTCCAAATCATTCTGTATAAAATACAAAACGGAGGTAAGCAAATCGAAGTCCTTAATATTATCCTTCGGATCATCTACTCCAAGGAATCCTACAATTTCATCATCTTTTACCACCGGCACGGCTAATAAACTGTGAATCCCCTGCGCCCGTAAAATCTGATATGTCAAAGTATCTTTGGATATATCAGCATCCAAATCCGTAATATAAAACATTCCTTTTTCTTCAAACATATTCAAAAACGGTTGTATAGATTCAATAGGTACATTCTGCAAATTGTCTATTTCGGCAGTAGCTTCCTTGTCTACCCACTCGTATGTATTGGAAGTCGTTTTCTCTTCGTAATCAATCTCAAACAAATACGTTCTGGTAGCTTTATAATAATTACCGATAATTTCAAACAACAAATTCAGCGCATCTTTTACCTCTAATTTCAGCCCCAATGTTTTGGCACAACGAATCAGAACACGCTCACGATCCAATTGATGTAAAGTATCCTCCTGCCGCTTAATTTGTTCTGTTACCTCATCTGCAATTTCTAAATATAACGTTTGCCCTTCTACCTCAATTGATTTCCAACGAACCTGAAAATATTCGTCATGTTCCTCGTTGTGATACAATGCACGCGTAAATCTCTTGGTATCGCAAGCACCGCATTCCTTACAATTCTCACAAGAATGTTTAATTTCTTGCAAAATTTCGCTACACTTCTTGCCAATATAAGAATCGTCCTCAGGCGTAATCCCCAACTTTGCTTTCATTTCCGCATTTATATAAAGCAATCCGCAATTCTTTGTATCAGCCACAAAAATTAAACTTCCACACTCTTCCGGAATGCACTCTTTTATTTTATCTAAAAGCATTCTAGCTCCTCCATATCCAGTCTGTCCCTTTAACAAGTATTTATCCTTATTACCTGTACGCCATATATTGTATCATATTTTGCCACATAAAAAAATATTTTAATTGTAAAAAACACCCCGGAATACCTGATTGGTATCCGGGGTGTCTTGTTAATTAACCCATAGCATATCCAGTAAACTGAGGACACTTAAAGGTTCCGTCTACTCCCATCTCTACATTATTGATGGTACTGTCCTTTGCAGTGAAGGTTACGGTTCCGTTATTTACGTTAATTGTATCAAGTTCCGTTGCTCTTGCCGCAGTAATTCCGCCATTGTTATCTATGTATAATTCATAGTCGTTTGCATAAATGGTTTTCTTAGCTGCAGAAAGATTTACACCATCCAACACAAGATTGGTTGAAAGGGTTACGTCAAGGCTTGTGGTAAGCTTCACGCTTGTTGCAGTTGCGCTTTCACTCTTTACGATTGCCACAAGGTTCTCAGGTAAGTCTGTCAAATCCGCTCCA
The DNA here is from genome assembly GCA_045590655.1 of Lachnospiraceae bacterium. Taxonomy (GTDB): domain Bacteria; phylum Bacillota; class Clostridia; order Lachnospirales; family Lachnospiraceae; genus UBA3766. The sequence goes on along the minus strand of JAZNRI010000020.1, from coordinate 780 downwards.
CTGGTATCGCAGAGAAGTTCAATAACATACTCTTTACCGTCTGTCTGTGTTGCAACATATTCCTTGGCTTCATTGAAGCTTGCAAACTGGGGATTGAATTCTCCTCTTTCTCCGGCCGCATATGCGTATGCCACAAGACCTGCAGTCTTAATGACCTTACCGCTCTTGGTTAAGAGCCAGCTTACATCTTCCGTTCCCGTCATAATGTTCTGTGTATAGAACTGTCCTGCAACTGCATTCTCTGCAGTTACCATTGCGGTTCCTGCCTTAATGGTTGCAAGGTTACCTTCTTTATCTACGCGGTTAATGCATACCAGTGAGTCTTCACCAATGTTTACGTTTCCGTTAATGGTAAATGCCTTACCTGTTAAAATACGAACTTCAGCGAATTCACCATCAAGTGAGAAGTTTCCTGCTGTCAGGGCACCTTTACACCAGAGTACTGCATTATCTGCCATAATCACTTCTCCGGCACATTTTGCAGTTCCGTTAATTACAACATCCACATCAGCATTGACAATATTGCCAATGTATACACTTGTTCCGGCAGGTACAGTCAATGCATTCACTGCGGTTCCACCCAATGTAACATTAGCACCATTCTTTAAAGTTACGCTTGCGTTTGCTTTTGCAGAATTACGAAGGTCCACGTTCATGACTTCAACCGTTGCACCATCCACAATAAAGGTTCCCTTGAAGGTAAGGGTTGCCATTTGTTCTTTCGCACTAAAAATTGCTACATGCTTATCTGCAGTACCCTGAATGGTCTTAAGGGTTTCC
>JAZNRI010000019.1:0-8362 GCA_045590655.1 Lachnospiraceae bacterium | reverse complement strand
ATGTATAAAATCACTCAAGATTTTGGGTACTGCACTATACTGAACAGGATAACTAAATACTATTTCGTCATGACTATTTATGTGTTCTATGAGGTTTTTATCTTCAATAGAAAACAGAACAGAATTATTGTCATATTCTCTTATAAATACCTCTAATGCATATCTTGAATTACCTGTTCCACTAAAATATATTCCTATCATAAATCAACCTCAAAATTCAAATCTTTTATTATTTTCAATCAGCTAAGGGGTATAAGAAGAATTGCAACAAATCCTTCACCATCACTTTTACACACCATTTCTCCATTCATTTTTTCCATAAGCGTCTTCGATATGTAAAGTCCCAAACCGCTACCTTCCTTCTTGATATCCTCCACACCTTTACCACGATAAAACTTATTGGTTATAAGCTGCAGTTCTTCCTCCGGTACACCGGGACCATAATCCCTTATCTGCATCTCTAGATATCCTTCTATGATTCTGTAATTTACATCAATTTTAGTATCTGCATATTTAAAGGAATTGGCAATAATATTTCCAATCACCTGATTCAAACGTTTCACATCAATATGAATAAGCACACTCGGAATACTACTTTGAACTATGCAACCCTTATCATCATTCTTTTTGATGATATCGCTAAGCACACACGACTCTTCATCCTGACAGTTTACCGTAAATTCACTCAAATCATCCAGCGTATAGGAAAAAAGGTCGCTTACCAGAAAATCCATTTGGTCTGCTTTCTTATAAATATTATCTGCAATCTGATCCAGATTCTCTATCCCCTGCATTATAAGCTTCGCCTTAAGAAGTTCTGCCGAAAGTTTAATTCCGGTAATAGGTGTCTTCAAATCGTGACTAAGGGATGCTATCAGCTCCTTTTCTTTCCTCTGAAGCGCCTGCTCCCTCTTTCTCGACTCTGTCAATTCTTCTCTCATAATGTCAAAGCTTTCAGAAAACACACCAAACATGTTGTTTTTCTCTGTCAGAAGCGGCTCATCAAGTTTTCCTTCCGCGACCTTCCCCGCAAAGTCCTCCATCTGCTTAAACGGGACAATAATATTCTTTTGAATGTATAATGCAAATAACACTGCTCCCAACAAAATAGTCAGTCCGCATATCCCAAATCCCAGAATCATTTTATTTCTTATGCTCATATATATCTCTTCGCCGGAATCAAGCATAACAACACAACCCACAATTTTGTTATCTCTAACAACATAAGAATAGGGATATCTGTTCTTTATCGCTTCTTCAACAGTAAGTTTCTCATTCTCCTCAATAGAATCAGAACTATAAAGTATGTTATTTATATTATCAAGCACGACAAAATCCACTTCAAACTCTTCACTATCCAGGTTTTGAAGTGCATCCCAGTTTTGCTTTACCGTTTCTCTAATATCATTTAGCTGTATTACATCAACATCGTTTTCGCTAATATTATGCAAATGCCTATCCATAATCGTTAGACATCCCAGCAAACCGATAACAAATATGATACATACAACAATAACAATTCTTACATAGTTCTTCATATCATTCACTCCGGTGTAATATATGTTCTCACATTTCATTGATTCAACATCTTAAAATTAATATTCTTCAATCATATAACCAACGCCCCAAATAGTTTTTATAATCTCTGGATTCTTGGGGTCTGCTTCTATCTTTTCTCTAAGGTGTCTGATATGTACCGACAAAGTTCCTTCTCCTATAAATTCATCATTCCATACATTTTTCAGAAGTTCCTCTTTAGTCACAACTCTGTTCCTGTTTTTCAAAAGATACAGGAGCATCTTATATTCCATAGCCTTAAGACTTATCTGGATATCTGCTCTTTTTATCTTATGCACATTCGTATCCAGAACAATTTCCTCCGTCAACTTGATACAACCATCTTCTCTGTCAGTTTGAAGTTTCATACCGATGCTTGCATCACCGGATTTCTGATTGCCGGCTACATACTCTGCCATTTCCTTTGCCTTCTCGTACCTGCTCAAGATTGCCTTTACCTTTGCCAGCAAAATGTTTAGTGTGTACGGTTTCTTTATATAATCATCACCGCCAATATTAAGAGCCGTCAACATATCATCATCACTAGTTCTTGCACTGATAAAAAGTATAGGCATATCGTAATTTTCTCTTACTCTTTTGCAGAGTTCAAATCCTGATTTATCACCCAGATTGATGTCAAGAAGAAGCAGGGATACCTGCTCCTTCTCTAAAAAATCCACCGCTTCCTCAAAACCGGTTACATATGCTGTTTTTATATCAAACATGTTGAAGTATTCTGCCGTAGACTGTGCAATCACTTCATCATCATCTATCATTAAAACTTTATAATCCATATTTATTCCTCTCTTAAAAGTTTATATCTTATTAACAGCATTATACAAAAAACCATGCATGCACGCAATTAAGGAAAGCCACGAAAAACAGATTAATCGTATTGTGTAATCTCAATCTTCCCACCATCTTCTCCAAGGAAAACAATATATCCATCCTTAGGAAGCGGAATACCTCCAGTCCAATCCTGCATATGAGTACTGTATACCATCTCGCCATATTTATTATAAACATATATGGCACTTTCTTCAGGTCTTATGAACTTAATCATATTACCTGCCATATCATCATCTATCTGATACCAACTTGCTTCTTCGCCACATATAGTTATCTCGCTTACTTCACTTATCAAGGCAGGACGTTCATCCAGAAATCTATACTGATCTCCCGAACTAAGACAAATTATTTCATAGGATTCCCCATCTTTTAAAGTAACTTCTTCTACCCATAAATCAAACAAATCTCGACTGGTACTACTAGGAATGGTTAAAAATGCTTCTGCAGTATCAGCTCCTGTAATCTTAAGAAGAAATCCGAATCCTTTTGAACTGACAAACAGATATCCCGGCACTTCTTTTATCAGCGTACATTTACTAATTGGTATGTCATAAGCCGTTGAAGAATATTTATGATTATATATTCCTACATCCCGATTGCATCTTGCCTCCCATACGCTCTGTACTTCTTCGCTTATAGGGTTTTCCTCCAGATTTTGGGCAATGTAGTTTTGATTCACATAGTTCCCCAGGCCGTTTACACGCATCAAGTCATCTATCTTGATGTATACCTTTCCGTTTTCCGCTTCTGTAAATGTCAATATTACCTGATTATAGTCTTGACGAAGGGGACGTTGCGGATACCCCTCGTCTGCCCACTCACTTAAATTGCTCTCCATTCGTACAAATCTGCCATCATGGGTAAACATATAATCTTCACTTATAGTGTTATTGTAAAGAATCCTTTCAAGATGCATATACTTCCCATCTGGAAAGCTGATATTCCAAATTTCACTGTTTGTTGCATAATATCCTTCATATTTGGCATATTCCTTAGGTACTTCCCAAAGACATTCTACCGACTCCGCACTTGCTTCTTCAACTTCAATTCCTCTTTCTTCCAAAACCACCTTTAAAAGAGCATGTGCCATCAAAGCATTATATGCACTGTTTCCGCCACTACTAAGAACTGCCACACTGATTTCTTCATCCGGTGCTACCAACAAATGAGAATGCTGGTTTCCAATATCACCACCCTTTCCCAAAACCTTCACGCCGGCTTCTTCGTACTGTAACATCTCCACATAGTCCCAACCCAGACCATTTCCGTCCATGTAAGGATCGTCTGTCCAGCAGCTTGCCATTTCATCTTTGGAATTCTCTGTCAAAAGTGTATTATTTCCCGTAAAAAACGTAGAACCAAACTCTGCCACTTCAGAAGCGGTGGCATAAACGCCTCCACTTCCAAGATTCATACAATAATTATAGTCATATAAGATATTTCCTAGTTTGTATATAGGAACCATCCCCGCCATTTGAAATTTGTTTGCCGGCGTCCCTGTATTTTCAGCCCCTATTTCATCGACAATATACTTATCAAGATACTCTGTATAACTCATACAGGTTACATTTTCAACTATGATTTCCAATAATCCAAAACCATCATTGCAATAGGCGGCATAGGCACCCGGGTCAGCCTTCAATCTTTGTTCTGCAAGCGATTGAAGAAGTTCATCATGGTAACGCGTATCATTATCCTCATAAAGCATCCCATTCGTAGTACTTGAGCCCATAATTCCCGAGGTGTGGTTCATTAACATTCTGACGGTTATCTCTTTGTATCTTTCATCTGCCATCTTAAAATCCGGAATATATTCTGTAATCGGTGCATCCAAATTTATCTTTCCTTCTTCAGAAAGCTGCATAACCGCCGTCGTAACATACACCTTACTGACGGAACCTATACCGTATAATTTTTCCTCCGATACATTCACGACCTCATCGGTCTGTACATTCTGTTCATTTACATTGACAAAAGGTTTCTCTGCTAACACCTCTTGTCTGCTACCCCAGAATACCCCTACGATTCCCAGCATGCTGGCAAGAACCATCGCCAATAACCTGTTTTTTTTATGTTTCATATAAATAACCTCACCTTTCACGCTATTCTGTCATCAATTCAGTTACTGAAATCTTTTTTACTTTACCTGCACTGATATAGGTCACCAGATAACAGAATAAAAGTATACATATATCAATTGGAATCATAATCCAAAAGTTGACATCAAGAATAACCGCAAACATAACAAGACCAAAAGCATTCATCAAAAGCACGGAACAAACGGATGCGAGAATCACTGCCACAAAAGCAATTGGCATAATACGAAATGCAATCTGTTGCATCAAATCCTTTGAAGTGTATCCCATAGCCTTCATAATACCTAGCTCTTTTCTCTTTCTTCTCACGGTTGTTCCTGCAAGAACACTAAGAATTACTGCCGCAACAATTAGGGAAATACTGACAATTACCGCCGAAATCGCCTTCACACCAACGGCAACCGTTCCAAATAGACCTTCTGCCAGTTCAGCCGTAAAAGTAACTTCACGAAGAATAAATCTCTCGCTGTTTCCGGTTATAACGCTATCTCCGATTTTAATAGCATAATCCACATCTGTTACGCCGTATAAAGAAATAAGCTGTGCCATTTTTTCATCCGCAACCTGACTAATTCTATCTGCATCATTATTGACAGAAACACTGTTCTCTATGGTGTCTTCCACACTTCCTCCATAAAATGCCGTCAGTTTTTCCATAAATTCATGACTGTCTGCATCTTCTTCTAAATAGATTTCGATATTAGATGGTCTGGCAGCAGGAAAAGAACGTCTGTAGCCTTCTGATGTAAAATATAAATTCATTCCGCCATTATTCATTGAATTAACAATACCTGTAATAATATAACTATTCTCAGTTCCCTCACCTATTACGACAATGCTGTCTCCTATAGTAAACCCACCATCTCTTGCTCTTCCATGTGCAATCATAATCTCATTATTATGTTCCGGATAACGCCCTTCAATGAGATGAACATTTTCTGTTTCCTTGAAATCATCAAAAATTGTTGGATACCCCCGCTCATATTGGTTATTTCCACTTCTGCATTCTGCATCTACCATAGTATCCGGATAGGTAACCAATACCTTTCTTACCTCCGGAAACTCCAGTATTGTTTCCCGAATTTCATATGGATTGACACCATCCATAAGTTCCACCCTTACATCACCAACTTCTAACCCGGTAATTGTCACAATAGATGCAGCTCCGGCCTTCAAAAAGTCAAAGAAATAAAAGCCCAAAAGAATTGCCGTTGCTGTTGCAAATATACATATCATCATTCCGATATTGTGTTTTGTATTTCCAGTAAGCTCCTTCATGGAAAGTCTCAGATTGACATTTCCTTTTGCCCTTGAAAGTGGAAAACGATTTTTTCCAAAATGATGTGTATGAATTCCTTTTCTGAACGCCACCATCGGTGGATATTTTTTTACTGTTTTTGCTTTTCCAAGAGCAGACAAAACAATGATAAGAACCAAAATGCACATAATAATAAACTGTAGTCCAAGGTTCACACCGCCATACACATGCTTTCCAATCATTCCTTCAATAATGCTGTTAAGAATCGGGTCCGTTAGTATTACCAGTAACGTTCCAAATAAAACTCCAACGCCTCCGGTAAGCATATACTCAAAAATATAAACCAGCGATATTTCCCCGGATTTGTAACCCAGTGCTTCAAGCACACCTATTGACTGCATCTGGTCCTCAATATCATTTGATATCTTGTGACGAATCATAAAAAGACACGAAATCATCGTAATAAAAGAAACTGCAAGCAAAAAGTACAGATACAACGTAATAAACATTGTAGTATTCTCTTTTTCGCCACTCTTTCTGGTATAAGCACAATACTTTGTGACGTTTTCAGAAGATTGGTCTGAACACAATGATATATATTCAGATGGCAAAAAAGATTCCTCACAGTCATAAGCCAGAACTTTTTCCTCGTCCATAACTGTTGAAAGCAGTTGATAATCTCCTTCTGAAATAACACATTTCAGCCTACTGTTATTGCTCAAAAGTCCTGAATTATAAAATCCTGCAATTTCAAAAGGATACTCCCTGCCTGCTAGGACAAAAATAAAAGGATTACCCACTTCGTATTTCTGACTATACTTAAAGTATTCAGGTAACCATATAGGATGACTGAAATTATTAATTTCAACCTCGGTCAAATTTGTCTCCGGATTAAAATTTTCAATCTTTTTTTCAGAATTTTCTGTTACGAAGAAAAAGCTGGCTCCGATTAATTCATCCTCTTTTTTATAAGAACCACTCATAGAATACAATGCATCTGCTTCCTCTACACGGGACACTCTGTCATCATCTTCTAAAATATCTTTATAGTCCTGACGATATACCTCTGCCGGAAACCAAATTATAGTATTCACACTACCTGTCTTCTCAAATGAATTATCAAAAACCGTGTTTACTTTTGTTATGTTACAAACAGAAATACCCATAAGCAACATGGTAATTGCGGTAAGAAACATAACAGATAATGCTTCTTTTTTATTCTTTTTTAAATTAAATAGTGATAATCTGAGTATTTTCATCTTTCTTTACCACCCCATTGTTTCAAGGAACTGCGAAAGCTTATCCCTTCTTTCTTTCTGATCATTCTCGCCAAACCTTGGCATTCTATAATCACCTTCCACTTTGCCGTCTCGCAGGAACAGAACTCTGTTTCCTCTCAGTGCCGTCTTTAAATCATGGGTTACCATTACGATTGTCTGACCATTCTTATGTACCTCTGTGAAGATATCCAACACATCCTTGCTTGCTGCTGAGTTAAGAGCTCCGGTAGGCTCATCTGCAAAAAGAATCTTCGGATCATTAATAATTGCCCTGACAATTCCCACTCTCTGCGCTTCCCCACCTGACAACTGACTGGGATACTTATCCCACATTTCCTCATTGATACCAACCTTTTTCAATAAATCTTTTGCTTTCTGTACAAGCTCCGGTGAATTCTTCTGCACAATCAAGGCTCCGGTCAGAACATTATCAAGAACTGTCTGGTTCTCTAATAAATAAACACTCTGAAATACGAAACCACAGTTACCTCTTCTGAATACTGCCAGTTCATCATTGGAATAATCCTGTATTTCTTCATCGCCAAAATATACTTTTCCAAGATTCGGCTTATCCATTCCGGAGAGTGCATATAATAATGTGGATTTACCCGAGCCTGAAGCTCCCATTATGATAGTGAAATCATTCTCCATAATTTCTAAATCCATATTTTTTATCACATGTTGCTGTCTGCCACCGTTTGAAAATGACTTGCATAACTTATCAGTTCTTAAAATAGACGAAACCATATATAATAACTCCTCTCTTTGCGAATATCTTTTATCCAGCTTATAGGTGTATTATATATGGTTCCAAGAAAAATTTCTTTAACAAACTACTATTAAATTCTTATCAAATTCTTAACAGATTGATTTAATTTACCTGCATATTTCATTTAATCTGCATTCATGTGAAAATTCAAATCTTCTGTTGCTTTCAATCACTCTGTAAGACTGAAAATTTCCAGTGTCCACAAACGCATTTATATCATAAAAAAATCATATACTCTTTGATTAAAGTCCTTTGCTTCTTCATACGCCGTATGTCCCAAGTCATCATACATGAAACATTTACATCCAAGCTTTTCTGCTATTTCTATGGAAGCCTCTCCACTGGTTACCTTATCCTGCAAACCGCCAATTACAAATACCGGACACTGAATTTTGTCTAATTCATCATAAGCATTACAGGTAAGGTTTGCTTTTGCTAACGTAATAAATCTTGGCACATCCTTTGGTTTCTGCAAGATTGTTAATAAAGGCATAAAGAGCTTGTACTTTCTTACATAAGAATCCGTATACATTCTTTCGGTCATATCCTTAAC
>JAZNRI010000018.1:0-5111 GCA_045590655.1 Lachnospiraceae bacterium | reverse complement strand
TGAACTTCTCTGCGACACCAGTGGTGCTGATTTAACAGACTTACCTGAGAACCTGATTGCAATCGTAAAGAGCGAAAGTGCAACGGCAACAAGCGTGAAGCTTACCACAAGCCTTGACGTAACCCTTTCAACCAATCTTGTATTGGATGGTGTAAACCTTGCGGCAGGCAAGAAGACTGTCAATGCGAACGATTGTGTTGTATTTATAGAAGGCAACGGCGGAATTACCGCGGCAAGAGCAAAGGAACTGAATGCAATAATCGTGAACAGCGGAATCGTAACCTTTACTGCAAAGGACAGTACCATCAACAATGTACAGGTGGGACCGGACGGAACCTTCAAGTGTCCTCAGTTTACGGGATATGCCATGGGTTAATAAGTAAGGCTCGTATAAAAGAACGCATCTTATGAAATGAGTGCTGAGGTATTTGCAGATGTAAGAGAAGATCTGAAAAGTTAATAAAAAAATGAAGATACCCCGGATGCCAATAAGGTATTTCGGGGTGTTTTTTGTATAAAATCAATAAAAAAGAATGGGAAAATGTGAAAAAAATGTGTATTTTGTATGGCTTTTTGTAATGGGTCGTACTATAATTAAGATTACAGCTTGTAAAAGCAATAAATAAGGGAGGAAAGAGGAATGAAGAAACATGCTTTTAAGCGAATTACGGCTATGGTACTCGTTTTTGTAATGTGCGTCTTTTTGATGCCCACAAACAGCCTTGGCGTAAAAGCGGTAACAGCAGATGATGTGCTTGTGGAAGAATCACAAGTATCATCAGAAATCGGCGCAGAGAATCCGGCTTCGGATGTGGAAGTGATTACATCGGAAGAAGCAGATTTACCTGCAGAAGAACTTACTTCGGATGAGGTTATTGATGAAGCAAGTGAAGAAACAGGGGACATTGAACCGTTAGATATTTTATCTGAGAACGGAACAATTTTGTTGGAGGGTGAGACAACAGATATATATAATTTGTCTTATGGAACCACAACTGAAGAGGGTTTTGAAGGTTTTGACGCTGTTTCTGCCCGCATTGATGAAATAGGAAATGAGAATAATGTGTATACGATTACATGTGTACAGCCGGCTGAAGATGAGTGGGGAACAAAATGGGCATATATTAACAATAATTTCCCTACAGAAGCGGCAGAATTGATTTTCTGTGGACCTACGGAAAGTAGCGGGTTGAATTATCAGGCGAGAGAATGTGTTACAACGGATATTAAGTTGACGTTTAATACATATGTTGCTTTTCCTGCGGGATGCGATTTGAATGAAGTTGTAATGAATGGTTCAACAATTACTGTTCATGGTGTGGATGGTGAGGCAGCACCTTCTATTGAGACGTTATCGTTAAATTATAGTGATGTAAAACAGTTGCCTTCTTCTCTGAATTGCAGCACAGAGATAAATATTGGTATATGTAATTTTGATACATATAGCTACTTGTTTGGTGCTGCTTCTTATGATGATAATGGAAATCCTTCAGGTGAAGATGTGCATTTTATCATTGACACCATTAATAGTACGGAATCTACATTTAGATTAAATGTTGATGATTGGGGATTTGCAGCCGGTTATGTTGTTTTGACAACATCAGATGATATTGCATTAAACCAGATTAAAAATGAAGATGCAACAATATGGAACTTGGAATTAGTGGACAATGGAGACGGAACCACTTCTGTAAAATTAGCTGAAAATAAAACTGTTAATTTTGAATTATGCTATGATTCTGTGACTGAAGAATATAAGACATATGAGCAGGTTTGTGAGAGAATTGACGAGTTAGCAAGTTTTGATACAGAGTATACTGTTATTTGGAAGAAGGAAGCAATTACAGAGACGACTAATTGGGTTTACAAACGTCAGTTGCCCACTTATGCCGAGAAGATTACTTTTATTTGTGAAGATGACAGTAAGCTTGTTGAAAGCGGAATGGGCGGATTCCGTTTTGAGTATGTAGATGCAGCTTATCCTTTAGAATTTCAGGGGTGTTATGTATGGTTAAGCGGTAATTTTACTGATGTTACAATATCAGATTGTGATATTGTGCATTTGGGTTGTGGCGGCGGTGTTGCAATTGATACCGTCAGCCTTCCGGCAAATGCAACTTTGTATGTTCAGGAAATGGTTGAAGTTGATGAAATCACATATACCGGAACAGTTTCAGAGGAATCCAAGATTATTTATGCCGGCAGTCAATATGAAAATGATGACGGAAGCTATACAACAGTGTATCCTCGGCTAAAAGTTGGCGATATTACCTTGGCTGATGTAGAGCAGATAATTAGCTTAGAGGTGCAATGGGGTTCTTTAAGTTACCCTACTGTATTTGAATTAACAAACGCAGGCGCAGGTTCGGCATGGTGGAATGTTAAGTTAACCAGTGCAGAATATATTGAAGGTTATTCGCTTGAGAGAATCAAAACCGCAGACGGTGCCGGCATTTACCAGTATGTTGCGGGTAATGTACCTGAAATTATTTTGACATATAATGGCGTGACTGAATATTTTACGTGTATGGATGACGTAATTGATCGAATTGAGAATATCGATAACGCAGAGTATGATTATGTTATTATGCCTTATAATGCAGGCGATATGGGTGATGAGCCTATGTGGGATATGAGAATTTCAGATTTCCCGGAGAAGGCGAAGAGTCTTACTGTTGAGAATGTACAGAGTGAGTATGTGAGCCTTAGCATAGGCGATTCAGACGGCATAGTTAATTATCCGGTGACATTTACAAATGTTTGTTTAATGACAGACACGGACTTGCAGACTAAGGGAATGTCAGTAATAAATGCCGGATATTGCTATATGTATAATAATTTAATAATCGACGGAACGTTCCACACGGAAGGCAGTCATGTACTTATGAATGCCATATTGCAAGCAGATACACTAAGCTGTGGTAGAATATCAAAAGATTATCATATTTCATTTACCGGAACCGGTAGTCATATTGTAAATAATTTAATAATTCCTACCGGACAGACTATGAAAATAACTCTTAACGGAAATGAAGAAGGAGGAACTTCTTTAACAGTTAATAATTATTCTAATGATATTGAGAGACTTGATGTATTTTGTATGAGTAGCGAGTATGAAGAGGCTTCTAAGGTGGATGAAGACGGTTGTTATACATTCTATACAAAGAAGATTGAACCTTTCTACTATGTAACAGACGTAAGCGGCAATAACTTCGGTAGCTTTAGAAACTGGAGCGATTTGCTCGAAAGATTTGATGAAGAAGGTGACAAAACAAGACCTTATACCATTAAGGTAGTAAATGATAAGGTAATCGGTAAGTTGCCGTCCAATGCATCGAAGATTACTCTTGTGGGTGATAATGAAACAGCAGCCCCCGTAATTAAATGTTCATCATCAAAACTTACCATGACCACAGAGTTGGAAATCCGTAATGCAAAACTGGAATACGGAGCAGAAGGTAAGCCTGTAAATATCGAGATAAAAGGCAAAAAACTTGTCCTGGATAACGTACAAAATGTCGGTAATATTGTAGGTGGAAATGGTGAACTTACTATTATAACCAATGCAGATGTTGCCAAGATTGACAAAGTAAATTATATGCAGGTTATTGGTGAAACTCGTTTAGATGTTTCTGGCAACATTAGTAATGTAAAATACTTGGATGTATATGGCGAAATGTATGCATTAGGAGATATTTCCGTTGGACACATTTGGGCAGATGATTTAGGTGAGTTACACTATAACATCGGCAAAAAGCTTGCAATTAGTGACTATGTATACGGACAGTTGAATTTATATCCCCAGCTTGCTGACGGAAATCCTGCAATTCTGGAAGAAGGAACAGCGGTGATTGATACATGTAGCAAGGCCGATATCACAGCATTTATGGTAAACGGACTTGCAGAAGACAAGGTGATTTACAGAAGCGGAAATGTCATTAAAGTAGGTACTCCGGTTATTACCGTATTTAGTAATTACTATGGTGACTGGACAACGGCAGATGCATCGGAAGGAATGCAGTTTGCAACCATCAATGATGCCATCGATTATTTAAATAACCAGTATGCCGGTCAGTACGTAATCCGTTTGGAAAAGGATGTTATTTCAACGGAAACCATTAAGACCATCCAGGGTGATGTATATAAGGAAGTTCTGATTTCTACTTCGGGCGATGATATGGCAACCCTTACTTTCAAGGGAACCTTCATTGTGGAAGGCGCAAATGTGGAAGTCAGAAATGTGGCTCTTTGTAACTCAACAAAGGCAAATGCAAGCGTGACTTTAAAGAACGGTGCAAACCTTACTCTCTGCAATACTGCAGTGAATGCATTAACAGTACCTGCGGGAACAAGTGTAACCATTGCTAACCTTGACAGTGCTGATGTGGATGTTGTAATTAACGGAACTGCAAAGTGTGCCGGAGAAGTAATTATGGCAGATAATGCAGTGCTGTGGTGTAGGAGTACATTAACCACAGGTGACTTTACATTAAACGGTGAGTATGCGGAAGTTCGTATTTTAACCGGTAAGGCATTTACCATTAACGGAAACGTAAACATTGGTGAAAACTCACTGGTATGCATTAACCGTGTAGATAAAGAAGGTAACCTTGCAACCATTAAGGCAGGAACAGCAATGGTAACCGCAGAGAATGCAGTTGCAGGACAGTTCTATACACAGAACATTATGACGGGAACAAGCGATGTATACTGGCTTTTAACCAAGAGCGGTAAGGTAATTAAGACTGCAGGTCTTGTGGCATATGCATATGCGGCCGGAGAAAGAGGAGAATTCAATCCCCAGTTTGCAAGCTTCAATGAAGCAAAGGAATATGTTGCAGCCCAGGCAGATGGCGAAGAGTATGTTATCGAACTTCTTTGCGATACCAGTGGAGCAGATTTAACAGACTTACCTGAGAACCTGATTGCAATCGTAAAGAGTGAAAGTGCAACGGCAACAAGCGTGAAGCTTACCACAAGCCTTGACGTAACCCTTTCAACCAATCTTGTGTTGGATGGTGTAAATCTTTCTGCAGCTAAGAAAACCATTTATGCAAATGACTATGAATTATATGTAGATAACAATGGCGGAATCACTGCAGCAAGAGCAA
>JAZNRI010000017.1:0-2164 GCA_045590655.1 Lachnospiraceae bacterium | reverse complement strand
CTTTTAAGACAATTTTGGTGCGGTATCCGTCGGGATAAGCATAAATGAAATCTTCTTCATGCACGTAATAAGTATTCAAGTCATCACGGATTTCAATGGTGGGAGCAGTGTTCTTTTTACGGACTTCCACACTGTCGACTATAGCAGTCAATTCTTCCGTCTTAAAAGGTTTGTTGATATATATGAGTCCTGTGGGAGGCTTGGCATAATCCTCGTATCGGATACTTGAAGTACACAATACAATGGGAGCCGTCACACCTACTTCACGCAACAAAATAGCAGTTTCCATACCATGAGGAGGAAGCTGCGTCATATCAATAAAAAACAAGTCGTATATCATGGGCGACTTGGTCAATGCATCTACGTTGCCGTAGGAGTCGATATAAAGAATTCCTGCTGTATCTTTTCGGCGGTCCGACTCGCGCTGGAGCAAACGTTCCAGGTGTTTACGGTCCGCAATGTTGTCATCACAAATTGCTATATGCATAATGTTTTCCTTGTTTTCCCTTTTATGATAATTTGATAAGTCCGAATAAAATGTTTTTAACTTATAAAATGAACTGTCCCCTAATCATTTTATGTTATATTAATGTAACTATAAAAGCTTAATGTCTCCCGCAAAGAAGAACAGTAAGGCAATTAAGATAATCTGGGCAATAAGAATGGCGGGCATTCCCCAGGTAAAAGAGCGGTGTTTTGTTTTATGACGGAAGGTATACATTCCGGCAATCGCACCGATGCTTCCGCCAACACCAGCAAGAATAAAAAGGGTGGCTTCCGGAATTCTCCACGCACGTTTCTTAGCTTTGCGCTTATCAATGCCCATCGCAACAAAAGCGATGATATTAATAATAACCACATAAGAAATGAGCCAGTAGATTGTTTCCATAAAAGCCACCCTGTAAATTCTAAAACACTTAAACTTTAAGTTACCTGATTTGTATCTTTTGTATTGATTTTAACAAATCCTTATTTCTTTAATTCGCCAACTTCCTGCATCTTTAATGCACGTACCTTGCATGAGAGACCGAAGAGATTGATAAATCCTTCTGCGTCGTGGTGGTCGTACATATCACCTGTTGTGAAGGAAGCAATGCTTTCGTTGTACAATGTGTAAGGAGATGTAGTACCTGCCTTAATGATGTTACCCTTGTACAACTTGAATTTAACTTCGCCGGTTACATACTGCTGTGTAGATTCGATGAATGCCTGAAGAGCTTCACGAATCGGTGTGAACCATTTTCCTTCGTATACGATATCAGCAAACTTGTTGCCAAGGTCTTTCTTCAAAGTATATGTATCTCTGTCAAGAATGAGTTCTTCCAACTGCTGATGTGCTTCGTAAAGAATGGTTCCGCCCGGTGTTTCATATACACCACGGGACTTCATACCAACTACACGGTTTTCTACGATATCAACAATACCGATACCGTGCTTTCCGCCGAGCTTGTTTAATTCGCGGATGATGTCTGAAACCTTCATAGCTTTGCCGTTGATAGCGGTAGGAACACCCTTTTCAAAAGAAAGTGTTACATATTCGCCTTCTTCGGGCGCTTTCTCGGGAGTTGTACCGAGAACTAAAAGGTGATCGAAGTTAGGTTCGTTAGCGGGATCTTCCAACTCAAGACCTTCGTGGCTGATGTGCCAGATGTTACGGTCACGGCTGTAGCTGCTGTCAGCTGAGAAAGGAAGGTGGATGCCGTGTGCTTCACAGTATTCGATTTCTGATTCACGGGAATCCATTGTCCACTTATCATTACGCCATGCTGCGATAATCTTTAAATCGGGAGCAAGTGCCTTGATACCGAGCTCGAAACGAATCTGGTCGTTACCCTTACCGGTTGCACCGTGGCAAATAGCGGTAGCGCCTTCTTTACGTGCGATTTCAACCAATCTCTTAGCGATAACAGGTCTTGCCATAGATGTACCGAGAAGGTACTTATTTTCATAAACTGCGTGTGCCTGTACACAGGGAACGATGTATTCGTCACAGAATTCATCGATTACGTCTTCAATGTAGAGTTTCTCTGCACCGCTTAACTTTGCACGTTCCTCAAGTCCGTCAAGTTCGCTTTCCTGACCGCAGTCGATACATACGCAGATAACTTCGTAGTCAAAATTCTCTTTTAACCAGGGAATAATGGCTGTGGTATCCAGACCACCG